>JAGNVG010000005.1:0-36458 GCA_017986605.1 Limnohabitans sp.
GGGCGGTGGCAATACCTGGCCTCTTTTGCCGATGTGCTGAATGCCAAGGTGACCTCTGGTGAAACCTTTTTGCTGGCTCAAAGTGTCGATGCCTCTGGCCTTGCCAGTCCTGACACAGGTCGTGCGCTTGAAATCCGTCTGTCCCAGCCTAACCCGCCGACGGCCGAGCTGGATGGCCCATCGCTCACAGGCTGGAGCGCAACGGCCACGTCCGATGTCACGCCTGCTTTTTCGGGTGTTGGCCCGGTCAACGGCAAGGTGGTTTGGTACCTGGACCGCAATGGCGATGGACTCACTGAGGCCAGTGAGAGGCTGGCAGAGGCATTGACCGACTCTGCGGGGCACTACAACCTGACTTTGCCTAGCTTGGCTGCTGGCCTAACACATGCCTTGTTGGCTGTGGCAGTGGATCGTTTTGGCAATGTTTCGGCGACTTCCACGTCCATTGCTTTGTCTGTAGACACGAGGCCTCCAGCCTTGCCCACACTGGATTCCGTCACGGGTGACAACGCCGTCAGCCTGGCTGAGCAGCAAGCGGGAGTGGCGTTCTCGGGCACAGGCGAGGCGGGTACAAAAGTGCTGGTTCAACGTACACAAGGTGGCGAGACATTGGTGGACGAGGTGGTGGTGGGCCTGCAAGGCCTCTGGACTTTGACCATCGCCGCGGACAACTGGGGCCAGATCGCCACCGGGTCTGTGGATGTGCAGGTGCGCCAGGTGGACCCCGCTGGCAACGATTCAGGCTGGACCACTGCCTTGCCTGTTTCTGTGACCTTACAGCCTGCGGTGCCTTCGGGCTTGGCCATCTCCTCGGACACGGGCGCGGACGCTGCTGATGGTTTGACGGCTACAGCCCAGCAGGTAATCAGTGGCCGCGCTGTGGCAGGTTCGACCGTGACGGTGTTCGATGATCGGGACAACGATGGTGTTCTGGACCTTGGCGAATCGCTGCAGGTGGTTACGGCCGATGCCACCACGGGTGTATTCCAGACCACGGCCCTGAATTTCGCTGAGGGCGATTACCAGCTGCGCGCGTTCGCCAATGTGGGCGGTCAGTTCAGCGACGCCAGTCCGATCAAGCACATGAAGTTGGACATGCAGGCCCCCGCCATCACCATGACCAAGGCGGCTGATGTCGCCACTGGCGCGGGTTTGATCAACGTGGCCAAACAGGCCAGCGGCACACGTTTTGAAGGTGCTGCCGAAAACGGCCTGCAGGTCAGTTTGTCCTTCAAGGACGCCAGCAACCAGACTTTGGCCCACAACGGCCAAGCTTTGGTCTACACCACCACGCCCACTGCCGGCCGTTGGGCCATCGTTTTGACGTCGGCTCAGCTGGCTGATTTGGCCGCAGCAGGGCAGGGCGCTTTCACGGCGGAGGTCCAGCAGACCGATGGCGCGGGCAACACGGGCACGGCCACCCGCAGCGTGATGGTGGACACCATTGCACCTGCAGGCGTGCGAACCCAGCAGGCAGCTGTTCTGGCCTTGCAAAGCTCGGGAGAGCTCAGCAGCGGCGTGGACTGGTCGGATGTGGTCGATGACGGCCAAGTGTTGGTACCCGTGGCGTTGCCAGACAACCTGGGGACTGGCGGCAGCTTGAGCTTGAACTGGGGTGGCCAGTTTGTCACGCACACCATCACCAATGCCGAAGTGGCGCAAGGCTATGCCCAAGTGTCGGTTTTGGTGGAGGTTTTGTTGGCGGCAGGTGCGGGCAGCAAAGCGGTCTCGGTGGTGTTCACCGACGCCGCGAACAACGCCTCGGCGTCGATGCCGGTCACGGCCGACGCCTTGAGCACTTCGTTGGTGGCGGTGGATTTCAGCAGCCGCCCGCCTGTTATTCAGTTGTCAGATGACAGCTACCACCGCCAGGTGGCAGGCACGTACCACAGCAATGAAGTGCAGGGCGTGACGGTTTGGGTATCTGGCGTGGCGAGCAGTACTGTGGCCCTGAGTGAAGGCAGCACCAACTTGGGCAGTGTGCAGCTTGATGCCTATGGCTTGGGCTCGACCGTTCTTCAACTGACCCCAGGTCTTCACACGCTGAGCGCGCAGGCGTCTGGCACGCTGGCGTCCAGCTTGCGGATCATGATGGACAACGTCCGTCCGGCAGCGCCCACCGTGACCGCGCTGGCCGACTACCTGAATGACGACCTTGTGAATGCTGGCGAGCGCGATGGCCAGGTGCAGATACGCGGCACTTGTGCCAGTGGACATGAAGTCAGTTACTGGCTTTACAACACCTTGACGGGTGTGGTCAGTGACACGGTGACCGTCACGGCCAGTGGTACCAACTGGACGGGCTACATCTCTCTGGAGCAGTGGTTCCAGGTGGGCGATGGCACTTTGCAGCTCAATGTGCGGCAAATTGATTTTGCGGGCAATGTCAGCGACACCGTGGAGACGGGTTTGACGCTCGATTCACTGGCGCTGGCACCCGTGGTGGACCCGGTGGCGGGCGATGACCGAATCAATGGGCTGGAGCAAGGCCAGGTGGTTCTGAGGGGCGCCGCCGAGCCGGGGGCTACGGTTTCGTTGTTGCTCCAAGGCCCTTTGGGCACGGTGAGCAAAACCCTGTCTGCCAACGCCACGACCGGGGCTTGGACTCAGGGCCTGACATCGGCCGAGTGGGCCCAGTTGGGCGAAGGCAGCATCCGCTTGACCGCCACACAAACCGACCGCGCGGGCAACGTCAGCACCAGCACGGTGCGCAACCTGACGCTCGACACGGCTGCCCGTGACCTGAGCGTCAATGCTTTCGCGGGCGACAACCGGATCAACTTGGCCGAAACGCAGCTGGACCAAACCCTGACTGGCTTGGGCGAGGCGGGCGCGACCATCACGATTGAGCTGGGCGGCCTGGCTGCCCGCACCGCCACGGTGTCGAGCAATGGCCGCTGGAGCACGAGCTTCACCGCCGCCGAGATGCAAGGCCTGAGCGGCAGCCCCGCCCTGACCGTCACGGAAACCGATTTGGCTGGCAATACCGCCACCCAGAATCGCACCCTGAGCGTCAACACCGTTCCTCTGAGTGCTCAGCCCAGCCTGACTTCGCCGGTATCGGTGCTTTGGAGTGCCCAGGCCCAGCCCCTGACCTTGACGGGCAGTGGGCCTAGCAACACCCGCGTGTATGTGCACTTGATGGGCAGCCGTGGCGTGGTGGATGTGGGACCCGCGGAGGTGGTCAACGGCCAATGGTCTTTGACGCTGACCAGCGCACAGATGCGCACGGTGTTGGGCGCGGGCGATGTGAGTGTGCAGCTGTGGGCCAGCAGTGCCGATGGCGCTCAGTCGTCGCAGGTGGTGCCGGGCAGCTTTGTGCTGCAGTCCGAGGTGCCCAGCCCAAGCCTGTTGGTGGTGGCAGAAGACGACACCATCAACCTGGCAGAAAAGCAAGCGGGCGTGGTCATCGAAGGCACCGGGGTGGCGGGCCACACCGTGGCCTTGACGCTGACGCGTGGCAGCGCATTCCGCAACTTGCAAACACAGGTGGCCGCCAACGGCACCTGGCGCGTGTCCTTGACGGATGCGGACTACACCGCGCTGGGCGAGGGCGTGGTCTCGTTGGCAGTCAAGCAAATCTTCAATGGCCTGGAATCCTTGACCGTCAGCAGCACGCTCACGGTGGACGCCACGCCACCCGCGGCCCCGACATCGGCGGCGCAAACTGCAGCGACAGCGGCCAATGCGGCGTCTGAGCTGGCGGGCGGCATCACCGCCCTAGAGGCTGTGAACGGTGTGCCGGTGGTGTTGCCTTTGCCCGCCAATGCCGCAGTGGGCGATCGCATAGAAATTTTTTGGGGCAGCAGCACCGAAGCTGTGTTGACCTATGTGGTGCGGGCCAGCGATTTGCAGGCCAACGCCCAGACGCTCACCCTGACCGTGCCCGGCGAGGAGATCGCCTTGCTCGGCTCGGCCGCCAATTTGTCGGTGACTTACCGGGTGACCGATGCGGCAGGCAATGCCGACGTGCTGCGCACCGCGGTGTCGGGTTTGAACGTGAGCGCCCCCCCTCAAGCGCCGCAATTCAACGCGGTCATGACGGACGGCTACGTCAACCAGCAAGAGTACAACCAAGCCCCGATCACCCTCACGGGCCAAGTCAGCGGCAGCGGTACGCTGAGCCTGCGCTTGACCGGCAGCAACAGCCAGGTGCTCGACCTCACGCCCACGGTGACGGCAGGCAGTTGGTCCCTGACCTTGTCGGCCGCGCAGCTGGACAGTTTGGGCGAAGGCACCATCGGCATGCAGGCCACGCAGGTGGTGTCGGGCGTCACATCGCCCACCGCGACGGGCAGCTTTGTGTTTGACAAGACGCTCCCGGCCAGTGTCACGGCCGCGCGCATTCAGGCTGCCCTGGAGCGCAATGTCGATACCGAACTCTCCGGGGGCTTGTTGGCCACGGTGAGCAACAACAATTTAACCGAAGCCTACGACGGCACGGTGCTGTATGTGCCTTTGGCGGCCGATGCCGTGGCGGGGGACAGCCTGCGCGTGTTCTGGGGCAGCCAGCAAGGCAGCGGCGGCGTTCAGGTGGATGTGAGCTTGACGCTGGCCGATGTGCAGCGGGGCTATGCCGCGGTGACCATTTCCGAAGCGGTGATCACGCAAGTGGGCGACAACGCCAACCTGCGCGTGGAAGCGCAAACCGTGGACCGTGCCGGTAACGCAGGTGCCCGCTACGAAGCCTGGACTGGCCCGGTCGACGCCGTGCCCGCCATGCCAACACTGCAAGCGGTGACCCCGGACAACATCCTCAACATCACCGAGATGGCGGGTGCTTTGACCGTCTCTGGTTCTGCAGATGCGGGACGGTCCGTGCAAGTGCGCCTGGTCAAAGGCATCGACACCATCGCCCAAACCCTGACGGCCGATGTCGTAACCGGCGACTGGAGCTGGACTTTGAGCGTTGCGCAAAAGAGCCAACTGGTCGCTTGGGGGCAGGGGGCGCTGGAGGTGCAAGCCCGGCAAGTCGATGGCACGGGCAACCCGTCGCAGTGGCAAGTGGCCACAGTCACGGTGGATACCTTGGCCCCGATGCCACCCGTGGTGAATGTGGTGGCTGGTGATGACCGCATCAGCCGCAGTGAAGCGCTCAGTGCCAGCGGCGTGCGCCTCACGGGCACAGGCGAGGCCGGGGCCAATTTGGCTTTGACCTTCAAAAACGGCAACACCACCTTGCTGAGCAAGGGCGGCATCACCGTCAATTCTTCTGGCGAATGGGAAGCTGTCCTTAATGCGGCTGACTTTGCCAGCTTCCCCAGCGGCACCGGATCTGTGGGGGCCAGCCTCAGTGTCAGCGCGGTGCAAACCGATGCGGCGGGCAACCCTTCGGCAGCGGCCAGCAAGGGCTTTGTTTATTCCGACGATGTGGTCAACGCCCCTGCTGGCCTGACCGTGCAGGACGTGGCTGACCATTACTTCAATGCTGCGGATGCCAGCAGTGGCCTGCAGATCAGCGGCACGGGCGATGCCGGTCGCTGGGTGCGCGTGCGGGTCACGGTGGGTGATGTGGTCACCGATTTGCCAGTGGTGCAGGTTGCGGGCGATGGCAGCTGGAGCGCAACCGTCTCCGGTGCTGCACTGACCGCGCTGGGGCAGGGTGCCGCCACGGTGCAAGCTGTGCAGCGCAATGGCAGCGGCATCCATGCCGACGAGTCCAGCGCCGTCACCTACGGCACCGCTTTTGTGATCGACACGGTAGTGCCCGCTTTGCAAAGCGCGGTGCTGGTGGTGGAAGACAGCGCGGGCCAGCCCCGTGCACACGCCAAAGTGGGCGATGTGCTGCTCATCAAGATCCGGCTGAGCGAAGACGTCACCCTAACCGCAGGAACATCCGATCCCGCCATTGATCTGGGTGCAGGCTTGTCGGGCGATGCGGTCTATGACGCTACCCGCTCTGCCGCATTGGGCAGTCAGTGGCTGGTGTTCAAGTACGTGGTGCAAGCCAGCGACAGCGCGCTCGAAGGTGTCATCGGGGCCAGTGGCTTTGCAGTGAGTTGGAACGGGGCTGCGCTGCAAGACGTGGCCGGTAACCCCCTGGCCATGAGCAGCATCACGCCACAGAACCACGGCATCCGTGTCGACACCGTTGCGCCTGCAGCGCCTGCTGTGGTCGGTTTGGTGGCCGCCGATGCCAACACGCTGGCGGCCGATCTGGCCGGGTCGGCTGGTGGCGACAAGATCAACGTGGCCGAGCTCAGCACCGGCAAAGCGCTCGTCAAAGTGAGCTTGGGCAGCGGTGTGCTGGCCAACGACCAACTCGAGGTCCAGTTCAGCTGGACAGCGGGCGGCGCACAGACCTATACCAGCCAGACCACCTTGCTGGCCAGCGATGTGGCGAATGGCTTTGCCGTGCTCAGTTTGCCGGTGCAGGCGCTCAGCGGCTTGCAGGGCGTGACCGACCTGAGCGCCCAGGCCCGGGTGGTCGATGTCGCGGGCAATGCCTCGGGCTGGTCTGCACCAACCGGCTCCTGGGACCTGGACACCTTGGCCCCTGCCGCGCCTGGCATTCCCGCCGTGGCCACAGACAACCGCATGAGCGCCAGTGAGCGTGCGGCTTTGAGCGACATCACCCTGACAGGGCTGGAGGCTGGGGCCATCGTCGAGGCCTGGATTGAGGGGCTGGACAGCACGCAGACCCTGGTGACGCGAACGCTGACCTTGAACAGTGGCGCGGTCTCTGCGGCTGCCCTCAACACGGCTTTGACCGGCTTGGTTGATGGCACCTGGACACTCAAGACCCGCCAGACCGATGCGGCAGGCAACGTGAGCGAAACCGCCAGCCAAAGCGTGGCGATGGACACCGATGTGCCTGGCAACCCGGTGATGGCCGTTGCGGCCGCAGCAGATGCCTGGGTCAACGTGGCCGAGACCAGTGCGGGCCTGTCCGTGACGGTGGACCTGCGCAACACCCGCACCAAGGTCGGCGACACATTGGCTTTCAGCTGGGGCAGCCACAGCTATAGCCATATTGTGTCGGCGGGTCAGCCAGATACTTTGCTGACCTTGGTGTTGCCTGCCAGCTTTGTAAGCCAGTCCAGCACCGGCCCTGCCACAGGCGAAAATTTTGACTTGTCGGTGAAAATCGTGGACACAGGCGGCAACGAGTCGGCCAGCAGCAGCCTGTTGGGCAAGACGCTGGACACCCTGATTGCTGCTCCCACCATCTCGGCGGCGTCGCTGGACACGGTGACCGCGCTGGAAGCCAAAACCGCCGGCACTTTTGCGGGCAGTGGCGCTGAGGCAGGGGCCACCGTGGTGGTGGTGCTCAACAGCTCCACCACGGGTCAGGTTCGCCGCATGAGCACCCTTGCAGGGAACGATGGCACTTACAGCTTTGCCCTCACGCCCTCGGATTACAAGGACTTGGGCGGCACCAACGCCAGCAGCACCATCAACGTGTCGGTCACCCAAACCGACCGGGCGGGCAACACCTCCACGGCTAGCACGGGTGCGTTTGCGCTCAATTTGTCCCTGTCACCGCCCACGTTTTTTGACCTGACAGGCGACAACCTGGTCAGTGCCACGGAGTCGGCGACCAGCCAAACCCTCAAGGGCACGGGCTCGCCCGGCGCGACTGTGAGCCTGAATTTCTATGACGCGTCTGCTGGCAGCGGTGCTGCCGCCTTGCTCAGTTTCAGCAACGTGACGGTCAATGCTTCCGGCCAATGGACCCAGAGCCTGAGCGCCGCTCAGTTGACCACCTTGGCCGGTGGTGCCACGGGCTCGCGCAACATCCGGGTGGAAGCGACACAAGCCCAAGGGGGTGATGCGTCGAGTGCGGCCAGTCTGGTCTTCGCTGTGGACAAGTCCACTCCCGTCATTGACACCGTGACCCGTTTCGATGGCAACAGCGATGGCGCCAACAACGACGGTTTGGTGGTGCGCTTCACCGAGCCGGTCCAGTCTTCCGGACTCAAAAACGTGACGGTCTGGTTGCTCAACAACAGCCACAGTTTTGGAAAAGGAGCCCGTGTGGAGGCCATGGGTGAGGTCACTCTGAACGGCACCTCGTATGCACAGGAGTTCCGTATCTATTGGGGCACATCGCCCACTGTGGCCAGCAGCGACACCGTGACGGTGAACGCCGCCTGGGTGGTCGATGCGGTGGGCAATGCCGCCGCATCGGCACAGATGTTTGCTGTGCCCTCGTTGGTGGTACCTGTCGCTGCAACGCCACCGGTCACCATCTCATCAGACAACCGAATCAACGCGACAGAATATGCCTCGACCACATTGGTGGACATGACGCACGTGGCCGCGGTGGCGGGTAGTCAGATGCGCGTTTACCTCGATGGTGTGTTGATCCGCACCGTGTCCATGGCCACCAATGCGACCACCACCCGGTTGTCTTTGACGGCGGCAGATTGGGGCAGCGCCACGGGCCAAAAGTCCCTGACGACCCAGATCGTGCAAACAGACGGCAGTACCAGCGCTTTTTCTGCGCCCAAGCCGGTCACGCTCGACACCCTGGTGGAGCCCTCCGTGCGGGCAGAAGTGCTGACAGACACTGGCGCGATGGGGGTTTTCAACTCAGGGGATGTGGTGACGCTGCACTTCAAGGAGGCCGTCGCTCTGGTGGCGGGCTCTTTGCCGGGGGCTTTTGGTGCCTCGGCCACGGTGGTGGCGGTAGACCCTGTTAAGCAGGTGGGGGATGCCAGCGTGTACGCCACGGCCTGGCAGGTCACGCTGGGCGCTTCGCCCACGCTCACGGCTGGGCAAAGCTACGCCTTGTCCGGCATCAAGGACCTGGCGGGCAACACCGCCAATTTGTCGGTGGGTGTGCGCGTCGATGTGTTTAGCCAAGCCACGCCCAGTTTGGTGATTGACAACGTCGCCACGAACAACGTGGTCGATGCCTCGGAAAAATCATCGCCTGTGCAAATTTCGGTGCAGCTGACCGCAGCCAAAGCGGGCGATGTGATCCACCTGAGCCTGGACGGCACCCGGGTGGGTTCTGTCACGGTGGCTGCCAATGGCCAAGGTACCGCCACCTTCAGCCTGGATGCCGCTTTGCTGGGGGGGGATGGTGAGCGTGTGCTGGCCGCCACGCTGGACCGCAGCGGTGCCGCTGCCGCTTCTTCGCTCAATCGCTCGGTTTACGTTGCGGCTGACCGAGCGCATTGGTCTTCGGTGTACGCCGACACGGTCTGGTTCGATCCGGACACGCTCATGACGCTCAAGGATGGGGCCCAAGTGACCTCTTGGACCACCAGCACGGCCACGCGCAATGTGTTGGGCAATTTGGTTAATTTGGTGCCTCGTGCAGGCACTGTGCCCAAAATCACCGATGCGTCCGGGCATGTGTCGCTTTACTTCAACGGTTCATCGTCCTTGTATTCGACCTCGCAGATCGCCAATCCGCGAGTTGACCTGACGGGCATGTCCGATTTCTCGATGCTCAAGTTGCTGGGCTATCCCACCGCCTGGGGTTACACCATGAGCCGAGAACTCGATGGTGTCCACAACGGCACGGTCTATGCCTTCAGGCACCACTTTGGGGGCTTGCAGACGACCTTGTCATCGCACTATGCCGGCTGGGGTTCCAACACCATTGCCAACGCGGCGACAGTGAGTTCGTGGCTGGTCATGAACGGCTACAACGACGCCTCGGCGCAATCACTGGCGGTGAATAACCGCATTTTGAGCACCACTGCCAACAGCTTGATGTTTGCCAATTCCGGCAAAGCGGGGCTGCGCGGGGTGGGCACATTGGCGGTGGGGGGCTCGGGCTGGGTGCAGTCAGGCGGAGCCGAGTTCGTGACCGGCGTGATGGGCGACCAGATCGCCTTCAACTATGGCCTGAGCGCGGCCATGCGGGGTGAAGTGGCCACCTATCTGGCGACCAAGTACCAGTCTGAAGGCCGCCTGGTGGTGGCCACCAGCGCTGGTGCCACATACGACCTGTCGCTCAGCGCGAACGCGAACCCGACTCTGGATGATCTGCTGCAGCTCAACACCACAGCATTGGGTGTGGGCAATGACACCATCAAAACGGCAGGGGCCGACGACGTGAATGCGGGCTCGGGCAACGATGTGATTTCGGTGACCGACCTGGCGTTTCGTTTCATCGACGGCGGGCTGGGCCGTGACACCCTGAAGCTGGATGCCGCCTACCAGGGCCGCTCGGCCATGGTGCTGGCCGATTTTGTGAGCAACGTCCGCGGCATTTCCGGGGCGGCCGCTGCCGATGAGCGGGTCAATGCCGCGGGCTACCACGGTCTGGCCGGGCTGGAGGTGCTGGACTTGCGTCAAACCGATGCAGCCCCAGGCAGCGTGGTGGCTCAGGTGTTGACGGTGGCGGCTGCCGATGTGGGGCAGTTGTCCGAAACCAATCGCCTGGAGGTCTTGTTGGGCGACCGCGATGTCTTGCTGACTTCCGGTTTCGCCGCTGCCGGGTATGGACACTTTCTGGTGGCGGGGCAGTCTTACAGTGCCCGCTACAGCGCCACCTACAACAACGAGTCGGTCGATTTGTATGTACGTGGTGGCCGACTGGCACCTGACCTTGAAGGCATGAGCCTGAGTAGCTCGGCCATGCAACTGGACTTCAATACCGCCCTGACGGGCGCTGCGCCCTTGTTGGGTGATTTCAGCATCAACACCTGGGGCGGTGCGGCTGGTGGCTTGAGTTCTGTCACATCCCTCAATAACCGGCAAAGCCTGTACATGGAATTTTCGTCTGCCGTGAGTTCACCGATCCAGGTGGTCTACAACGGCAGCATGAAAGACGAGTTTGGGCGCAGCTTGGGGCACACCGTTTGGGGCCTTGGTACCGAGGGCAGCGATACGCTGGATGCCAGCAGCTGGTCCGCAGCGGCCGGGGCGGCCATTGTGGCCGGTGCAGGCAATGACCGTGTGACCGGTAGCGCCAACGCTGACCTTATCGTTGGCGGCTTGGGCTCAGACACGCTGACGGGTGGTTTGGGTTCTGACCGGTTTGCCTACAACACCGTCAACCAGGGCGCGGGGGGGACGGGCGGTTTGGGCGGCACGGGGGGCGATGTCATCACCGACTTCAACACCAGCAGCAACAGCACCCAGTCTGATGTGCTGGATTTGTCAGATTTGTTCCAGCTGGCTCCCGGCGACAGCCTGACGGGCAATGCCCAGCAGGACGCGCAGACATTGGTCGCTGGCGGCTACATCGATTTGGTGCGGGACAACAGTGGCAAAGACCTGCAGGTCTGGGTGGACCGCGATGGTGGCGATGTGATGGGGCAGTTGGTGACGCTGCAGGACATCGGCACCGGCTTGGGCAATTACTTCAGTGTGCCCAATGAGAGCGCCGAGCAGTTGCTGCAACGCCTGTTGACTGAAGGCCGCATGCAGGTCACACACGCCTGATGACGGGATGCACCTTGCCCGCCAGACGGGCAGGGTGCATCAGGTCTGACCCAGCAAGGCCTGGCGCGTGGCGGGCTTGTCCAGCTGAGCCGTCCACCACAGCAGCGCATGGCCCGCGGGGCTCAAGCGGCTGTCGCGCCACGCGGCGTGCACCGTGCTCAGGCGCGCGCGTTCGGTTTGTTTGATGACCAACTGGCCTTGGATTACGTGCGGCAATGCCAGACTTTGGGGCAAAAAACCCACTCCCATGCCGCGCACTTGGGCTTCCAGTTTGCTTGGCATATCGGGCACGGTGAACACATCCTGGCCGCCTTGAAGCCCCACCGTCAGGCCGCTGCCGCGCTGCACTGAGTCGGCCACCGCCACCATGCGGTGTTGCATCAGCAGGGCATCGCTCAAAGGCGCCGTCTCCGATGCCAGTGGATGCTGTGGGGCCACGGCAAAGACAAAAGCCACGTCGCCCAAAACCCTGTGCTGAATGTCTGCTGCCATGTGCGGCTCCAGCGCCACTCCCAGCGCCAAATCGGCTTGCCCTGATGTCAAGGCGGCCATCGTGCCGGACAGCGTTTCGTGGCGAATGCGCAAACGGGTTGGACTGTTCAGCGCCAAAAAAGCTTCGCACAAATCCATCACCACATGGCGCGAGACGATGCTGTCCACGGCCACTGTCAGCACGGCTTCCCAGCCGGTGGCCACCCGCTTGACTCGGTTGGCCACGGCGTCAATGTCTTGCAACAAGCGGCCCGCTTCGCGCAGCAGCTCTTGGCCTGCGGCTGTGGGCCTGGCTTGGCGTGAGCTGCGGTCAAACAGCAGCACATCGAGCGCGTCTTCCAGTTGCCGCACTCGGTAGGTCAGGGCGCTGGGCACCAAGTTGAGCTTGCGGGCAGCGGCCGCAAAACTGCCTTGCTCGTCAATGGTTTGCAGCATGAACAGGGCATCGGGCGTGAGCCAATCTTTTGGACTTTGCATGGTCAATCTATTTTAATTTAAATAATTTGAATGATGGAGGCAAATGGATTGCACCATCAGGCTCGGGCTTTTCTTTAAAGTTGCACCCATGTCCTCAAGGAGAAACCCATGCTGACCCTGCGCAAATCCAGTGAACGCGGCTACGCCGATCACGGCTGGCTCCAGTCGTTTCACAGCTTCTCGTTCGCCAACTACTTTGATCCGGCCCACATGGGCTGGGGCAACCTGCGCGTCATCAACGAAGACCGCATCGCACCCGGCACCGGCTTTGGCACGCACGGTCACCGCGACATGGAAATCATCAGCTACGTGCTCTCGGGCAACCTGGCCCACCAAGACAGCATGGGTAATGTCAAAGGCATTCCGCCCGGCGACGTGCAGCGCATGAGTGCGGGCAACGGCGTGCGCCACAGCGAGTTCAACCACGCCGAGGGCGAACAAACCCACTTCTTGCAAATCTGGATCGAGCCGAACGTCACAGGCATCGACCCGGGTTACGAGCAAAAAACCGTGCCCGAATCGGCCAAGCGGGGCCAGTTGGCTCTGGTGGCGGCCCCCGAAGCGGGCGACCACGCTGTCAAAATTCACGCCGATGCCCGCTTGTATGCCGGGCTCTTGGACGGCACAGAAAGCGCCACGCTGAGCCTAGACCCCGCTCGCAAAGCCTATGTATTTCTGGTGCGCGGCAGCTTGCAAGTCAATGGCCAAGCGCTGAGTGCGGGCGATGCCGCCATGCTGCAAGCCGAGTCCTCGCTGGTCTTGGGCCAAGGCCACGACGCAGAAGTGCTGGTCTTCGATCTGGCCGCCTGATTTTTTTCACCCCTCTGTCTTTTTTTCTAAGGAGTTCTTCTCATGGCTAAAACGGTTGTTGTTTTCCATTCTGGCTACGGCCACACCCAACGCGTGGCCCAATTCGTGGCCCAAGGCGCCAATGCCCAAACCGTCACCATCGACGCTGACGGCAACATCACCGAGGCCGACTGGGCCACGCTGGACGCGGCTGACGCCATCATCTTTGGCTCACCCACCTACATGGGCATGGCTTCTTGGCAGTTCAAGAAATTTGCCGACGCCACCTCCAGGCGCTGGTTCACCAGCGCCTGGAAAGACAAAGTCGCAGGCGGCTTCACCATCTCGGCCAGCCCCAGCGGCGACAAACTGTCGACCATCCAGTACTTCATCACGCTGGCCATGCAGCAAGGCATGGTCTGGGTGGGCCAGCCCGCCATGAACGACGGCACCATCAACCGCATCGGCTCCAACTCCGGCGTGATGGCACAAGTGGGTCCGACCAGCCCAGCCGAAGACATCCCGCAAGGTGACCTGGACACGGCCAAAGCCTATGGCGAGCGCGTGGCCGCAGTGGCTGCGAAACTGCGCGGCTGATCTTGGGGCCTTGGCCCATTCCTAAGCCAGGGCGCACTGCACGCCCTGGCTTTTTTTGCGCGTTTTCGGGCGCAAGCACCTGCTCGGGCCCCGTACTTGCTAGGATGAGGGCATGAAAATCCTCTCGATGTTGCCGTGGGCCGACTGGTTGGCCATGTTGTCATTTTTTGGTTTGTGGGTGGGTTACGCCTGGTTTGCCCGGGTGCGTGGCAAGCGCGACCAAAGCCTGATCGCCACCACCAACAAATACCGCCAAAAGTGGATGCTGCAAACCACCGCACGCGACCCCCGCATGCTCGACGGCCTGATCACCCAGAACCTGTCGCAAACCCCGGCGTTTTTTTCATCCACCAGCATCATCATCATCGGCGGTCTGTTTGCGCTCTTGGGCACCACTGACAAGGCGGCCGAGTTGGTGCGTGAGATTCCGTTTGCCCAGCCGACCCCCATCTTGGTGTTCGAGTTCAAGGTCCTGGTGCTGGTGGGCATCTTTGTCTATGCCTTCTTTCGTTTCTCGTGGTCCATGCGCCAGTACACCTTTGTGGCCTTGGTGATCGGGGGCATGCCCCCGCCCGAAGAGTTTGATTCCGGACGGCTGGACCGCCAGCATGTCGCCGAGCGGGCAGGGCGCTTGGTGGGGGCTGCCGCCGAGACGTTCAACGACGGCTTGCGGGCCTATTATTTTTCCTTTGCGGCCATGGCATGGTTCTTTTCGCCGCTGGCGCTGCTGATGGGCACAGCCTTGGTGGTGCTCATCCTTTATGGGCGCGAATTCCGCTCCGACGTGCTGCAGGTTTTGCGCGACTGAATCGCCTCAAATTTGTCAATTTGAGGGCTGTGGCCTCCTACAATGAGGGCCTATGTTTGTTCACCTGCGCCTCCACTCTGAATTTTCTGTCGTTGACTCGACCTGCCGCATCGACGATGTGGTCAAGATGGCGGCCAAAGACGGCCAGCCCGCCTTGGCCATCACCGACCTGAACAACCTGTTTGGCGGCGTCAAGTTCTACAAAGAAGGCCGAGGCAAAGGCGTCAAACCCATTTTGGGGGCCGAGATCAACCTCGAAGGCCTGGGCGGCGATCCTGCAGCCTTCAGCCGGGTGGTGCTGTTGGTGCAAAGCCACCAGGGTTACCTGAACATTTGCGAACTGCTGGCGCGTGCCTGGACACAAAACGTGCTCAAAGGCGTGGCCGCCGTCAAGCTGGCTTGGCTCAAGGAGCTGGCCGAGGGCTTGATCTTGCTGTCCGGCGCGCAAGCCGGCCCAGTGGGGCAAGCTTTGGTGCAGGGTGACACCGACAAAGCCGCCGATGTGGCGCTGCAACTGGGCTCCATCTTTCCGCACCGCTTTTACCTGGAGTTGCAGCGCGCAGGCCGACCCGAGGACGAGCCCCAAGTCACGGGGGCCGTGGCGCTGGCAGCGCGTTTGGGCTTGCCTGTGGTGGCCACGCACCCGGTGCAGTTTCATGCTGCAGAGGATTACGAAGCCCACGAAGCTCGGGTCTGCATCTCCGAAGGCGAGATCCTGGCCAACCAGCGCCGTGTGCGCCGTTTCACCCGCGATCAATACTTCAAGTCGGCCGAGCAAATGTGCGCCTTGTTTGCCGATGTGCCCAGCGCCATCGCCAACACGCTCGAAATTGCCAAGCGCTGCAACCTGACGCTGGTGTTGGGCAAGCCGCAGCTGCCCAACTTCCCGATCCCGCCGGTCAATGGCGTCGTCATGTCGGTGGACGATTATTTCCGCCACGTCTCCTTTGAAGGCTTGGAGGCACGGCTCCTGCACCTCTACCCCGACGAAGCCAAACGCAACGCCGAGCGTGCGCGCTATGTGGAGCGGCTGGAGTTTGAGCTGGGCACCATTTTGAAGATGGGCTTTCCGGGCTACTTCCTCATCGTGGGTGACTTCATTCAGTGGGCCAAAGCCAACGGCTGCCCCGTCGGCCCAGGCCGGGGTTCGGGTGCGGGCTCGCTTGTGGCCTACGCGCTCAAAATCACCGACCTGGACCCGCTGCAATACAGCCTGCTGTTCGAGCGATTCTTGAACCCCGAGCGGGTGTCCATGCCCGACTTCGACATCGACTTTTGCCAAGGCAACCGCGACCGGGTGATCGACTATGTGAAAGACAAATACGGGCGCGATGCGGTCAGCCAGATCGCCACCTTCGGCACCATGGCCGCGCGTGCGGCCATCCGCGACGTGGGCCGTGTGCTCGACATGAGCTACACCTTTTGCGACGGCATCAGCAAGCTCATCCCCAACAAACCGGGCATGTCGGTCACGCTGCAATACCCGCCCGCCACGCCCAAAGAGGGCGACAAGAACAACTACGCGATTGCGATGGAGCCGATCCTGGCCGAGCGCATCGAGCGCGAAGAAGACGTGAAGACCCTGATCGAGCTGGCGCAAAAGCTCGAAGGCATGACCCGCAACATCGGCATGCACGCCGGGGGCGTGTTGATTGCGCCGGGCAAGCTGACCGACTTTTGCCCGCTGTACCAGCAGCCCGGCAGCGAATCGGCGGTGAGCCAGTACGACAAGGACGACGTGGAAGCGGCGGGCTTGGTGAAGTTCGACTTTTTGGGCCTGGCCACGCTCACTATTTTGGAGATCGCCCGCGAGTTCATCATGAAGCGGCACAAAGGCCAGGAGAACTTCGCCTTTGAAAACATCGCCATCGACGACGCGGCCACCTACAAGCTGTTTTCGGACGGCAAGACCGAAGCCGTGTTCCAGTTTGAAAGCCGCGGCATGCAGGGCATGCTGCGCGACGCACGGCCCAGCCGCCTGGAAGACCTGATCGCGCTCAACGCCTTGTACCGCCCGGGGCCTATGGACCTGATCCCCAGCTTTGTGGCCCGCAAGCATGGGCGTGAAGTGGTGGAGTACCCGCACCCGGCAGTGGCCGAGATGCTGTCTGAGACCTACGGCATCATGGTTTACCAAGAGCAGGTGATGCAGACCGCGCAGATTCTGGGCGGCTACTCGCTCGGTGGCGCCGACTTGCTGCGCCGCGCCATGGGCAAGAAAAAGGCCGAAGAAATGGCCGAACACCGCGAGAAATTCCGCGCAGGTGCCCTGGCCACCCACGGCATTGCGCAGGACAAGGCCGATGAGGTTTTTGACCTGATGGAAAAGTTCGCGGGCTACGGCTTCAACAAGTCGCACGCGGCCGCCTACTCGCTACTGGCCTACCACACGGGCTGGCTCAAGGTGCACTACACCGCCGAGTTCTTCTGCGCCAACATGACGGTGGAGATGGACGACACCGACAAGCTCAAGGTGCTCTACGAAGACGCGCTGAAGTTCGGCATCACCTTCGACCCGCCCGATGTGAACCGGGGCACACACCGCTTTGAGCCGGTCACTGACAAGATCATCCGCTACGGCTTGGGGGCCATCAAAGGCACGGGCCAGCAAGCCATCGATGCCATCGTGGCGGCCCGCAACGAGGGCGGCCCTTTCACCAGCTTGTTTGACTTTGCCGTGCGCGTGGACCGCACCCGCATCAACAAACGCACGGTGGACGCCCTCATCAAGGCCGGGGCTTTTGACTCACTGCACATGAACCGCGCCGCCTTGTCGGCCAGCATCGACCGGGCCTTTGAATTCTCGAACGCCACCACGGCCAACGCCAACCAAGGCGGCTTGTTTGACATGCTGGGCGACGACTCGCACGGCTCCAGCACGCAAGAGCCCGACTTGGTCGAGGTCATGCCTTGGGGCATCAAAGAACGCCTGCTGCTCGAGAAAACCGCCGTGGGGTTTTTCTTGTCGGGCCATTTGTTTGACGCGGTGGAGCGCGAAGTGCGCCAGTTTGCCCGCCGCAAGATCGACGACCTGATCGACAGCCGCGAGTCGATGGTGTTGGCTGGCATCGTGGGCGACCTGCGCATCATCAACGGTCAGCGTGGCAAGGTGGCGATCTTCAAGCTCGACGACAAATCGGGCGTGATGGAAGCCACCGCCGACGAAGCCCTGATCAACTCGGCCAAGCATTTACTCAAAGACGACGAGCTGATCATCGTCACCGCCAAAATGCAGGCCGACCGGTTCTCGGGCGGTTTTCGCCTCAAGATGGAACAGATCATGGACCTGGGTGCGGCCCGTTGCCGCTATGGCAAATACCTGCGGGTGGCTGTGAACGGCCGTGCGCCCGACATTGCCCGCATCGTCAAAGAGTTCCCCGCGCAGCGCGAGCAAACCGAGCAAGGCGACCTGGTGCGCGGCTTGTCCGTGCGCCTGGTGCTTGAGCGTCGCTCCGACGATCTGGCCGCCCGCGCCGAGCTGGCGCTGGGCGAAGCCGCCAAATTCTTCCCTTCGGATGCCGCGCTGGCCAGCTGGATGGCGCAGGCCGACCAGGGGCAGGCGCGGATCGTTTACGACTGACCCCTCTCCAACAGCCCATTCACACAAGGACCCCGCATGAAAGCAGCTTGGTACACCCACAACGGCGAAGCCCAAGACGTGATGCAGGTGGGGGAGTTGCCCACACCCAGCCCGCAAGCGGGCGAAGTGTTGGTGCGTTTGGCGACCTCGGGTGTCAACCCCTCGGATGTTAAATCCCGTCGCGCTCGGCCGCTGAACGATCCTTTGATCGTTCCGCACAGCGACGGCGCGGGCGTGATCGAAGCGGTGGGGGCGGGCGTGCCCGCCTCGCGCATGGGCCAACGTGTCTGGGTCTGGAATGGGCAATGGCAGCGGCCCATGGGCACCTGCGCCCAATACATCGCCTTGCCTGATGCGCAGGCCGTGCCCTTGCCCGATGGCACCGACTTCGCGGCTGGCGCGTGTATGGGCATTCCCGGTCTGACGGCGGTGCAGGCGGTCATTTTGGCCGAGCGCCTGGTGGGTGATTTACGTGGGCAAACCGTTTTGGTGTCTGGGGCTTCGTCGGCTGTGGGCCACTACATCACGCAAATGGTGTGCTTGGTTGGTGGCCGTGTGATCGGCACCGTGGGCTCTGAAGCCAAAGCGGCACACGCCAAGTCAGCGGGCATGGAAGAGGCTATCTTTTACAAAACAGAGTCCGTGCCCGAACGCGTTAAAGCGCTCACGCAAGGCCGGGGTGCCGACGTCATCATCGACATGGATTTTTCGACCACCGCCCGTTGGGCCGCAGAAGGCGCTTTGGCCCCGCACGGCCAAGTGGTGTGCTACGGCTCCAATGCGCCGGACGTGAACTTGCCGTTTCGCCCTTGGTTGTTCCAGTCCATGGGCGTGAAGTTCTTTCTGGTCTATGACCTGACCCCCGCCGACCGTCAAAAGGCGGTTGCCCGCCTGTCGGACATGCTGGCGCAAAACCAGCTGCAGCACAGCATCGGGGCGCGTTACGCGCTGGCCCAAATGGCCGAGGCCCACCGCACCGTGGAAGCGGGGCAGACGGTGGGCAATGTGGTGATCGATTTTTGAATCAGGACCTTACTGTGTCAGGCCAGTGTCCTGACCCACAGCGATCCTGATCCATTGCATCTAAGCACCTGGCGCAAAAAGTGTCATGTACAGACTGCGTTTCCAGTCCTCGCTGCTCATTTTGAGGGCTTAGATGAGCGGTGATTTTGAAGGTATTTTTGATTTGATGCCGTTTGTTTGTTGAATTTAAATATTTGGCCATTTTTGATGTTGTATATATAAATTTAAAGTAACATGAATACTTCTCGCGTTCGCTAAGACTGGAGTGGTATGAGCACAAAATCGTTGGCCAGGCCGATTGACAATGTCCTGGATGTACATGAAACGAGGGTGGTGGCCATCATTGACCACTTGGCTCCGGTGCTGGCCTCTTGGCGTCAAGGCGAAGATTTGCGCCATGAAAAGGACACCCTAGAGGCGCAGTGCGATGTGCTGGAGGGGCAAATTCTGACCCTCAAGCCTGCTGGCGAACAGCTGGCCGCAGATTTGGCGGTCTCGCAAAAGAAGGTGTCTACCTTTTTGATGGTGGGTGTGGCGGTCTTGGCGGTGGGTTTGGGCCTGTATCTGGCTTATCCCGTTTTGACCTTTTTGGCGCTGGCGGCCAGCTTCCCGTTTTGGAAGTGGCATCAGTTCAAGCAGCAAGCGGCCACACTGGCCGAAGCTTTGGCCCAAAACCAGCAGGCTTTGTCTGATGCCGATGTGGCCTTGCGCCAGGCGCTGGCGCGGCTCGAGGTGATCGAGCAAGAACTCGATTCGCGTTTGGGGGGCTTCCCTGAAATCACTTTGGCCGATGTGCATTTGGCTTTGGAGTCGCTCGATTTGGCAGGTCACCGGGTGCTCAATGACCGCTCTGGCAGCCATGCGCCCGTTCGCTTGACCACGATCGACACGACGGCTTTGACCGATGAGGTGTCGGCGATCACCGGGCAGCTGGATGCTTTGTTGGACATTCCGCCCATGCTGTCTGCCGATGAGGTGACGGATTCGGCCGATCCGATGAACAGTCTGTACGGCGAAGAAAACCAGCTGCAGTCCTTGGTCGGTGAGTTCACCAACAATTTGGCCAAATTGCACGATGTGGGCATCGACATGCATTTGGTGCCCGCGTCGAGTTTGTTGCAGCAGCGCTTGTCGGCGGGTGAGTTCCAGGATGTGATGGCTCCTCAAGCTTGCGAGGTCGCCGCTTCGGGCAGCCATGCGCAGGAGATCGAGACATTCAAGGAGACGATCAATGTGCTGTCCAGTGAAAACGGACAGCGCATGCTGGACACGCTCAACACGGTCTACGAGGGGCTGGAAGCCACGTGCAACCGTTATGCGAACGCCCGCATTGCGTCGGTCAATCAGATTCATGGTGGCTTGACCCAGGTGCTGGAGCGGGCAAGCTGGTGCAGCCGCAAGTTTTTCTGCCCGCGCACGATCGTGGCGCCCCAATACATTGAGGACTTGATCGGTGTGCAGATTGAGAGCGCCCATGCGCTGGACATCCACACCTTGCTGGACCGTTTGCAATCGGACGAGGTGGTGCGCGCCCGCATCAGCAAGAAGCCTGATTTGCTGGAAGATTTGTCGGCAGCGCATCAGACGGTGGGTTTGTTCCTGCACATGATGGCGGTCGATGAGAACGGCAACGCTTTGCAGGATCAGGCCATCAAGCCGCGCCATGTGCAGATGCAGATCGATGACGCTTTGAAGGTCTTCCGCTTGGTGCTCAACAAGATCTTGACCGGCGCAAGCAATCCGATCATCCATTTTTCGCAAGAGGCGCAATTGCGCTACGACCCGGATCTGGATGAGTGGTCAACCGATTTGGCGGCCTATGTGTACCGCACACCGGATGCCATCAAGTACGGCAGTGTGGTCAAGGCGCATTGCGATTTGATGATTCCGCTGTGGGAGCATTTGTGGACGGAGAAGGCCGATTTCCGCAAGTCGGAGCTGTTCCGTACCAACGAGATGATGATTTCGATGAGCGAGAAAGAGGGCGAGAAACTGATCAGCGTGGCCAATCAGTTCCGCGACGACTTGCGCACGAACCGAGAGAACTTGTATCTGCTGGAGTCGGATTTGAATGCCAAATACGACGAGATCCTGAGCTTCCGCGATGGCATGAGCATGCTGGGCTTGTTGTCACCGCGTGTGATGGAGCAGATCACCGATGAGCGTTTGCAGCGCTTGTTGATTGGCGAGTCGCCGCTGTCGGCTGCCAGCACTTATGAGTCCACTTTGGCCAGCTTGCCCAAGGCTCAGGGCCTGACGCGGGGTACGGTGCATGACCCGATCGAAGTGGTGCGAGAGCCCGGGATCATGTTGTCGACGCCCAGGGTCGGTGGTCCACGTTTGATTTCTGCTTGATTGAAGGGAGCAGAAGATGTCAAACACCCCATCGGGCGTGAGCCAGAGTTATGTTGACTCTGCGATCAGGTCCCTTCGTACTGAGATGCATGGTGAGCTCCGCTCGGTGTATTCCGAGATTGGCTCTTTGCGTTCTTATGTCGAGCATGAAGTCGCAAGGTTGGAGAGAGAAATGAGAGAAATTGGCGAGATGATCGTTCAGGCCCTGGAGCGGCAAACAGTGGCTGTGGTGGGTGGTGTGGCCGCCACCACGCTGATGCTGGAGCGCACCAAGCAACAAATTCAAACGGATTTCAGCGAAACGCGCTTGAAGCTGGATTTGCAGACCGAGTCGGCCATGCAAATCGAGATTGGCAAGAAGGTGGCCGAGGCCCAGTCGAGCAAGACAAAGTTGGGCGCGTTTTCTCAGGACATCAAGACCCGCTTTGAAAAGGCGGTCGAGGGCGCTGCGATCAATCGGGATTTGTACGATCTGAATTTCCAGAAAATCCTGGACGAGTTCGACAACAAGACCAAGACCATCGGCAGTCATATTTTTCAGATCCGCAACGAAGACATTGCACCTGCCGAGCGGGCAGCGCAAATGCCTTACGAGGTGGCGCACACCTTGCCGATCGAGATGGACTTGCACCGCCTCGAGATCCGTTCGCAGAATTTGGACCAGTCTTTGTCCATGCTCAAGTCGAGTCGCCTGGACGATGTTTTGTATTCACAGCAACGCAACGATGCGCAGTTGACGCCGTTTGCCGGTGGGGCTGCGGCGCAGCCGTCGGCCCATTGGGTGGTTGAAGGGGTGCTGACCAGCTCGTCTTTGCACAGCAAGCTGCTGGCAGGCCAGTCGGCCCAAAGCTGTGGCAGTGAGTCTTTGAGCTTGCAAAACCTGACCGACGAGCTGGCGTGCTTGAGCGGTGAGCAGGCCCTGGCATCGGCAGAGCAAAGCGTGCGCTCTGGTGCGGTGCGGGATGCGAATTCCAACGACGTTGTGGCCTTGGCCAAGGCGGCTCAGATGCTGCGCAACAAGGGGCTGATTTCGCAGGATGCGGCCACCATGTTTGAAGATTTCATTGGTTCGGGTCAATTGAAGATTGTGGAGGCGCGTCATGCCCATTAAGCAAGAAGGCAGCAACGTGGTGGTCAAGGGCCACATTGCGGGCAGTGTGTTCCCGACCAGTGAAAAAGACACGAATTTCCCGGTGTTGGTCGATGGCAGTGAGCAGCCCGCCCGCATTGAGGGGGCTTTGTATGGCCGTGCGCTGGAGTTGCGCGGCGATGTGCTGGTCGAGGGGCCAGTAGTGGCGCGGGGGGATTTGCGCATTGATCCACGCCAAGGGCGGGTGCAGTTGCGCTCGGGCTTGACGATCAATGGGTCTTTGAATTGCCATTTGCAGGCCGACACGCAACCCATGCGTGCGGTGCAAAAAGCGTCTTTGATCATCAAGGGTGACTTGGTGGCCAACCAAAACATTGCACTCAAGAATGCGGTGATTTTCGGCAGCGTCCGGGCGGTGAACTGCACGCTCGAAAATTGTGTGGTGCTGGGCACTTGCATTGTGGAGGAGCGTTTGTCGGTGCGCATGTCTTCGCTGGGCGGTTACGCCAGCCGTGATGTCTCGTTTGAAGGGGCGTGCATGATGATCCATGCCTTGGGCGAGAGCTTGACCCAACCGGTGATGGCCCCGTATGAGGCGGCTGATGGCACCATTCAGGCCAGCGATGTGCGTTACTACCCGGCGGTCCGCAAGTTGGATCAGTTGATGAATCTGGTGGATTTGGCGCAGGCCGACTACCCCGCGTATTCGCTGCTGTCGCCGCACACGGATTGGCTGGAGTCGCCGGTCACCCCGAATGCGGCTTTGGATGAGTTGCACGCCGAGTCGCTGGACAAATGGGTCTTGTCCATCGGCGGGCGTATTGGCGATGTCACGGTGATTTCATCGTCCATCGACGCGATGACGGCGATGCTGAAGGTGGGCTTTGAGTATGAGCATTACCACCCACAGCGCCGTCAGCAGTACATCGAGCGCCTGCGCGGTCAGTTGACGAGCAGTGAGCAATGGGTTCTGGAATCGGTGTGCCCGGCATGAGCTACGTTTTCCGCTTTTTGGTGCTGGGCTTGGCATTGCCTTTGGTGATCTGGCTGCTGTTCAATGGCCCGGACCTGAAGGCTTCGGCCAATTTGTTTTTCTTCGGCATCATCGTTCTGAAGTTTTATTGGCTGATTTGGGGACGTGTGCTGTTTGCCATGTTTGGCGGTGACCGCTTCACGTATGGTGGACTGGCGCTGGGCCTGAATGTCTACGCTTTTGCGCAGGCGTTGGTGTGGGGTGTTTTTTACTTCACGATTTCGCCTTGGCTGACGGGGGGCCCACGGTGGCAACAGTTGTCGCAGGTGCCCACTTGGTTGGTGGGCTATTTGTCGGTTTGGATGTTGCTGAACATGGCCATTCCCTTGATGACTTCGCGCCATGTCAGCCCTTTGCCCAAGGCTTCGGAGCGCAGAACGTATGAAACGCCCGGTGAAGACCGGACACAGGAAGGGCAGTGACGATGAGCTTGTTAGGCAATTTGTTCGGTAAGTCGGTGGAGGCGGTCAAGGACACGGTGACCTTGTCTTTCATTCGCGACGAGACGAAGTCTTTGTACATTGCGCGACCAGAGAGCGCGATGGGTCAGTTGGTGTACATGCACCCGGACAAGAGCATTCCGCGGGGTGCCAAGATCACGGTGCGAAGCGATGAGTGCGCTTTGTTTTTCCGGGAGGGCAAGTTCATTGCCCGCTTGAACCCGGGGACCGAGTTGCTGGATACAGCAAACTTGCCTTTCTTGGGACATTTCCTGGTGGACCATTTCACCGGGGCCAATCACTTCTTGTGTGAGCTGTTTTTTGTGGCCACGCACGAATGCCGCCTGGACAGCGGCGTGGCGGAACTGGGGCAATACAAGGACTTGAATTCGGCCAACGTGGTGGGGATCAACGCTCGTCTGTCGTACACGGTTCGGATCAAAGACCCTGTGACCTTGATGACGTCTTTGACGGGCCTGTCGGCTTGGTCGGGGGCCGCAGCGCAACAGGTGCTGGATGGGCGCATTTTTAACCAGTTGCGCAAAACAGTGGGCATGCGGTCCATGCGCCAACCGGTCATGCAGATCGTCTCCAACGTGGATGTAGAGTCGATCAGTCAAGAGATTGCCCGGCTGACGGACGAAGAGTTTATGCCGCTGGGCCTGACGATTGGCCGCATTTATGACCTGGCCATGCAGCTCGACGATGCGAGCTTGCAGTTGCTGCGCGACTTTGGCAAACAGGAATCGCAAAACCGCATTGCTTCGCAGGACGGCTACACCGAATTCAATCTGGTACAGGGCCAGCGTGCGGCACTGGAGGGCCTGGGCAAAGGCATGGAATCGCACGGGGTGCCGGTGATGGGCTCTTTTGGGGATTTGACACGCCGTGGACCGTCTTTGCAGTCGGCTGGTGTCGGGGCAGGTGCAGTGCGCCATGCTGCGGCTGGCACGGTGATTTCGGGCCAGGCGGCGTTCATTGTGCAGACAGACCGTGGCCCCGCAGGCCCCTATTCGGCCAGGCAGGTGGCCTTGATGGCGATCTCCAAGGGGCAGAGCTTGGCGCAGGTGCAAATCCGCTCGACCCAAGACCCTGAAGACATGTATTTCGCGGCCGATCTGGAGCCGCAGATTGTGCAGGAGTTCAAGCGTCGCTCACCGCCGGGTGCGGCTTGATTTGAGCCGGAAACGGCATGAGCCCACGCCCAGCAGGGCGGGGCTCATGGTTTGAGCTGTCAGGGCTTGCGTGCCGGGATCTCTGGGAGCTGGGGCGATGTCTGGTTGGCCACCGCCTTGAATTTGGGCTCTGCAGCACGCGCGAACTCCGCCAAACTGCTGAGGGCTTGCGCCCTGTCTTTGGCAAAGTAATAAGCCAGCTTGAGCGCTGACTGGGCCGGCTGGGTGATGTCTTGTGCGGCAAACACCTGAGAAGCCAGCAACCAAGCAGAACCTGATTGTGGATCGGTGAGCAGCAACTCCAGCGTCAGCTTTTGGGCTTGTGCATGGTTGCGACTGGACAAGGCAGTCTGCGCTTGCTCACGCAGGGCTTGTGCGTTGGGGTTGGCTTGAGCTTGTGCGTTGCTCACCATATCGGCCAAGGCACTCCATTGGTCCTGGCCGACCAACTGCAGCATGTCGTTAATAAAGGCTTTGTCCACGGTGCGTGCCGCCACAGCCGCTGGGGCAGGTGCAGCTGGTGCAGCAGGAGCCGCCACTTGAGCTGGCGCGGGAGCCTCCTGCGGTGCGGGGGCTTTGCTGCCACCCGCCAAAGCGAAATAAGCCACGGCGCCTGCGGTCAGCAGACCCAAGCCCCCCACGGCCATTTTGACGCCGCTCTTGGACGTTGCTTGGGCTTGTTTGGCGCTGTTGGCGCTTGCAGGCGCAGGCGCTGGGCTGGGTGCGGCCGGTGGTGTCGCAAACTCTGGGGCCACTTCGTATTTAGCAGTGGCTTGTGCTGCGGGTGCGGTCGCGATTTCGGGGGCCGCAGCCGGGGCTTGTACTGGCAGTTCCTCGGGCATTTGCACCGCTGCTTGCGCGGGCACTTGAACAGGTTCTTGAACAGGCGCGGGGGGCGCAGGTTCATCCAGCACGGGTGCAGGTGTTGTGTCTGGCACCAGGGGGCTGGCCTCTTGGGCTGGGGCCGCAGTCTGGCTTTGTTCGGGGGCTGCGGGTGCAGCAGGCACGTCGGCTACCGCTGGGGCGGGTGCTGCGACGGGTTCGGGCGCAGTGCCGACGGCGTTTCCGCACTGGATGCACAGTTTGGCTGTAGGGCGCAGCGATGCACCGCAGTGGTTGCACTTCATGGGCAATGTCCTTCAGACGGGTGTATCAAAAGCCTGTGGCGGCGGGTTTGGCTGCGGGGGCCGGTTTGGCCGCAGGTGCAGCCGGTGGGGCCGCGGGTTTGGGTGGGGCGGTTTCCTGGGCTTTGCGGCTCAGCGCGGCCTCGCGCTCGCGCAGGACGCGCTCGCGTTCGGCCAGTTCACGTTCTTTGGCTTGCTGCTCCCGCTCTTCCAGGGCTTTGCGTTGGGCTTCCAACGATTGGCGTTCGCGCGCAAGGCGCTCTTCGTCTTGGCGCATGCGGTTGCGTTCGTTTTGTTCGCGCTGGGCTTGCTCTTCAAGGCGTCTGGCCGCTTCTCCCACAGCTGGATCAATGACTTTGACCGGCAAGGAAATGGGGGCGCCTTCGCAGGGGATGGCCGATTTGAGTCCGCGTGACATATAGCGGCCAAAAATGCGGATGTTGTAGTCACCACTGCCGCCGTAGCGGTGGGTCAACTTCAGTGGCAGGCTCTGAAAGCCCTCTGAGCCCACGCGAATGTCTTGGGTTCGGCCATCACCATATTCGACACGCATGCCGCACCAGACTGTGTTGCTGTTGGGCGTGAGCTGAACGGTGACCGAAAAATCCTCGTTGATCGGCACGGGGCTTCTCGACAGGGATGCCGAGTTCAGGACTTGGGCTTGGAGTGGCGATTGCAGCCACAAGGCCAGGCCGAGGAGGGTGCCCTGAACAATGGATGAAGTGGTCAGTCGGGGTTTGCGGTTGTTTGTCATATTAATCACTTTTGATTTTTATGTGATTATAAATTCAAACATTGCAAAATACCTCGATAAGTGTCAATCCGAGGGGCGGAACCCCAGCACGATGACGGGAGGCACACGACCATCGGTGTCCTTGGGCAAGATTTCCGTTTTGTCGATGGCGCGCAGCACAGCGTCATCCCACGCTTTGTTGCCGCTCGGTTGCGCGATGCGGCGGCTCAAAATCATGCCGTCTGGGGCGACCTTGACTTCGACCTCTGCCCGCGGGTTGCCCACCACATCGCCGGGGTAGGTGATGTTGGGTTTGATGCGACCGACCAAGCGGCCTGCATAGCTGGCGGAAGGGCCCGATGATTTGAGTGCGGTGCCCGTGGCGTTTTCGCCACCGGAGGCCCCGGCCATGCCTTGCATGCGTTTGAGGTTTTCTTTGCGCAGCGCGTCCGTGCGTGCGGCATCGGCCTTTTCAGCGTTGGCTTTTTCGGCGGCTTTTTTCTTGTCGCGTTCTTTCTCTTCTTGTGCTTTTTTCTCTTTGGCCGCTTTTTCTTTGGCTTTGTCTTCTTTCTCGCGCTCTTTTTCTCGTTCCTTGCGCTTGAGTTCAGCCTTTTCTTTTTCAGCCTTTTCCTTGGCGGCCTTCTCTTTTTCGGCCTTCAGCTTTTCAGCTTTCTCGGCTTCTTTCTTTTTTTCTTGTTGTTTTTTCTTTTCGAGCGCGATTTGGGCGTCCAGCCGCTCTTGCGCCAGATCGGGGGCAGGCGGTGGCGGTGGGGGTGCTGGGGCTGGTTTGGGCTGCGGCGCAGGTTCCGGCTCGGGCTCCGGTGGTGACTCTTGCAGTCTTGGGGCTGCGGCCTGTGGGGTGGCCGACCACAGTTCGGCTTCGGCTTGCACCGTTTGCGGTTGGGTTTTCCAGGCCGTGGCCAGGCCCAGTGCCAAGAACAGCAGTGCGTGCACCAAGCCTGCGGTCAGCCAGGCGCGGCCCGCGCCGGGTTGCGGCGGCGGTGCAAATTCGAGGTGCGGGGCGGCCTTGGCGTTCAAACCTGAATCCTCAAGGGGCCAACTGGACCGACAAGCCCACGCGGGCAATGCCTGCACGTTGCAAGCTGTCCATGACCTTGACCACGGTTTCGTATTTCACGGTGCGGTCGGCGCTGATGACCACGGCGGTGTTGTCACCGTCACCGACCAAGCCTTTGACACTGGCGGCCACGCTGGTCAGGGTGGCACTGTCTGTTTTGCCCTCACTCACCAGTTCCAGTCGTTCGTCTTTCTGGATCACGACTTGGACCACTTTATCGGGCTGCTTGGCGGCTTTGCCCACGCTGGGCAGGTCGACCACGCTGGGTGTGATCATGGGGGCGGTCACCATGAAGATGATGAGCAGCACCAACATCACGTCGATGAAGGGCACCATGTTGATTTCGGCAATGGTGCGGCGACCACGGCCTCGGGATGAGACGGCTGGCATGGTGGCTTTCTTCAGTGACCCGAAGCCGAGCTGTTGGCCCCGCCCAGGCTGCGCTGCAGGATGTTGGAGAACTCTTCGATGAAGGTTTCCAGCTTGATGGCGATGCGGTCCACGTCATGCGAAAAACGGTTGTAGGCCAGCACGGCCGGAATGGCCGAGAACAGGCCAATCGCGGTGGCTACCAAGGCTTCGGCAATGCCGGGGGCCACGGTGGCCAAGGTCACTTGCTGCAAGCTGGCCAAACCCGTGAAGGCGTGCATGATGCCCCAGACCGTCCCAAACAAGCCGACATAAGGCGAGATGGAGCCGACCGATGCCAAAAAGGCCAGTTGCGATTCGGCCACGTCCATCTCGCGCTGAAAGCTTGCCCGCATGGCGCGGCGCGCGCCGTCGAGCAGGGTGCCCGCATCGCTGATGTGGCGTTCGCGCAGTTTTTGGTATTCGCGCATGCCGCTGGCAAAAATGCGCTCCATGGGGCCGGAGAGTTTGGCGTTTTGGCTGGCGGCGTTGAACAGCTCATTGAGGCTGGTGCCGGACCAAAAGAGGCGTTCAAACTCTTCGTTCAGGTTTTTGATGCGCTTGATGGCTCCGAGCTTGCGCACGATGGCAGCCCAGCTGGCAACAGAGATGGTCAGCAGCAGCAAGACCACCAGCTGCACGACAAAACTGGCGTGCAAAAGCAGCGAGACGATGGACATGTCTTGGTTCATTTCAGGGCTTCCAGAACGGGGGCCGGAATACGGCCCGGTTTCAATGTGGTGGCGTCGACCCAACCCAGGCGTATGGTGCCTTCGGCCAGCAGTCGGTCGGTTTGGCCCTCGGCGCGCAAGTAGGCGCGCTGGGCAATGGTCAGGCTGGCTTTTCCGCCGTTATGCAACTCGGCGGTGACGATCAGGGTGTCATCCAAGCGGGCTGGCGAGTGGTATTTGACGGCGGTCTCGCTCACGACAAACATGCCACCCGACTCGTCACGCAGCACCTGTTGGCCAAAGCCGAGCGCGCGCAGCCATTCGGTGCGAGCGCGTTCAAAGAACTTCAGGTAGTTGGCGTAAAACACGATGCCACCCGCATCGGTGTCTTCCCAATAGATGCGGATGGGGTGCTGGAAAGCGGCGTTGATTTCCGCAGAGATGCTCATGGCTGCAACCACGCTTTCAGGCGGGCAATGGCGGTTTGCAACTCGGCCATCGAATTGGCGGTGGAAAAACGCACAAAGCGGGCCGTCTGGTCGGTGCCAAAGTCGCGCCCGGGGGTGATGGCCACATGGGCATGTTCCAGCGCGGCAAAGGCAAAGTCCCAGCTGTCTTTGAGGCCCAACTTTTGGCAGGCGGCGCTGCAGTCGGCCCAGGCATAAAACGCACCATCGGGGGCGACAGGCACGGTCAGACCTAAGTCGTTCAAGGCCGGAATGAAGTAGTCGCGCCGGGCTTTGAACGCTGCGCGGCGGCGTTCGTATTCGGCCAGGCTCTCGGGCTCAAAGCAGGCCAGGGCCGCCTGTTGCGCCACGGTGCTGGCGCAAATGAACAGGTTTTGCGCCAAGCGCTCCAGCACAGGCGTGAGCTGCTCAGGCACCACCAGCCAGCCCAGACGCCAACCGGTCATGTTGAAGTATTTGCTGAAGCTGTTGATGCTGATGACGTCGTCGCCTAGGGCGAGGGCGCTTTGGCCGAATTGTTCGTCGTGGCTCAGGCCCAGATAAATTTCGTCGATCAAGGTGATGCCGCCACGGCTGCGCACCGCTTCCATGATGCGGCGCAGCTCGGCCGGATCGATCGAGGTGCCTGTGGGGTTGGAGGGGGAGGCCAGCAAGACGCCACGGGTTTTCGGGCCCCAAGCGGCGGCCACCTTGGCGGCGCTGAGCTGGAACCGCTCTTCGGCCGTGGTGGGCAGCAAGACCGCGGTGCCTTCTGCGGCACTCACAAAGTGGCGGTTGCAGGGGTAACTCGGGTCGGGCATGAGGATTTCATCGCCCCGGTCAATCAGCGCCAAGCACGCCAATTGCAAAGCAGCTGAAGCGCCTGCAGTGACCACGATGCGGCTAGCAGGCACTTGCACGCCAAAGCGCTGCGCGTACCAGTGGCTGATGGCTTGGCGCAGTGCATCCAGGCCCAGCGCGGGGGTGTATTGGGTCTGCCCGCCTTCGATAGCCGCTTGTGCAGCTTCTTGCACGCGGGGTGGGGCGGTGAAGTCGGGTTCGCCGATGTTCAAAAACACCACAGGTCGGTCGGTGTGGGCGACCTCACGGGCTTTTTGCGAGGCGGCTTTCGCCACTTCCATCACATAAAACGGCTCTATGCGTTCGGCACGTTCGGAGATGCGCATGGCCTGGGCGTTTATTTGGCGCGGCCGGACTGGCGGTCGGCTTGCACTTCGGCGCTGCGCAACTCGGGGGCCAAACCACCCAGCACGGCGTTCACATATTTGTGGCCGTCGGTGCCGCCAAAGTCTTTGGCCAGCTCGATGCATTCGTTGAGCACCACGCGCCAAGGCACGTCCAGGCAGTGCTGCATTTCGTAAACACCGATCCACATGATGGCGTGCTCAACGGGTGAGATTTCGGCAAAGTGACGGTCCAGCTTGGGTGCGATCATCGCGTCGAGTGCTGTGGCTTGCTCGATGCAGCCATAAAGCAAGGCGTCGTAGTGGGCCGAGTCGGCTTTGTGAAAACCCGACAGGTCGCGGGTGAAGACATCGATGTCTGAGGCTTCGTTGCGGCCCACGATGTGCTGATAAAGCGCTTGCAGTGCAAACTCGCGCGAGCGGCTGCGGGCAGGCTTGGCGGACGACTTGCGCGTGCCTGCGGCTGCGGGCGGTGCACTTGCCGCTGTGGTGTCCGGCGTGCTGTTCTGGTCGGTCATCAGGTGTTCTCTTCGTCGTCAAATTCTTCGGCCAGGTCGGCCGACAGGTCGTCCATGATGCAGGCCATTTCAACGGCCACACGGGCTGCGTCGCGGCCTTTTTCGGTCTGCCGCACGATGGCTTGTTCCAGGTTTTCGGTGGTCAAGATCGCGTTGGCGATCGGCAGGTTGTAGTCCAGCGACACGCGGCTGACGCCAGCACCGGATTCGTTGGCTACCAATTCAAAGTGGTAAGTCTCGCCTCGGATGATGCAGCCCAGCGCAATGAGTGCGTCGTATTCGGCCCGCTCAGCCATGGCCTGCAGGGCCACGGGTACTTCCAGAGCGCCTGGCACCATGACATGGTCAATGCTGGTCACGCCCAGGGCTTCGAGTTCTTCGATGCAGGCTTTGGCCAGGGCATTGGTGATGTCTTCGTTGAATCGGGCCTGCACGATGCCGATGTGCAGAAATTGCCCGTCGAGTTCTTGTTCTGTGCCTTTGTTCGCTTCGAGCATGTTTATTCCTTGGGGATGTAGCCAGTGATTTCGAGGCCGTAGCCGGTCATGCTGGGCATGCGGCGGGGCTGGCCCATGAGTTTCATTTTGTGCACGCCGCATTCGCGCAGGATTTGCGCGCCCACACCGTAGGTGCGCAGGTCCATCTTGCCGCGCTCGGGCGCTTGTGCAGAGCGGGCGCGGCCTTCAAACTGGGCCAGCAACTGGTCGGCCGACTCTCCGCAGTTGAGCAACACGGCCACGCCGCAGCCTTGTGCGTTGAGGTACTGCAAGCTGGTGTCCAGACTCCAGGAGTGCATGGAGCGGTTGACTTCGAGCGCGTCGAGCACCGACAGCGGTTCGTGCACACGCACCGGCACTTCGGTGTCGGCAGACCATTGACCTTTGACCAAGGCTAGGTGCACGGTCTGGCTGGGTTGGTCACGGAAGGCGTGGGCGGTGAATTCACCGTGGGCGGTTTGCAGACTGCGGCTGCCGATGCGCTCGACGAGCGATTCGTTGCGGCTGCGGTATTGGATCAGGTCGGCAATCGTGCCGATTTTCAGGCCGTGCTCGGCAGCGAAGATTTGCAAGTCCGGCAGGCGGGCCATGGTGCCGTCGTCTTTCATGATCTCGCAGATCACGGAAGAAGGGGAGCAGCCAGCCATGGCGGCCAGGTCACAACCGGCTTCGGTGTGGCCTGCACGCATGAGCACACCGCCGTCCACGGCTTGCAGCGGGAAGATGTGACCCGGTTGCACCAGGTCGGTCGGCACGGCGTTTTTGGCCACGGCCACCTGCACGGTTTTGGCGCGGTCGGCAGCCGAGATGCCGGTGGTCACGCCTTCGGCGGCCTCGATGGACACGGTGAAGGCGGTGCTGTAGACGGTGCCGTTGCGGGCGGCCATGGGCGGCAGTTTGAGGAATTCGCAGCGCTCGCGGGTCAGCGTCAAGCAAATCAGGCCCCGGCCAAAGCGGGCCATGAAATTGATGGCTTCGGGCGTGACGTGGTCAGACGCCAAGACCAGATCACCTTCGTTTTCACGGTCTTCTTCGTCGACCAGGATCACGATGCGGCCGGCTTTCATTTCGGCCACGATCTCTTCGACGGGCGAGATCGCCACGGGGGTCAGTTGCGCGGGGGCGTTCATGCTGTGTCTTTCTGGATCAGTCCGGCGCTGAGCATGCGCTCAACATAGCGGGCGACGGTGTCGATTTCGAGGTTGACCGGGCTGCCTGCTTTCAGGCTGCCAAGGGCGGTGTTGTCCACGGTGTGGGGGATCAGGTTGATGCTGATTTCGCAGCCTGCGGGCAGGTCCGCCACCTTGTTCACTGTCAGGCTCACGCCGTTGACGGTGATCGATCCTTTGTAGGCGAGGTATTTGGCCAAGGCGTTTGGGGCCAGGATGCGCAGCTCCCAACTCTCTCCGATTTGCTCGAAGTGGCTGATTTGGCCTACGCCGTCGACGTGGCCAGACACGATGTGCCCGCCCAGACGGTCATGGGCACGAAGTGCTTTTTCGAGGTTGACGGTGCCTTGCTGGTCCAAGCCGCTGGTTTTGTCCAGCGATTCGGCCGAGATGTCGATGGTGAACTGATGGCTCTCGGGGCTGAAGGTGGTGACGGTCATGCAAGCGCCGTTCAGGGCGATGCTGTCGCCTAAGCCCACATCGTCAAGGTACCCGGCGGGGGCCTCGATGGTGAGGCGCTTGCCGTGGTGTAAAGAGCGACCCAGGTCGTGGACGGCGACGATTCGCCCCACGCCGGTGATGATTCCGGTGAACATAGCTGTCTATTTTCGCAGGTAATGAGGGTTAATCGGGTGAGCGTGCAACAAAAAAGCACCCAGAAGCTTTCTGAGGGCTGACTTTGCCAGCTCAGGGTTATCCAAGGCTTGAGCCGCCCCAGCGTGTGCCTAAAATGGTGCATTGCAGCAGATTTGCAATTCACAGTCAGTCACCAGGAGTTTTCATTGTCGGCCAAGCCCTCAGTCAAGTCGATCAAGCGGCCCCCAGCGGCCCCGGGCACTCGTGCGCCAGACGCTGGTCGTGTCCGCACCATCAAGAAATATCCGAACCGGCGCTTGTATGACACCGAGACCTCGACTTATGTGACCTTGGCAGAGATCAAGAAATTGGTCATGTTGGCCGCACCCGTTGTGGTGCTGGATGCCAAAACCGGCGAGGACTTGACGCGGTCCATCTTGCTGCAGATCATTTTGGAAGAGGAGTCGGCGGGGGTGCCGATGTTCAGCGAAGCGGTGCTGTCCAACATCATCCGGTTTTATGGTCACGCCATGCAAGGGCACATGGGTTCTTATTTGGAGAGCCATGTCCAGTCCTTCATGGATTGGCAAAGCAAGCTCGGTGAGTCCAGTCCGGCCCTGAGTCCTGAGGTTTGGTCTCAGTTCATGCAGTGGCAAACCCCGCTCATGCAAAACATGTTTTCAGGGCTGGCCAATCCTTCCCAGAACGTCATGACGCAGATGCAAGAGCAGATGCAAAAACAGATTCAAAAGAATGCCGAGCAGTTGCTGGGCGTCATGGGTTTAAGGACTTGATGGGCGCAACATGCCCCTTTGTCACAACGCGGTCGTTTTTGCGGGGACAATGGGGGCATGAGTGAAATGACTGCAACTGCCCCCCTCCCGACCCCGAAAGTGGGTTTTGTCAGCTTGGGCTGCCCCAAGGCGCTGACCGATTCCGAACTGATCCTGACGCAATTGAGTGCAGAGGGTTACCAGACTTCCAAAACTTTTGAGGGCGCTGACCTGGTCATCGTCAACACCTGTGGCTTCATCGACGAAGCCATCAAGGAAAGTTTGGACACGATTGCCGAGGCGCTCAATACCAACGGCAAAGTGATCGTGACCGGTTGCCTCGGCGCTAAAACAGCTGAGGGCGGTGGCAATATGGTCTTGGAAACGCACCCCAGCGTGCTGGCCGTGACCGGGCCCCACGCCACGCAAGAGGTGATGGACGCAGTGCACACCCATTTGCCCAAGCCCCACGACCCGTTTTTGGACTTGGTGCCTGGTGGTTTTGGCGAGGCTGGCCTCAAACTCACGCCGCGCCACTATGCGTATTTGAAAATCAGCGAAGGCTGCAACCACCGCTGCACGTTTTGCATCATTCCGTCCATGCGCGGCGATTTGGTGTCGCGCCCCATCGGCGATGTGCTCAAAGAAGCCAAGGCTTTGTTTGAGGGCGGTGTGAAAGAGTTGCTGGTCATCAGTCAGGACACTTCGGCTTATGGGGTGGATGTGAAGTACCGAACCGGTTTTTGGGACGGTAAACCGGTCAAGACCCGCATGCTGGAGTTGGTACAGACGCTGGGCGAGATGGCGCGCACGCACGATGCCTGGGTGCGCCTGCACTACGTTTACCCTTATCCCAGTGTGGACGACATCATTCCACTCATGGCCCAGGGACTGGTGTTGCCGTATCTGGATGTGCCTTTCCAGCACAGTCACCCCGATGTGCTCAAACGCATGAAGCGTCCTGCCAGCGGCGAGAAAAACCTCGAGCGCATCCAGCGCTGGCGAGAACTGTGCCCCGAGTTGGTGATTCGCAGCACCTTCATTGCCGGTTTTCCGGGAGAGACAGAAGAAGAGTTTCAGCACCTTCTGGACTTTTTGCGCGAAGCGCAAATCGACCGGGCGGGTTGCTTTGCTTATAGCCCTGTCAAAGGCGCCACGGCCAATGAGTTGCCGGGTATGCTGCCCGAGGCGCTGCGCGAAGAGCGCCGCGCCCGTTTCATGGCGGTGGCTGAAGAGGTCTCTATTGCCCGTTTGCAGCAGCGCGTGGGCTCTACCATGCAAGTCTTGGTCGATTCCGCGCCAGCCATGGGCCGACGCGGTGGTGTGGGACGCAGCTTTGGTGATGCCCCTGAAATCGATGGTGTGGTGCGTTTGTTGCCGCCCGAAAAGCTGAGCAAAACACTCAAAGTGGGTGAGTTCACCCGCGCCCGTATCGTCAGCGTGGAAGGCCACGACTTGGTGGGGGTGCCAGTTTGACGTGGGGCGTGACACTGTTGAGCAGCCGTCGGCTTGCTCGATGGTGCCGTGCGGTTTCGGGCTGGAACGTCTTGGCTTTTGAAGCTGTAGAGACAGTTTCAGACAACAAAAAAGCCGCTGATCAGAAATCAACGGCTTGTTGTGTTTTTAACTTATCTTATTGGATAAGATTGGTGCCCAGAAGAGGACTCGAACCTCCACGATGTTACTCGCTAGTACCTGAAACTAGTGCGTCTACCAATTCCGCCATCTGGGCGCCTCAGGAATAAAAGGATTGTATATCAAAAAAGTAGCTCAACCCGGCGCGATGCTGGAAGAAATTGTCGGCAGTGTTCAAGGTCACCGTGATGGTCATGGGTTTTTGATCCGTGATGACGGTGAGTCGGATATTTACCTGTCGTCCAACGAGATGCGTGCGGTCTTGCACCGCGATCGCGTCAAGGTTTGCATCGTTCGTCAGGACCGCAAAGGTCGTCCAGAAGGGCGTGTGGTCGAGATCGTCGAGCGACCTGAGCAACCCATCATTGGCCGCTTGCTGAACGAAGGCGGCTTGTGGCTGGTGGCGCCTGAGGACAA
>JAGNVG010000005.1:36558-40508 GCA_017986605.1 Limnohabitans sp.
AACCCCGACGTGGACCGTTTGTGCATGGTGTGCGACATGCTGGTCAATGCCAAGGGCGATGTCCACGCCTACCAGTTCTACCCGGCGGTGATGCACAGCCATGCGCGTTTCACCTACACCGAGGTGGCGGCGATTTTGGCCAACACCCGTGGACCGGAAGCGGTCAAGCGCAAGGAGCGTGTGACCGATCTGATGAACTTACAGGACGTGTACAAAGCCTTGCTGGCTTCGCGTGCTGTGCGCGGTGCGGTGGATTTTGAAACCACTGAAACCCAGATCGTTTGCGATGAGAGCGGCCGGATTGAAAAAATCGTGCCGCGTGTGCGCAACGAAGCGCACCGTTTGATTGAGGAGGCCATGCTGGCGGCCAACGTCTGCAGTGCTGACTTCATCCAGCAGGGCAAGCATCCCGGCTTGTTTCGTGTGCACGAAGGCCCCACCGCCGAGAAAAAAGACATCCTGCGCAATTACCTCAAGGCGCTGGGCTTGGGCATGGGCATCAGCGACGAGCCGCACACCAGCGAGTTCCAGAAAATTGCGCTAGCGACCAAGGACCGCCCGGACGCGCAGCAAATTCACACCATGCTGCTGCGCTCTATGCAGCAGGCCATCTACACCCCGGTCAACAGCGGGCACTTCGGGCTGGCCTACGAGGCTTATACGCACTTCACCAGCCCGATCCGGCGCTACCCGGATTTGCTGGTGCACCGGGTCATCAAGTCCATTTTGCTCGGGCGCAAATACACGCTGCCCAGCTTGCCCGTGCCGGGCGAGGCACATGCCAAGCTGAGCAAGCGGCTGGAGAAAAGCCGTGCGGCCAAAGGCGATGCGCCCGTGTCGTCTGCGCCCCGGGTGCGCATGTCGGCCGCAGACCAACGTGCTTGGGAGGCGGCGGGCTTGCATTGCAGTGCCAATGAACGCCGTGCCGACGAGGCCAGCCGCGATGTGGAAGCTTGGCTCAAGTGCAAATACATGCGCGAGCACTTGGGTGAGGAGTACAGCGGTGTGGTGTCTGCGGCCACCAGCTTCGGCATCTTTGTGACATTGGACACGTTGTATGTGGAGGGTCTGGTGCATATCACTGAGCTGGGGGGTGAGTACTTCCGCTTTGACGAGTTGCGCCAGGAGTTGCGTGGTGAGCGCACGGGTATCCGTTACGCGATTGGCAGCCGGGTACAAGTGCAAGTGAGCCGGGTCGATCTGGACGGCCGGAAAATTGACTTCCGCTTGGTGCACCCCGGAGACGATCTGGTGCCGCGGGCCATGCGTGACAAAGGCATCGCGCCTGCTTACGAGGGGGGGCGAGGCAAGAAGCACACTTCTCAGGATCGACGAATGGCCGATGCGGAGCGTAACCGCTCGCCCATTCAGGCACTCAAGTCGTCGGTCAAAAAGGCCGCAGCCAAGAAAAAAGGTGCCCGAACGACCAAGCCCCGCCGTTGAAATGTGGGTTTGTCAAAGTCAAAAGCCAGACGTTTGCGTCTGGCTTTTTTCAATTCAAGTGCCGAGCCAGCTCACTGGCCGTCAGGGCTTGGTTTTCAGGCCAATCATTGGCCACTTGACCATGTTGCGCTACGGCTGAGCAGGCCGCGTCAAAAGCGCTCAAGCCTTGTGCCATGCGGGCACCGATCAGACCCGCCAGCACATCGCCCGTGCCACCTGTGGCCAATCGGCCATTGCCGGAGGTGTTGATGCGCGGTGTTTGTCCGGGCGCTGCGATGACCGTGCCTGACCCCTTCAGGACGACGGTGCAGTGGAAGTGGTTCACCAAATCTTGCGCGGCTTTCAAGCGGTCGTTTTGCACCTGAGCTGTGGTGATGTTCAGCAGCCGTGCTGCTTCCAAGGGGTGAGGGGTGATCACGGTAGGCTGGTCATCGCCCCTTTTTTTTAGCCAGTTTTGCAAGGTTTCGTCTTGCGCGATGGCGTTCAGGCCATCGGCATCCAGCACCAATTGCGCACTGCGTTGCAGCACGCTTGGCATGATCGGCTGCACAGCTTGACCACCACCACAGCCGCAGACCACATGTAAATTTTCCAAATCGAGGCTCTGCCAGTCGCGTTGCATCAGGTCCGGTGGTGCGCAGTCTGTGGCTTGGCCTGACAGCAGGCTCAAGATGACGCGTCCAGCACCGGCGTGCATGGCTGCCGTGGCAGCCAAGACAGCTGCACCTGTCATGCCCATGCCGCGCGCTGCCATCGGCTCGCCTCCGATCACGGTCACATCGCCATGGCTGCCTTTGTGGCTGGCGTGGACCTTGATCGACCGTGGTTTGCTGTCGTTGAGCAAGGCTTGGAGTGGTGGGGCATGGGCGCTGTGCTGATGACCTAAGTGCTCCAGCCAGATGCAACCACAGGCGTCGCGGCCGTGGCCCATGAAGAGTCCGGCTTTGGCAGCTATGAAAGTGAGGGTGTGATCGGCTTGCACCATCAAAGCGGTGTCCTGTGTGTCGCCCAACAATTGTCCAGATGCTGGGTTCAGCCCTGTGGGCAAATCGATGGCCATGACTGGGGCTGGGCATTGGTTGAGGGCTTGCACCCACTTTTGCAACTCGGGGCTGAGTGGCCGTGTGGCGCCCATGCCCAATAGGGCATCGATGCACAGGTCTAGGGGGCCCATGCCTTCGAGCCAGGATGCCGGTAAATCCGATGTGATCTCAACGCCTGCAGCTTGCGCCCTTTGCCAGGCGGCATGAGCCTCGGCTGGCAGGTTTGGGGCTCTCCCAAAAAGGCTAACGATGACTTTTCTGCCCCATTCGTGCAGGTGTATGGCGGCTTCCAGTCCGTCACCACCATTGTTGCCGGGGCCTGCGGCGACCCATATGCGTTGGGCATGGGGTGCCAAGGCCAAGGCCAGTTGTGCTGTGGCCAGGCCGGCTTTGCGCATCAGTGGGAGCGGGCTGTCGCGCTGAAGCTGTGCTTCTAGAGCTTGAATGCCCTCGCTTCCATAAACAGGCCAAGTTGATGCGCAGGACAGTTTGTGCATCGCGTTCAATGCTTGCGTAAAACAGGTTCGAGCAAAAGGGCCAACTGAAGAAGGGTGTCGTCGTGCATGGCCGTATGCCAAGCCATCAAGCCGACCGGCAGTTCTCCTGGGGCATGGCAGGGTAGGGAGATGGCGCAACCGTCGAGGGTGTTGATAGCGCTGGGATTGCGCAGAAGCAGGGCATTGACTCGGAAAAATTCGGCATCTCGTTCGGGGCCTGGTGCCACGTCACTCAGGCAGGGGCCGACGATCGGCAAGGTGGGCGACAAAACGGCGTCATACCTCTGCAAAGCGGCTTGTACTCGGCGAATCCAGCCGGCGCGTGCGTTTTGCAGTTGGATGTACTCGGGGGCGGACATTTGCGCGCCGCGCTGAATGCGTTGGGCGACACGCGGATCGTATTTGTCACCGTCCTTGGCCAACCACTCCTGGTGCCAAGCAAAACTCTCGGCTGGGCTGAAACCGCCTGTGGCCATCATGGGGGCGATATCGAGCAGTTCCCGAAGCGGAATTTCTTGAATTTGTGCGCCTGCTGCTCGCAATGCCGCCAAGCTGCGCTCAAAAGCATGGCTCACAACGCCGTCCATACCGTCTTGCATGACGCTTTGCACGATGGCCAAGCGGTAGCTCGATAAGGGTTTGTGCGATAGGGGAACTTTTCTTCCCGACAAAATTTCATGCGCCAAAACCGTGTCGCGGACCGAGCGCGTCATGGCGCAAACGGTGTCCAGTGTGGTGGACAAGGGAATGGCACCTTGGGTAGGCACACGCCGGGCTGTGTTTTTAAAGCCGACGATGCCATTCAATGCGGCAGGAATGCGGATGGAGCCGCCTGTGTCGGAGCCCAAGCCGATGAAGGCGGCTCCTGTGGCGACCGAGACGGCTGCGCCGGAGCTGGAGCCGCCGGGTATGCGTGGCGCTTGAGCGTCCCCAACTGGGCGGTCTGTCAGGGCGTCCCAGGCGGCAG
>JAGNVG010000176.1 GCA_017986605.1 Limnohabitans sp.
ACGGTGCGCTGCAGCCGGGCTATGCGGGCATGCGCCCCAAGATCAATGCACAGCACGAAGCGGCAGCTGACTTCATGATGCAGGGCCCAGCTGAGCACGGCGTGCCGGGTCTGGTGAACCTGCTGGGCATCGAGTCGCCCGGTTTGACCAGTTCTCTGGCGATGGCCGACGAGGTTTGTGCCCGCTTGGTTTGATGCTTTTGAGACAGCGCAGGCGGCAGGGGCGCGCCTATCATTGTGCGCATGCACCCACTCGATGAAGCCATTGACCTGCGCGCCTCAGCACTTGCGGACGCGCCTCACGAATTCACAGGCGCGACCCACCCGGCCTATGCCAACATGGTCGGGCCCTTTGGCGGCACCACCTCGGCGCAATTGCTGCAGTCGGCCATGCTGCACCCCGAGCGCCTGGGCGAGCCGGTGGCCCTGACGGTCAACTTTGCTGCCCCGGTGGCCGATGGCTCCATCCGGTTCGTGGCGCGGCCTGTGCGCACCAACCGCTCTACCCAGCACTGGATCATCGAAGCCCACCAAGCCGAAGGCGTGGTGGCCACTGCCACCGCCGTGTTCGCGGTGAGGCGCGAAACATGGTCGGATGTCGAGGCAGTGATGCCCGCCAATGTGCCTGCACCCGAGGCTGTGACCCGCATGCCCACCAGGGGCTTCCCGGCCTGGCCGCAGCGCTACGACATGCGTTTTGTCGAAGGCGCTTTCCCCTCGGCCTTTGACGAGCAAGAACAAACCCACTCGCGCTCCACCTTGTGGGTGCGCGACGAACCCGAGCGGGCGATGGACTTCGCCTCGCTGGCGGCCATCAGTGACAGCTTTTTCCCACGAATTTTCATTCGTCGACGTCGCCGGGCCATGATTGGCACGGTGTCACTGACCACTTATTTCCACGCCGACAGCGCCTTGCTGGCGCAGGTGGGCACGCGCCATGTGCTGGGCGTGGCCAAGGCGCTGAATTACCGCCACGGCTACTTTGACCAGACCGGCGAACTCTGGAGCCCTGAAGGGCAGTTGCTGGCGAGCACGCACCAGCTGGTGTACTTCAAGGATTGAGCGCTCAGCGTTTCATCTGCTGCAGCGCACTCGCCACTTCGGTGACCAGCGCCGGGCCTTTGTAGATCAGCCCGGTGTAAATCTGCACCACGTCGGCTCCGGCTTCTATTTTTGCGATCGCATCGTGACCGCTCAGGATGCCGCCCACACCGATGATGGGGAAGTCCTTGCCCAGCGCAGTGCGTAGCAAGCGAATCACGCGGTTGCTGCCTTCGAGCACGGGAGAGCCGGACAGGCCGCCCATTTCTTCGGCATGCGCCAAGCCGCTCACGGCGTCACGCGCCAGCGTGGTGTTGGTGGCGATCACGCCGTCCATGCCGTGCTTTTGCAAGGTGGCGGCGATCACGCCCACTTGGGTTTCATCCAGATCGGGGGCGATTTTCAGGAACATGGGTACGCGGCGGCCGTGTTCAGCGGCCAGTTCTTCGCGCCGCGCCACCAGGGCGCCCAGCAGGCCGTCGAGCGCCTCGTCGCTTTGCAGGGCGCGCAGGTTCTTGGTGTTGGGGCTGGAGATGTTCACCGTCACGTAGTCGGCATGCGGGTACACGCCTGCCAGCGCGATCAAATAGTCGTCGGTGGCGTTTTCAATCGGGGTGGCAGCGTTTTTGCCGATGTTCAGACCCAGCAATCGGCCTTGCTGGCGAAACTTGGAGCGCTTGACGTTGGCAATGAAGGCGTCCAGCCCGTCGTTGTTGAAGCCCAGGCGGTTGATCAAGGCTTGCGCCTCGGGCAGGCGAAACATGCGCGGCTTGGGGTTGCCCGGTTGTGCCTTGGGCGTGACTGTGCCGACTTCGACAAAGCCGAAACCCATGGCACCCAGGCCGTCGATGCAGCGGGCGTTTTTGTCCAGACCCGCGGCCAGGCCCACGCGGTTGGGAAACTGCAAACCCGCCAGCATGATGGGTTGTTCCACAAAGGGCTGGCGGTAGACGCGGTCGAGCGGCGTGTTTTGGGTGCGGGCCAGGCCCTCGATGGTCAATTCGTGGGCCTCTTCGGGGTCCATCTTGAACAAAAAGGAGCGGGCGAGGGCGTAGGGGATCAGGGACATTGGATAATTCCAGCCAGCAAAGGCGTTGACAACAATTGCACTGATTGTCTCAAACCCCGGCGCACCTTCCATTTTTTACCCAGACCCGACCCCATGACACAAGACGAACTCAAAGCCCTGGTGGGCCAAGCCGCCCTGAAATACGTTGTTCCCGGCGAGATCGTCGGTGTGGGTACGGGCTCCACGGTCAACAAATTCATCGACGCGCTGGCCACGATGAAAGACCAGATCAAGGGTGCAGTGTCCAGCTCCGAAGCCTCTACCGTGCGTCTGAAGGCCTTGGGCATTCCGGTGTTTGACAGCAACGAGGTCGAAAGCTTGTCGGTCTATATCGACGGCGCGGATGAAATCGACCACCAGGGCCACATGGTCAAGGGCGGTGGTGCGGCCCTGACCCGCGAAAAAATCGTGGCGGCGCAGAGCCAAAAGTTTGTCTGCATCGCCGATGAGAGCAAGCTGGTGGACGCCCTAGGCGCCTTCCCCTTGCCTGTGGAAGTCATCCCCATGGCCACGGCCCGCGTGATGCGCCAGTTTGCGGCCATGGGCGCCAGCGCCGTGGTGCGCCAAAAAGACGGTCAGCCTCTGGTGACCGACAACGGCCAGCACATCGTCGATGTGAAGGGTTTGAAGATCACCGACCCAGTGGCCTTTGAAAACACCGTCAGCCAGTGGCCCGGCGTGGTCACGGTAGGTGTGTTTGCGCTGCAAAAAGCGCAGGTGTGTTTGCTGGGGACGTCTGCTGGTGTGAAGACGCTGGACTTCTGATCGGGTGTCTCAGCCCAGCCGCTGCCGCAGTTCGGTCTTGAGCACCTTGCCGTAATTGTTTTTGGGCAGGCTGCTCACCACTTCGTAGCGTTTGGGCCGCTTGAAGCGTGCGATTTCTTGCAGGCACAGCGCATC
>JAGNVG010000177.1 GCA_017986605.1 Limnohabitans sp.
ATACCTCTGACGGCACGGGCCTGCACCACTTGGTGTTCGAGGTCGTGGACAACTCGATTGACGAAGCGCTGGCGGGCCACTGCGACGACATCGTGGTCACCATCCACAGTGACAACTCCATCAGCGTGACCGACAACGGCCGCGGCATCCCCACCGGCGTCAAGATGGACGACAAACACGAGCCCAAGCGCAGTGCCTCAGAAATCGCTTTGACCGAACTGCACGCAGGCGGCAAGTTCAACCAAAACAGCTACAAAGTCTCGGGCGGTCTGCACGGTGTGGGTGTGTCTTGCGTGAACGCGCTGAGCAAGTGGCTGCGCCTCACGGTGCGCCGCGAAGGCAAAGTGCACCAGATCGACTTTGCCAAAGGCTTTGTGCAAAACCGTTTGCTCGACACCGTGGACGGCATTGAAGTCTCGCCCATGCGCGTCACGGGTGCCACCGACAAGCGCGGCACCGAAGTGCACTTCTTGCCCGACACCGAAATCTTCACGCAGAACACCGATTTCCATTACGAAATTCTGGCCAAGCGTTTGCGTGAACTGTCATTCCTCAACAACGGCGTGCGCATTCGCCTGAAGGACGAGCGCAGCGGCAAAGAAGACGACTTCTCTGGCGCGGGTGGCGTCAAGGGCTTTGTGGACTTCATCAACGCCAACAAAAAAGTGTTGCACCCCAACGCCTTCCATGCCAACGGCGAGCGCCCAGCCGACAGCTACGGCGGCATCCCCGGCACCAGCATCGGTGTGGAAGTGGCCATGCAGTGGAACGACGGTTACAACGAAAACGTGCTGTGCTTCACCAACAACATCCCGCAGCGTGACGGTGGCACCCACCTCACGGGCCTGCGTGCCGCGATGACCCGCGTGATTGCGAAGTACATCGAGAAAAACGAGATCGCCAAAAAGCAAAAAGTCGAAGTCAGCGGCGACGACATGCGCGAAGGCCTGTGCTGCGTGCTGAGCGTCAAAGTGCCCGAGCCCAAGTTCTCCAGCCAGACCAAAGACAAGCTGGTGTCGAGTGAAGTGCGTGCCCCGGTGGAAGACATCGTGGCCAAAGCCTTGACCGACTTTTTGGAAGAGCGCCCCAACGACGCCAAGATCATCTGCGGCAAGATTGTGGAAGCCGCCCGCGCCCGCGAAGCCGCCCGCAAAGCCCGCGAAATGACACGCCGCAAAGGCGTGCTCGACGGCATGGGCCTGCCCGGCAAACTGGCCGACTGCCAAGAAAAAGACCCAGCCCTGTGCGAAATCTACATCGTCGAGGGTGACTCCGCAGGTGGCTCGGCCAAGCAAGGCCGCGACCGTAAATTCCAGGCCATCTTGCCCCTGCGCGGCAAGATCCTGAACGTCGAAAAAGCCCGCTACGAAAAGCTGCTCACCAGCAACGAAATCGTCACGCTCATCACCGCCTTGGGCACCGGCATTGGCAAGGCCAGCGCCGAATCCGGCAAGAGCGGCACCGACGACTTCAACGTCGACAAACTGCGCTATCACCGCATCATCATCATGACCGACGCCGACGTGGACGGCGCGCACATCCGCACCCTGTTGCTGACCTTCTTCTACCGCCAAATGCCTGACCTGGTGGAGCGTGGCCACATCTACATTGCCCAGCCGCCGCTCTACAAAGTCAAGGCTGGTAAAGAAGAGCTGTACCTCAAAGACGGCCCGGCGCTCGACGGCTTCTTGCTGCGCATCGCGCTCAAAGACGCCAGCATCAGCACGGGCGGCGCTGCCCCGCAAGTGCTGTCAGGCGAGACGCTGGAAGCCCTGGCCCGCAAACACCAAGTGGCCGAGTCGGTCATTGCCCGCCTGTCCAACTTCATGGACGCCGAAGCCCTGCGGGCCATGGCCGACGGCGTGTCGCTGAACCTGGATGGCATGGAACAAGCCGCTGCATGCGCCCCCGCGCTGCAAGCCAAGCTGCGCGAACTCAACACCACCGGCATCCCTGCTGAAGTGACCGCCGAGTTTGACGTGCGCACCGACAAACCCATTCTGCGCATCAGCCGCCGCCACCACGGCAACATCAAGAGCAGCATCATCACGCAAGACTTTGTGCACGGCGCTGACTACGGCGCACTGGCCGAAGCGGCCGAGACTTTCCGTGGCTTGCTCAGCGAAGGTGCCAAAGCCCAGCGTGGCGAAGGCGAGCGCCAGAAAGAAGAAAAAGTGAGCGACTTCCGCCAAGCCATGCATTGGCTCATCAGCGAAGCCGAACGCACCACCAGCCGCCAGCGCTACAAAGGCTTGGGCGAGATGAACCCCGCCCAGCTGTGGGAAACCACCATGGACCCCACCGTGCGCCGCCTGCTGCGCGTGCAGATCGACGACGCCATCGAAGCCGACCGCGTGTTCACCATGCTCATGGGCGACGAGGTTGAGCCACGCCGTCACTTCATCGAGAGCAACGCGCTGCGGGCGGGGAATATTGATATTTGATCGATCTTTTAGCCGTACCCATAAGCTGAGAAAAAGGGGCCCATAAGTTGAAAAACTTATGGGCCCCTTGCTTTGGTGCGCCCAATGTGGCCTTGTGTGCTTGCTAAAAGTGCAGCAAAATGACTTTGACTGATTTCCTTTAAGGAAGCAATTGATTGCAACTTGCTTCCAATTAGGCTATCATTAAAATCAAATTAACCAGCCTATAGGCTAGCAATGTCTTCTGAACTGAACCAGCTTCGACTCGAACAAGTGCAGTCCACCCTTTCAGGCTACGCGGACTTGGTGAAGCGGCAGCCACCGTCTCGGGGATGGCTGAAGCTCATCCGAGAAGCCCTGGGTCGAACGGAACGCCAGCAGGCTGAGCGGCTGGGCGTCTCGGGGGCGACGCTGCACAAGTCCGAACAGTCCGAAGCGGATGACCGCATCTCGCTCGGACAACTGCGCAAACTTGCTGATGGACTGGATTGCGAACTGGTCTACGCACTGGTTCCCAGACGCCCTCTCACAGACGTGGTTCAGGAACGCGCTCGCACCATCGCGATGGAAGAGGTCGCAA
>JAGNVG010000083.1 GCA_017986605.1 Limnohabitans sp.
GACGGGACATTTGAAGTCATCATCCCAGGGAATGGGGCGTACTTCATCGGCTTCACAGCTGGGGCTGTCGGGGGCACAGGACGTGCTTTGGTCTTTGAATTCAAGCCGCAGTTCGACGCGGCGGCTTTTTTCGGGCTGGTTCAGGATGGCCGAGTTGAAAGAGGAGCCCCCCACGAAGAACATTTTCCGGATCGCTTTGCGCTCTTCCCAGCTTGGGGCATCGGGGGCCGTGGCATCGAGCAGCACGCACAGCACGCGCTGGGATCTTTCCAGGCTGAGGTTGAGGTTGTAAAGGTAAGAGCCTTCGGGGCTGGCGTAGCCTTCGAGCACAAAGCGCTTGAGCCAGGGCTGGCAGCTTGGCGTTTGGGCTACGCGGAGCATTTGGGGCACGAAGCTGCGCAAAAAAGCCATGCGTTGGGGCGGCAGTTCGTTGCCGTCTTTTTTGAATTCGGCCAAGGTGCCCAATTCAAGGGTCTGTCCCCGCAGTTTCACGCCTGTGAATGGGGCTTGTTGGGTCAATTGTTCGACATCGGCCAAGCAACTGGAGATGGCTTGCTCGCGTGTTGTGCGGCTTTCGTTCATCTTGCGCAAACCTTGAGTCACATTCATCAACGCCACGGCCATCGCAACGAGAAAAAGCACCATGAGTGCGGTCATCAGATCGGAAAATGAAATCCAGAAGGGGTTTTCCGCATCGTCGCTGCGTTTGGCTGCGGGCGCTTTTCTGCTGCCAATCATGGGCTTGTACGTTCAGCTGTGGACGTGGGTGATTGGCGCAGGTGATTCAGGATTTTGAAGGACAGCGCCGCTTGCATTTCTGTGGCCAAGGTCAGTCGCTCCATGTACTGAGCGCCGCCTTGGGGGTTGAACAGGGTGTCCAGCCATTGCTGCAGTTGCTCCACTTGCCGGTAACGCCCGGTCAACACCGATTTTTCAATCCAGGTGAACACCATCGCCAAGGTGATGGCCAAGGCCGAGACCCAAAAGGCATGGCCCACGGTTTGCACCAGTTGGCTCAGCTCGGCTTGCACCCGCTCTGGATTGGAAACGTCAAAGCTGACGAGTCCGGTAATCAGGCCTGTGAACGTGCCAATGATGCCCACACCCGTCAGCATGCCGGGGATGTGCTTGTAGAAATTGGACTGCAGTGGGGAGTCCACCAAGGCTTGCTCAGTGAAGTAGTTTTCGGCATGGCTGTTGGCTTGCCATTGGCCCGTGGTGTTCTGTGCCGAAACTTCGAGTTGCTGCAGAGCTTCCAGTGCTTGGTTGTATTCGGTCCAGAGTTTGCCGAGGCTGGGGTCGTTTTGTGCCAGTTGTTCAAGGTTGGACAAATCGAGCCGTGTGCCTTTGGAGGCCACGTCCATGTGGGCAAAAAACGCCCGCGACAAGTGGCGCACGCGTTGCCGTGCAGCGCCGAGTGGGCCTGCATCGGCGGCTTGCCATTGCGGTTGCAGTGTGCTGGCATATTGCTGCCAAGCGTGCTGCAAGGCGGGGGTGGTCATCACGTTGTCTCTCAGCTGAGTCAGATCAATGTGTACGCCTGGCGCTTGCTGGGACAAGTGGGCCAAATAGGCATTGACCTGGGCCAAACTGCTTTGGAGTCGAACGGCCGGTAGGATGAATTGGATGCCGTAATTCAGCGCAATGAGTCCGATCACGGCCACAACGGCCCACAAATGCCAGTAGTCGGGAAGGTGAAACATCGGGTCTGACATGGGTAAGGTGCTCGGATGCTGCAAACCGGCTCAGTCTAGCGGAATCTCCCAGTCAGGGAGCTGCCCAATGCCTGTGGTGAGGCGTGCGCCCATTCTGTTGCGGTAGAATTCGGGCTTCCGAGGAGCGTTGCAGCGCCCCCTGACTTGCCAGACAAGTCGGCAGCGGGGCGTGAGGCTCGGAACCTTCATACAGCAACGACGCTCATCCACTCGACGTGCGGTGAGCCTGTTTTTCCCCTTCAGTGCTTTCATCCATGCGTGTGGCTTATTCACATTTGCTTTGGAGCTGAAAAATGAATGCACGTTTGAACACCGCCATCAACGCCGATTGCGTGATCGCCGACATCGGCCTGGCCGATTGGGGCCGCAAAGAAATCAAGATTGCCGAAACCGAAATGCCGGGCCTGATGGCCATCCGCGAAGAGTTCGCCAAGGCCCAGCCCCTGAAGGGTGCGCGCATCACGGGCTCGCTGCACATGACCATCCAGACGGCCGTGCTCATCGAGACCTTGCAAGCCTTGGGCGCCAATGTGCGTTGGGCCTCGTGCAACATTTTTTCGACCCAAGACCACGCCGCCGCCGCGATTGCCGCAGCCGGTACGCCTGTGTTCGCCATCAAGGGCGAGACCTTGGCTGACTACTGGGACTACACGCACCGCATCTTTGACTTCGGCGCTGCAGGCACCGAAGGCGAAGGCCCCAACATGATCTTGGACGACGGCGGCGATGCTACGTTGTTGATGCACCTGGGCAAGCGCGCTGAAACCGACGCTTCTTTGATTGCTCACCCCACCAGCGAAGAAGAAACTTGTTTGTTCAACGCCATCAAAGCCAAATTGGCTGTGGACCCCACTTGGTACAGCCGCAAAGGTGCGCACATCATCGGCGTGACCGAAGAGACCACCACAGGCGTGTTGCGCTTGAACGAAATGGCCGCCAAAGGCAGCCTGATGTTCCGCGCCATCAACGTGAACGACTCTGTGACCAAGAGCAAGTTTGACAACCTGTACGGCTGCCGCGAATCTTTGGTGGACTCCATCAAGCGCGCCACCGACGTGATGATCGCTGGCAAAGTGGCTTGCGTGGCCGGTTACGGCGACGTGGGTAAAGGTTCTGCCCAAGCCTTGCGCGCTTTGAGCGCTCAAGTGTGGGTGACAGAGATCGACCCAATCAACGCCTTGCAAGCCGCCATGGAAGGCTACAAAGTGGTCACCATGGAATACGCCGCTGACAAATGCGACATCTTCGTGTCTGCCACTGGCAACAAGAACGTGATCCGCTACGAGCACATGGCCGCCATGAAAGACGAAGCCATCGTTTGCAACATCGGTCACTTCGACAACGAAATCGATGTGGCTTCGTTGGAGAAGTGCAAGTGGGACGAGATCAAGCCTCAAGTCGACCACGTCATCTTCCCAGACGGCAAGAAGATCACTTTGTTGGCCAAAGGCCGCTTGGTGAACTTGGGCTGCGCCACGGGCCACCCCAGCTTTGTGATGAGCTCCAGCTTTGCGAACCAAACGATCGCCCAGATCGAGTTGTTCACCAAGCAAGACCAATACGAAGCAGGCAAGGTTTATGTGTTGCCTAAGCACCTCGACGAAAAAGTGGCACGTTTGCACCTCAAGAAAGTTGGCGCTCAGCTGACTGAATTGACCGACGAGCAAGCGGCCTACATTGGCGTGTCTAAGAACGGCCCATACAAAGCCAATACCTACCGTTACTGAAATTCACCGCATGCGCATTGATCAACTTCTTGTCGAACGCGGCTTGGCCGCCTCACGCTCCCAGGCTCAGCGACTGATCGCGGGGGGCGTGCAGTGGCAACTGCCCGACGGAAGTTGGCGTGCGGTGGTGAAAAACCGTGACGAGGTGCCAGAGGGGGCTGCTTTGCAGTTGCTCGACGATGCCGAGTCACGCTATGTCTCGCGCGGCGGCCTCAAGCTCGAAGGGGCCTTGAAGGTCACAGGTGTGAAGGTGGATGGCCTGCGTTGTCTGGACGTGGGGCAAAGCACCGGTGGTTTTACAGACTGTTTGCTGCAGCAAGGTGCTGCGCAGGTGGTCGGTGTCGATGTGGGCCATGCTCAGGTGCATCCACGCATTCGTGAAGACGAGCGTGTGGTGTGCATTGAGGGTGTGAATGCCCGTGAGTTGGAGCCGGGTGATGAGCGCATCCCCGATGCGCTGGAAGGCTTTGACTTGATGGTGGGCGATGTGTCTTTCATCTCGCTCACCTTGGTGTTGCCGGGCGTGGTGCATTTGCTCAAGCCCACAGGCCAGTTGCTGATGCTCGTGAAACCCCAGTTCGAATTGCAACCCGGTCAGGTCGGCAAGGGCGGGATCGTCAAAGATGACAGCTATTACCCTTTCATCGAGAACCGTGTGCGCACGGCATTGACCGAGTTGGGTATGCAAGTGACGGCGTGGCTGGACAGCCCGATTGAGGGTGGTGACGGCAACCGTGAATTTTTTGTGCAGGCCTGCTGGCCTGACCCCGCTGCGGTGTGGCCCGCACGCGAGGCCACACGTGTGGCGCACGAGGCCGATCTGGCCGCCAAGGCGTATGCCAAGGCCAACGACTATTGAATTTTTGAAGGTGTTGTGATGTCTGGTTTGAAGCTGCCGATCAGTTTGGAATTTTTCCCGCCCAAAACGCCAGAAGGTGCTGACAAGCTGCGCGGCGTGCGTCAGGTGCTTTATGGTCTGAAGCCCGAGTTTTGTTCGGTAACGTATGGCGCAGGAGGCTCGACGCAAGAGGGCACCTTTGCCACCGTGGGGGCCATCTTGAGCGAAGGGGTGGCTGCGGCCTCGCACTTTTCGTGTATCGGTGCCACCAAAGCTTCGGTGCGCGAAGAGTTAACCACGCTCAAGGCCATGGGTGTCAAGCGCTTGGTGGCCTTGCGTGGTGATTTGCCCAGTGGTTATGGTGCGGGCGGCGAGTTCCAATACGCCAGTGATCTGGTGGCTTTTATTCGCGCGGAGACGGGTGATGACTTCCACATCGAAGTGGCGGCGTATCCCGAAATTCACCCGCAAGCCAAATCGCCCGAGGCCGATCTGCAGGCCTTTGCCACCAAAGTGAAGGCGGGTGCCAATTCAGCCATCACGCAATACTTTTACAACAGCGATGCGTATTTCCGCTTTGTGGACGACGCCTACAAGCTGGGTGTGGATGTGCCTGTCGTGCCCGGCATCATGCCGATCACCAGTTCCTCGCAGTTGCTGCGTTTTTCAGACGCGTGTGGTGCCGAGATTCCGCGGTGGATTCGTTTGCGCTTGCAGGGCTATGGCGACGACATGGCCTCCATCAAGGCGTTTGGTCTGGATGTCGTGGCCGACTTGTGCGAGCAACTGATCAACGGCGGCGTGCCTGCGCTGCATTTCTACACGATGAACCAAAGTGCGGCGACGACGGAAATTGTGCGCCGCTTGTAAAGAGCGTCTGCCCAGATGTTTGAGGCCACTCTTCAAATGAAAACGCCCTGCACTGCAGGGCGTTTTTTTGTGGGTCAGCAGGGCTCAGCGTTCGTCGAAGCTCACCACCACGCGGCCACTGGTGGGGCGCGCTTGGCAGGACAGGATGAAGCCTTGTTCGACTTCGGGTTTTTCGAGTGTGAAGTTTTTCTCCATCTCGGTCGTGCCTTCCATCACTTTGCATCGGCAGGTGCAGCAAACGCCTGCTTTGCACGAATAGGGCAGGTCCAGGCCCAGTGACAAGGCGATGTCGAGGATTTTCTCGTTCTTGTTCATCGGCATGTCGTAGGGCTTGCCGTCCAGCACCACGGTCAGTTGGACTTCGCCCGCATCGCGCAAGGCCTGGTGGCCCAGCACCGCTTGGCTGCGCTGCTCTGGGCTGAGTGCGTCGAGTGTGGGCGAGCTGAAGCGTTCAGTGCGGATGCGTTCGGGCTTCACGCCTGCTGTCAGCAGAGCCTGTTCGGTGGCTTCGATCATGGCTTCTGGACCGCACACAAAAACTTCGTCCATGCTGCCCACGGGCAAAAATGCCTCGATGATGGCTTGCACCTTGGCGGCGTCGATGCGCCCCTCAAGCAAGGGAACTTCTTGTGCTTGACGCGACAAGATGTGGATCAGGGTGAGGCGATCGGGGTAGCGGTCTTTCAGGTCTTGCAATGCTTCGTTGAACATGACGCTGTCCATGCGACGGTTGCCATAGACCAGTGTGAACTTCGACTCGGGCTGCTCTTCTAGCGTGCTCGACAAGATGGACAGGATGGGTGTGATGCCCGAACCTGCTGCAAAGCCCACGCGGTGAATGGCGCGAGGCCGTTGCACCACAAAGCGACCGTCAGGCGGCATCACACGCAAGGTGTCTCCTGCTTGGAGTTGCGTTGCAGCCCAGTTGGAGAAAACACCTCCCTCGACAGGGCGGATGCCGACTTCAAGCACGCCTTCTTTTTGCAGTCGGCTGCGGGCGGAGCTGATGGAGTAACTCCGGCGCACATCGTTGCCGTCAATGTGGGTGCGCAGGGTCAGAAACTGGCCAGGCTGAAAATCAAAGCTGCTGCGCAGATCTGATGGAACCGTCAGCGCGATGGCGACGGCGCCTGCCGCTTCGGGGATGATGCGTGCGACTTGGAGGTCATGAAAGCGTGGTGCGGACATGGTGCTTCACTGCGGCAAGGCAGTTCAGTAAGGTTTGAAGTAATCGAAGGGTTCCATGCAGGCCAGGCACCGGTAAAGGGCCTTGCACGCGGTGGAGCCGAAGTGAGAGGTTTCTGTGGTGTTGGCCGATCCGCATTGCGGGCAGTGAACTACTTCGGGTTTGGCGCCGCGCGCAGCAAACTGCACCACGTTGGCAGAGCCTGATTTTTCGCTGGCGCAGGCATGCGGTGGTGCGATGCCATAAGCGCGAAGCTTGTCTTTGGCCACGTCGCTCATCCAGTCGGTGGTCCAGGCCGGGGCCAGCTGTGTGACTACTTGCCCTTGCAGTCCATTGGCTTGCAGCAGGGCTTTGACGTCGTCCTCGATCTGGCCCATGGCGGGGCAACCACTGTAGGTCGGGGTGATGACCACTTCGAGCCCCTTTTCACTGGCACGTACGTCGCGCAAGATGCCCAGCTCGCGCAAGGTGACGACCGGAATTTCCGGATCGGTCAGTGTGTCGAGCAGGACCCAAGCGCGGGCCACATCGGCGCTGCAGGAGGATGATGCGGTCGGTGCCATGGACATGAATTACCAGGTCGCTTCAGGGTGTGCGCGGGCCAGGCTTTGCATTTCCGCCAACACAAATCCCAGGTGTTCGGAATGCAGACCTTGTTTTCCTGTGGGCACGAAGCCGCCAGCAGCGGGGCGCTGGAGTGTGGCTTCTTGCAATGCCGTGTCCACGATGGCGTTCCAGTCGGTTTGCAGTGCAGCCATGTCGATGCCGGTCCCGTTGGCCTGTGCGGCTTGCTCTTGAGCGCTGGTGCTCCAGAACTCCTGCGTGTAAGGCAGCAATTGGTCGAGCGCGGCTTGGGCTTTGGCGTGCGACTCGTCGGTGCCGTCACCCATGCGCACCAACCAGTCACGCGAATGGCGCAGGTGATAGCGCACTTCTTTGAGTGATTTGGCGGCGATCGCTGCCAACTGCTCGTCTTTGGAGTTTTGCAATTGGTCCCATACCAGCACCATCAGGCTGCTGTAGAGAAAGTTGCGCACGATTGTGATGGCGAAGTCGCGCTCACCTTGGGCGGTGGCCGACATGAGTGGCATGTGCGGCAGCTCGCACAAGGTGTAGTTTTTGAAGTCAGGCACATCGCGGAAGTAGGCGAGCGTGTCCTCTGTGGTTGTGCCGCCCTGCAGTTCGGCTGCGCGTTGATACAACATGCGGGCCTGACCGATCAGGTCCAGGCTGTTGTTCGACAGCGCGATGTCTTCTTCGAGGATGGGGGCGTGGCCACACCATTCGGCATTGCGCTGACCCAGGATCAGCGCGTTGTCTGCAAGTTGCAAAAGATATTCAGTTGGGGCATTCATAGGCGTGGCGAGAAGGTTTCAGGCAAGGTGCGGCGGCGAAGACAGAGCTTGAAGCGAAGCGCACGGCGAGCCGCTGCAACGCTGCATGAAGCCTTCGCAGAAGCCGCTCACATGTGTCCGACTTCGTCGGGGATGACGTAAAAGGTCGGGTGCCGGTACACCTTGTCGCTGGCCGGATCGAAGAACTCGGGCTTGTCATTAGGCTCGCTCGCCGAGATGCTGGCAGAGGGGACGACCCAGATGCTCACGCCTTCCTGGCGGCGGGTGTAGACATCGCGAGCCATTTGCAAAGCGTGCTCGGAGTCCGATGCATGCAGGCTGCCGCAGTGTTTGTGCTCCAGGCCTTGCTTGCTGCGAACAAAAACTTCCCACAGGGGCCATTCTTTGAGTGCGGGGGTGCTCATGCTGCTTCCTTCATTTGGCGTGCTTGTTGTTTTTTGGCGTGGGCCAGAGCTGCTTCGCGCACCCAAGCTCCGTCGTTCCATGCCTTGACGCGGGCGCCCAGGCGTTCCTTGTTGCAGGGTCCGTTACCGTTCACCGTGGCCCAGAACTCGTCCCAGTCGATCTGGCCGTAGTCGTGGGCTTGGCGCACTTCGTTCCACTTCAAATCCGGGTCGGGCAAAGTGACGCCCAGCACCTTGGCTTGCGGCACGGTGGCGTCGACAAATTTTTGGCGCAGGTCGTCGTTGCTGATGCGCTTGATGCCCCAGCGCATACCTTGTGCGCTGTTGGGGCTGTCGGCGTCGGGTGGCCCGAACATGGCCAGGCACTTCCACCACCAACGGTTCACAGCGTCCTGCACCATGGCTTTTTGCTCGGCCGTGCCTTGCATCATCACCAGCAGGGCTTCGTAGCCCTGGCGCTGGTGAAAGGATTCTTCCTTGCACACCCGCACCATGGCGCGGGCATAGGGGCCATACGAGCAGCGGCACAGGGGCACCTGGTTCATGATGGCCGCGCCATCGACCAGCCAGCCGACCACGCCCACATCGGCCCAGTTGAGCGTGGGGTAGTTGAAGATGGAGCTGTATTTGGCTTTGCCGGTGTGCAGGGCGTCCAGCATTTGGTCGCGGCTGGTGCCCAAGGTCTCGGCGGCGCTGTACAGGTACAGGCCGTGACCGCCTTCGTCTTGCACTTTGGCGATCAGGATGGCTTTGCGCTTCAAGCTGGGGGCGCGGCTGATCCAGTTGCCTTCGGGCAGCATGCCCACTATTTCGCTGTGGGCGTGCTGGCTGATTTGGCGCACGAGGGTCTTGCGGTAGGCCTCTGGCATCCACTCGCGTGGCTCAATGCGGCCGTCAGCGTCGATGCGAGCGTCAAATTGGGCCTGCAAGGCGGCGTCTTGCGCGCTCAGGGCTTTGGGAACGGCCTTCAGGCCGGCCGACTTGGCGTCGTCGGATCCGTCCGGGACGCTGAAAGATTGCGTGTACATGGCTTCTCCTGCGCCTGACAGGATGGAATGATCGTGGCGCGGGAAGAAGTATAACAATTAACCGACCGATCGGTCGGTTAATTGAAGGCAAAGGGATCGGGACTTTCCCTGAGCTTTGACGCGGGGGTCAGTGGGAGCCTTCCACTTTCCATTCTTTGCCGTTGCCGCGTGCCAAGGCAGGGCCGACCAAGTCGAGCGCTTTGCGGACTTGGTCTTTCAGTGTGAAGGGCGGGTTGATGACGAACATGCCGCTGGCCGTGAGGCCGCCTTCATCGCCTGGGCCGCGTCCAATGGCCAATGTGGCGTTGAGCCACGGTTTTTGAGATTGGTTGGCCAAGGTGCGCAGGCGGCGAGGCAGCTCATGCGCCTCAGGTCTTGGAATGATGGGGTACCAGACCAGGTAGGTGCCGGTAGAGAAGCGCTTGAGGTATTCCTGAATGACGTTGGCGACCTTGACGTAATCCGACTTGATTTCGTAACTGGGGTCGATCAGCACCATGGCGCGTTTCGAGCCGGTGGCTGATGGTGGCGGAGGCAGGAGTTTTTTGAGGGCTTCAAAGCCGTCTTCACGACTGACGGTGATGGTGCGACCGGCTTCCAGCTGGGCGATGTTGGACATCAACGACTTGCTGTCCGTGGGGTGGAGTTCAAACAGGCGCAGGCGGTCACGCGACTCGTGGCGCATCAGTTTGTGCATCAAAAAAGGCGACCCAGGGTAGATCTTGGCCTGCCCGTTCGGGTTGAAGCTGGCGATTTGTTCCAGATAGTCCTGAACGGGTTCGGGCAGGGCATCCAGTTTTTCGGCCGCAGCCAAAAGCTTGAACAGGCCGTCCTCGGCTTCCGCACCTTTTTGGGAATAGTCCCCGTCCAGGCGGTACAAGCCGGCACCCGCATGGGTGTCAATGAGGGTGATGCCGGCCTCTTTTTGCATGAGGTGGCGCATGGTGGCGAGCAAGGTGATGTGTTTGAGCACATCGGCATGGTTGCCCGCGTGAAAAGCGTGTCGGTAACTGAACATGCGTCGATGGTAACCAATAACGCCCGCAAGTCCTTGATTTTTCGTATAATAGAAGACTTCGCAGCGATTTTGTGGCCCCGCGGCGAAGACGCCCAGACCTGAAAGGGTCCAAGCAATCTCCCACCTAAGAGGTTCCCAACAGAGGAACACCGACCGTGGAAAAGGGCCCGACAAACCTTTCTTCAAAGAGAAAACTCATGACAACAACTTTCAGCGCAAAACCCGCTGAGGTCGTGCACGAGTGGTTTGTGATTGACGCGACCGACAAGGTCCTCGGACGAGTAGCCAGCGAAGTTGCTCTCCGTTTG
>JAGNVG010000178.1 GCA_017986605.1 Limnohabitans sp.
GCGGTGCGCATCGCCGTGGTCAGCGTCAGCTCGCTCACCAGCGTGGGGGCGCCCGTGGCCACATCGGCCAGCACGCCAAAGGCCATCACGGTCGACAAGCCAATGGCGGTATTTTTGGGATGGCCGTTGACGTACTTGAAGCTGTAGGCGGTGTCGTCCGAGATCGGCATCAACTCGATCACGCCGTCTTTGGAGTGGTTGGCCACGCGGGCCGATTTGTCAAAGTCTGGCCAGCGCAAAAAGTCGGCGCGGATGTTGTCGGCAATGCCCGCGATGCAGTTTTTAAGACCCTTGCGGCGCACCAAGGCCACGGCGTCGGGGGCACTCAGGTACAGGGGCATGGTGGCCGAGGGGACGACTTGACGGCGAACGTTGAGGTCGTATTCAGAGGTGTTGTGGTTGTGGCTCATGTGCAGGCTTCTTCGGTCCTTTAGACCTTGTGTGTCGATGCCGGAAGTTTCTGGGAGCCATGTGGCAATGTAAATCAGCAAAAATATGCTGTTTTATGCATTTAATTGTCGAAATGACATAAATGAATGACAATTTGCACCATGGATGACATCGACCAGCACCTGATCAGCCTGCTTCGGCAAAACGCCCGCATGAACATTGCAGACCTCGCGCACAAGCTGGGCGTGTCGCGGGGCACAGTGAACAACCGCCTGCGCAAGCTCGAAGACAGCCAGGTCATCGTGGGCTACACCATCAAGCTACGCCCCGATGCCGAGCCCGAACGCATCAAGGCCTGGATGGGCGTGCTGATCGAGGGAAACACCACCCGACAGGTGATCGCCAGCTTGCTGGGCGAGCCCGGCGTGGTGGCCCTGCACGACACCAATGGCCGCTGGGATTTGCTGGCCGAAATCGAGGCCTCGTCAATGAAAGAGCTGTCCGATGTACTGGAACGCGTGCGGCTGATCAGCGGCATCCGCAGCACCGAGACCAACATCCACTTGGCGACTTACCGCTGAGCACCCATGCACACCCTTGAACAACTGCGCAGCGGCGCTCTGGCGGGCACGCGCCGTCTGGACCTGTCTTGCGGTCTGACCGAACTGCCGGAAGAAGTTTTCGCGTTGGCCGACACGCTGGAAGTGCTCAACCTGAGCGGCAACCGGCTGCGCGAATTGCCTCACCAACTGAGCCGCCTGCACAAGCTGCAGGTCTTGTTCGCCTCTGACAACGACTTCGAGGTATTGCCCGAAGTGCTCGGTGCTTGCCCAAGCTTGCAAATGGTCGGCTTCAAGGCCAACCGCATCACCCAGGTGCCTGCCGCCGCTTTGCCACCGGCATTGCGCTGGCTGACCTTGACCGACAACGCCATCGGCCACTTGCCCTCTGAACTGGGCCAACGCCCGGCATTGCAAAAGCTGATGCTGGCGGGCAACCGGCTCACGGCTTTGCCCGATGGCTTGCAAACGGCACAAAGACTGGAGTTGCTGCGTATCTCGGCCAACCGCCTAGCGCGTGTACCCGACTGGCTGACCCAGTTGCCACGCCTGTCTTGGTTGGCGCTGGCAGGCAACACCATGGCGGGGTCTTGGGCGACAGAATCTGAATTACCAGCTGTACCGTGGCACACGCTCACACAAGGTCCCTTGTTGGGCGAGGGCGCTTCGGGTCTCATCTACCGCGTACAAGCATCGGACTGGCCGCAACCGCTGGCGCTCAAGCTGTTCAAGGGTGAGGTGACCAGCGATGGCCTGCCCGAAGACGAACTGGCCGCTTGCCTGGCAGCAGGTGAACATCCGGGCCTGACCACACCCGTCGCCCGGCTGGTGAACCACCCTGAACAAGCCCAAGGTTTGTTGATGCCGCTGATCCCGCCGGGGCACATCAACCTGGCGGGGCCACCCAGCTTGCAGAGCTGCACGCGCGATGTGTACCCGAGCGGCTTGCGCTTGCCTGCACCTCTGGCACTGAACATCGCCCGCGATGTCGCCCATGCAGTGGCGCACTTGCACCAGCGTGGTGTGATGCATGGTGACTTGTATGCGCACAACATCCTGATCGATCCCATGCACGGCCAAGCCAAGCTGGGTGATTTTGGTGCGGCCACGCGCCTGCCCATGGACAGCACGACCCCGCGCCACCGCTGGCTTGCACTGGAAGTGCGGGCCATGGGTTGTTTGCTGGAAGAGCTGGCAGATCACACGCCAGCGCCAGCCAGCACCGCGCTCCATGCGCTGGCGCAGAACTGCCTGTCGCCTGTGCCCAGTGAACGGCCTGACATGACCACCGTGGCCGCGCAGTGTCAGGCATTGGCCTATGGATTCGCGGCTTGAGCGACTGCGGTCAATCCAGAAATCGGGCTGCCACATCGGACGGTGGGACCATGCAAGTTTCTGTCCGCCCAAAAACCCGGTAACGGTGTCGAGCCACCCAGCGGTACAGCGCATCGCGCAGCACGGCAGGTACCAACCAGCCCAGCCAAGCAGCACGCCAAGGCCAACCCAGATGGTGCAGGATGCGCAAGATGGCAGCCGTGTGTTGCCAACGGGTGGAGCCATCCACCAGCAGCAAGGTTTGAAGACCCTCGACCTGCAAGCCCGCTTGCTGCAGCAAGGCTTGGCCTGTACGGCTCTGAATAGCGGCGAAACGGAAAACACCGCGCTGGTCGTGCCTGAGTAAAAACTTCACCCACCCGTTGCACAGCAAGCACTGCGCGTCAAACACCACAATCAAGCTGGGGGTGGTCATGCTCACAGCGCCAGTGCCGTCGTGTTTTTGACTTCTTCCATCACCGCGTAGGTGCGTGTCTCGCGCACGCCGGGCAGCTGCCACAGCACCGTGCCTGCAAATTCGCGGTAAGCGTTCATGTCGGCGGCGCGTGTCTTGAGCAGGTAGTCAAAGCCCCCGGCAACCATGTGGCACTCCATGATCTCAGGGCGCACCTGCACCGCCGCCTTGAACTGATCGAACACATTGGGGGTGGTGCGGTCAAGCAGCACTTCCACAAACACCATCATGCCCGCGCCAAGTTGGAGCGGATTGAG
>JAGNVG010000179.1 GCA_017986605.1 Limnohabitans sp.
ATGAACTGGCGCGCACTGGCGCAGCTGATCACCGCTTTGGAAAACGACAAAGCCGATGCCAGCGTGGTCAAAGCTGTGCGCGAACAGGCTGCGCAAAAGAAAGTGCCCGTGTTGGGCATCACCGGCACCGGCGGCGCAGGCAAGTCTTCGCTCACCGACGAATTGATCCGCCGACTGCGGCTGGACCAAGGCGACGCGCTGCGCGTGGCGGTCATCTCCATCGACCCATCGCGCCGCAAGAGCGGTGGTGCCCTGCTGGGCGACCGCATCCGCATGAATGCCATCAGCCCCTGGTCGCAAGGCCCGCGTGTGTTCATGCGTTCGTTGGCCACGCGTGACTTTGGCTCTGAAATTTCAGCTGCCCTGCCTGACGTGGTAGCCGCCTGCAAGGTGGCGGGCTTTGATGTGATCGTGGTCGAGACCTCGGGCATTGGCCAGGGCGACGCCGCCATCGTGCCGCATGTGGATGTGCCCATGTACGTGATGACGCCCGAGTTCGGTGCGGCCAGCCAGCTCGAAAAGATTGACATGCTGGACTTTGCCGAGTTCGTAGCCATCAACAAGTTTGACCGCAAAGGCGCGTCGGATGCCCTGCGCGACGTGGCCAAGCAGGTCCAGCGCAACAAAGAAGCCTGGACCACCCCGACCGAACAAATGCCCGTGTTTGGCACCATGGCCGCCCGCTTCAACGACGACGGCGTGACGGCGCTGTACCAAGCGCTCAAAGCCCGTTTGGCCGAGCTGGGCATGAAGACCAGCGAAGGCCGTTTGCCTGTGGTCAGCGTGCGCTACAGCACCCACCAAAACCCGGTGGTGCCCTCCTCTCGCACACGGTACCTCGCCGAGATCAGCGACACGGTACGTGGCTACAAAAAACGCGCCATCGACCAGTCGCGCCTGGCCCGCGAAATCCAGCAATTGCGCGCAGCGGCCCGCATGCTCGAAGAAGGCAAACCCGGTCGCGCCAAAGCCTCTGAAGCGGCCATTGACCTGGCCGTGGCCCGTGAACAAACGCAAGACCCCACCGCTCGCAAACTGCTGGCCCAGTGGCCGGACATGCAAAAAGCCTATGCGGGCGACGAGTACGTGGTGAAGATCCGCGACAAGGAAATCCGCACAGCGCTCACCACCAAATCGCTGTCAGGCACCACCATCCGCAAGGTGGCGCTGCCCAAATACGAAGACGACGGCGAAGTGCTGAAATGGCTGATGCTGGACAACGTGCCCGGCAGCTACCCCTACACCGCCGGCACCTTTGCCTTCAAGCGCGAGGGCGAAGACCCGACCCGCATGTTCGCGGGCGAAGGCGACCCCTTCCGCACCAACCGCCGGTTCAAGCTGGTGTCTGAGGGCCTGCCCGCCAAGCGCTTGTCCACCGCGTTCGACTCGGTCACGCTGTACGGCAACGACCCCGATCTGCGCCCCGACATCTACGGCAAGATCGGCAACTCGGGCGTGAACGTGGCCACGCTCGACGACATGAAGGTGCTGTACTCGGGCTTTGACCTGTGCAACCCCACAACGTCGGTGTCGATGACCATCAACGGACCCGCACCGTCGATTTTGGCCATGTTCATGAACACGGCCATTGACCAGAACATCGACAAGTTCAAGACCGAAAACGGCCGCGAGCCCACCGAAACCGAGACCGCCAAGATCAAAGAATGGGTGCTGGCCAATGTGCGCGGCACGGTGCAAGCCGACATCTTGAAAGAAGACCAAGGCCAGAACACCTGCATCTTCTCGACCGAGTTTTCGCTCAAGGTCATGGGCGACATCGCGCAATACTTTGTGCACCACGACGTGCGCAATTTCTACTCGGTGTCCATCAGCGGTTACCACATCGCCGAAGCCGGGGCCAACCCGATCAGCCAGCTGGCCTTCACGCTGAGCAACGGCTTCACCTTTGTGGAAGCGTACCTGGCGCGTGGCATGCACATCGACGACTTCGCGCCCAACCTCAGCTTCTTCTTCAGCAACGGCATGGACCCCGAATACACGGTGCTGGGCCGTGTGGCGCGCCGCATTTGGGCGGTGGCGATGAAAGAGAAATACGGCGCGAACGAGCGCAGCCAAAAGCTCAAGTACCACATCCAAACTTCGGGCCGCTCGCTGCACGCGCAAGAGATCCAGTTCAACGACATCCGCACCACGCTGCAAGCGCTGATCGCGATCTACGACAACTGCAACAGCTTGCACACCAACGCGTTTGACGAAGCCATCACCACGCCCACCGAAGACTCGGTGCGCCGCGCCATGGCGATCCAGATGATCATCAACCGCGAGTGGGGCCTGGCCAAGAATGAGAACCCGAGCCAAGGCGCCTTCATCATCGAAGAGTTGACCGAGTTGCTGGAAGAAGCCGTGTTGGCCGAGTTTGAAAAAATCGCCGAACGCGGCGGCGTGCTGGGCGCCATGGAAACTGGCTACCAGCGCGGCAAGATCCAAGACGAGTCCATGCACTACGAGATGCTCAAGCACACCGGCGAGCTGCCCATCATCGGCGTGAATACCTTCCGCAACCCCAAGGGCGACGAAGTGATGGAGACGCTGGAGTTGGCCCGCTCGACCGAAGAAGAAAAGCAGTCGCAACTCAAGCGCCTGAACGACTTCCACGCCTTGCACGCTGCCGAATCCCCCGCCATGCTCAAACGCCTGCAACAAGCCGTGATCGACAACGGCAACGTGTTCGAGGTGCTGATGGACGCGGTACGTGTCTGCTCACTGGGCCAGATCACCAATGCGCTGTTTGAAGTGGGTGGTCAGTACCGCCGCAATATGTAAGCGGCCCTGACCAGCCCCCTGTGCGCACTGTGCTGTGCACAGGGGGAGCTTTTTCACGTCTGGGAGCAAGGACAAATGTCTCACAGGGTGTGCACAATGGGGCCATGCAAAGACCGATCCCATTCATCGCCCCCGAAGTGTTCAACGATGCCGAAACCGCCTTGCAGCGGGTGCAGGCCATCTACGAGCAAAGCTTGAGCCATTTGCGTGAG
>JAGNVG010000084.1 GCA_017986605.1 Limnohabitans sp.
CTGCTGCGCCGGGGCGTGCAAATTTCGTGGTGGGGCAACATCCGCTTTGAGAAAACCTTCACACCCGAGCTGTGCGACTTGCTGGCGCAAAGCGGCTGCATCGCCATGTCGGGGGGTCTTGAAGTGGCTTCAGACCGCTTGCTTCAGCTGATGAAAAAAGGCGTGTCGGTCGAACAAGTGGCGCAAGTCACCAAAGGTTTTTCCGATGCGGGCGTGCTGGTGCACGCTTACCTGATGTACGGCTTTCCCACACAAACCGTGCAGGACACGGTGGACGCACTCGAATACGTGCGCCAGCTGTTTGAAAACGGCTGCATCCACAGCGGCTTTTTCCACCGCTTTGTCTGTACCGTACATTCGCCTGTGGGCCAAAACCCCGAGGCTTACGGCGTGACGCTTTTGCCGCTGCCTGAAGGCACGTTTGCCAAAAACGATGTGGGCTTTGTCGACCCCACCCCCATGCCACCGGGCGTGGACCATGACCTGCTGGGCCAGGGCCTGAAAAAAGCCATCTACAACTTCATGCACGGCGTGGGCGTAGAAAACGATGTGCGCCAGTGGTTTGAGCTGCCCAAGGGGCAATGCCCCAAAACCACCGTGCCGCGACACAAGATCGCCAAAGCGCTCGGCTGAAACGACTGCTCAAATAAGAAGCAGTCGCTGCCAAGCCAACAGGCATGCGGGCTTCAGGGCTTGTTCATGCACTTATCCACAGCTTGGCGCACAGTTGGCGGGGGTAAACCCGGCCAGCGCCAGCCAGCGAACCACCGCGCTCAGCGGCTGGCCGCCATCAAGGCGGCAAAGCCCACAAACACACCACCTGTGACGCGGTTGAAGTTTTTCAGCACATGGGCTTGCTGCAAATAACCCGAAAGCTTTTGGCCGCTGAGGGCATAAATCAAGTACCAGCTCACTTCGATCACCGTGAAGGTGCTCAGCAAAATGGCAAACTGCATCAGGGCAGGTGACTCGGGCTGAATGAATTGCGGGAAGAAGGCTGCAGCAAACACGATCGCTTTGGGGTTGCTGGCCGCCACAGCCAAACCTTGCCGGTAAAAAGAACCCCCACTTCGCTCGGGCAATGTACGGACAGGGTCCTTTTCTGCGGTCGTACTGGGCAAACCGGCCACCCAAAGCTTGTAGCCCAGATAGGCCAAATAAGCCGCCCCCATGTACCTCAAGGCATCAAACACCACCGGGAATGTGTGCAGCAAAGCACCCAGGCCTGCAGCCGAGATACTCATCATGCAGAGCAACGCCGTCATGCAACCGGCCATGGTCATGATGGCGGCGCGCAAACCAAAACGTGCGCCATGGCTCATCACCAACAACATATTGGGGCCAGGCGTGGCAGACACAAAAAAAGTCATGACCACAAAAATCCACCATGCCTGCAATCCCATTGAACCCCCTGCTTGACCAAGCGCAAAGCTCGATTATCAAGGCAAGCCCGTCTGCTCGGACATGATTTTATGGATCCTTGCTGCATTGATCCATTTTTAATGTAGCATTTGGTATTAATTTAAGGTTTTATATGAAAACAAAAACCGCCATAGAAGACTCGAAAGATCAAGACACTGAAGTCACGTCCTCATCGCTGAGCTCAAGGCTCGTCACCCGTGAGCGTCACGAAAAAGAGGTGTTGTTCTTTTCATTCATCAGCATCCTCGCTTTGGGTTACGGCGCATTCGCCATCGTGGCATGGCGATTGGATTTCGGACCTGGTGTGGTCACCAACCTCCTGGGTATCGTCGGCATGGGGCTGCTGGGCTACCTTCGGTTGAGCAAATTCAGACTCACTCCACTCATCAGTGCCTTGCAGGTGTTCACCCTCGCGCAGGCCTTCAGCATCACATGGCTGACCGGTGGCATTTACTCGGCCAGTATCAGCTGGCTGGCACTGGCACCCTTGCCTGCCGTGTTGGCATCATCTCAACGCGCTCGGATCACCGGCATGGCGGTCGGTTGGCTTCTGATTTTTGGCCTGTACATCCATGCCCTCTTGGGTGGCGAAATGGCATTGCAACTGGCCCCACAAGACGTGATCCACTGGCATCTGATGATGGCCATGGTCATTTTTGCCATGCAGATGGCCTTGCTGTACCGAATGAACACCGTTCGCAACCTGCGCTTGCAACGGTTGCAACAACACAGCCGAAAACTGCGCCAAATCCACAAGCAACTCAAACGCACCCAGCAACAAAAAGACCTGTTTGTCGCATCGGTCAGCCACGAACTGCGCACCCCCATGAACGCCATTTTGGGTTTGGCCGATTTGATCCACCATGACAAAAGCCTGAGCACCGAGGTTCGCCACAAAATCGAAGACATCCAGAAATCTGGGGAACATTTACTGACCATCATCAACGACCTGCTGGACCATTCACAGATGGAGGCCGGGCGATTGCAGGTGGTCAAAGAACCGTTCAACCTGCCCGAGACCATCCATTCGAGCTTCCAACTGCTCAAACGCCGTGCCGAAACAAAGCCTTTGCATTACACCCTCAACATCGACGCCAGCGTGCCCGAATGGGTCATGGGAGATGGTCACCGATTGACACAAATCCTGGTGAACTTGCTGGGCAATGCCATCAAGTTCACAGAGCGGGGTGAAATTGAACTGCGCTGCTCTGCAGAAACCACCAGCAGCGCAGACCCGGCCATGGCGTTGATCCATCTAGAAGTGCGAGATACAGGCATGGGCATCCCCGCAGACAGGCAGCACCGTGTGTTTCAAAACTTCTCGCAAGTGGACCACACCATTGCCAGCCGCTTTGGTGGCAATGGACTGGGCTTGTCCATCACCCATGGGTTGGTTCGTGCCATGGGTGGCGATATCCATTTCACCAGCCAGGTCGGACAGGGCAGCTATTTTTTCGTTGACCTGCCCTGCGAGTTGACCCAAGCGCCTGCCCCCAGGTTGCCCGTGGACGAACTGACCCAAAGCGATCAAGCCATTCACATTTTGATTGCTGATGACAACCCACTGAACCGCCAAATTGCATCACTGCAACTGCGCAGACACTTGCCTCGCGCCAAGGTCACAGAAGTCGGCACCGGCTTGCAAGCCTTTGAACACGTGCGCGATGGATCTTTTGATGTGATCCTGATGGATCTGTTGATGCCCGAGATGGATGGCCTGGAGGCCTCAAGAAAAATTAGGACCGAATTGCCCGAACCCCAATGCAGCACCCCGATCATCGCCCTGACGGCCAACACCGACAGGGACGAACTGGCCCGCTGCATCGAATATGGCATGAACGAATGCATGCTCAAGCCCTTCAATCGGGCCCACCTCGTACAAAGGGTGCTGTCTTATGTGGCCTGATTGGACTCGTCCTTTACGCCCCCGCAAAGCCCATCAACTGGGGCTGGGCTTGACCATCGGTATCCTCTGCGCAGGGGCCTTCAACACCCCCGTGCGCGCCGACGAACCCGATCTGCCGGTCCTGTGCCATGTCAAGACTGAACAGGGCGACACGCCGACACCGCAGGTCGCCGACAACTGTGTGGAGTTTGGCGCTGCGATTGGGGAGCTGAGTTTGGACTGGCGTCAAAAACTACCTGATCAAGTCCGCTGGATCACACGCAAAAATGCCAAGGAAATTTGCAACCAAACGCAAAATGAATGGGGTCAAAAAGTGGCGGCACAACTGGAGCAAGGCTGTGTCTTTCTCTCACCCAAGGTGTGCACCATCGTCACCGCCCATTACATTTCACATGCCGTTTTAGGCAATGCCGTCAGGGGATGCGCGCCCTGAAAAGGCCTCTTTCACCAATCGATGGGGTGGCCTGCATGGTCCACAAACTGGGCTCTACCGGTGGATTCCAGCGCATCGAGCACATGCAACAAACGCAGCGCAGACGCCTCGGGTGCCATGGCGTCATCCCCCACGAAAGGCTGGCTCAGCGGCGACTTCACCGTTCCCGGCTGCAAGGCGGCCACGACGGCCAACGGTCTGCGTCTGGCGATTTCAATCGCTGCCGTTTGCAACAGCATGTTCAGTGCCGCCTTGGAGGCCCGATAACTGTACCAACCGCCTTTGCGGTTGTCTTCGATGCTGCCCACGCGGGCCGACAATTTGCCCCAAATCACCCGCTCACCAGATGCCAATAAAGGCCCGAAATGCTTCAGCAACAAAGAGGGGCCCACAGCATTGATGTGCAGCAGCTTGAGCACATGATCGGCATCGAGCTCTTGCAGTCGTTTTTCTGGGCTGCACCCATTCAACATGAGCACCCCCGTCGCATCCAATACCAAATGAAACGGCGCCTGTTTGGACAAAGTTTGTGCACAAACGGCCATGCTGGTTTCGCTCAGCAAATCGAACCCGGGTGTGCTTTGACGGGAGACTTCCACCACCTTGGCACACCGGGGGTCTTTGTGCAATTGCTGCACCCAGGCCTGACCGATGGAACCAGTCGCACCAAACACCAACGCTTGGTAGCCCTGCGCTAGGGAATGCATCGTGGTCATGCCTGCGTCAAGTCGGGCTTGGAAGGTCGAAGGCACAACGAAACCCGATGTACACCGCATAAAAGTCGGCGGGCTTGAATGCCTGCACATCCGACTTCATTTGGACAGGGCCATACCACCACGAGCCCCCCACGGTGCGTCGCTGGCTGCCCTGCGCATCGGTGGTCCACTCCCAAACATTGCCCCCCATGTCGTAGAGCCCGTTCACCCCTGCTCGCGTCACACCCCCAGGTGCAGCGCGTGGCCAAGGGTCACTGTCGCTGGTGTTGGCGCCTTGCGGACTGTCGCCGGTGGTCCACGCATAGGTTCGGCCCTTCACCCAGGGTGCTGGAGGCGACGCCCGCAATTCTGTGAACCCGGCTTTTTGCCACTCGGCGCCTGTGGGCAAACGCCCTCCCGCCCATCGGCAATATGCCTGTGCTTCGACAAAGTCCAGATGGACAGCGGGCAAGTCGGCACTGGCCGGAACCACCCCGTCGGGTCTGCGCCAGGACCAGCCAGGACGACGCTCCCAGCCAGCGCCATATTCAAAGCCGCCACCTTCCTTTTCAGCGCGGGTCACCTTGCCTGTGGCCAACACATAGCGCTCAAACTGCGCGATGGTGACTTCAGTGCGGCCGATGGCCCAATTGCCCAAAACCACCTTGTCCGCCACTGAAGGCGAAGCCATGGCAAAACCACACTGAGCCAACAGCCCCAGCGTCACAAAGGCCCTCACCTTGCAACGGTTGGTCTTGCTCACGGCGCGCCCCCGTCCCACCTGCGCTGCGCCCACTGTTGCAAGCGCGGTCGCAGCGGTAAAAACAAACGGTAGGCGCCTTCAAAGCACCACGACATCGGCGGCCATGCCGAAAGCCAGCCCAACCAACGCCAACCCGGAAACATGCGCCACAATTTTGAAAAAGCAGCCGCACCACTGTACAAACGGCCTTGCCTGTCGCGCACATGGAAGCGCGCCATGGCCTGCGTGCAAGTGAGGGCGCCGCCCAACTCTATGCCCACGCTCACGTCCACCCAATCGACCGCCAATGCCTGCGGCGATCTGCGATAGACCGCGATCTCTCGTCGACACAAAGGACAAGAGCCGTCAAAGTACACCGTCAAGTCGTGCAAGGTGCTCATGTGGCCAGTTCCGCACGCAAGCGCAAACGGCCCTGGCGATCCACCCAAAAGCCTTCGCCAATACCAGGATAAGCCCCGGTGAGTCCCGTCATAATGACCTGATGCGTGACCCACACCTCGGTCTGTCCGTGGTGCATGCCCTGCAGTCGTTCACGCAAGGCCTGCAGCTGCGCCGCGGCATCGCCCTGCCCGGCAAAAGTGCTGTTCAGTGCAGGCCAGTCTTCGTATTGACCAAAAGCCAGCTGCGCGGTGTCCTGGCAGCGGCACCATTGGCTGCTTCGCACCGCGTCAGGTTGGAACGATTGAGCCCGCATCCACAACCCCAAGTCACGCGAAGCCTGCCGGCCTGCGGCACTCAGGTTGCGTTGGGTGTGGCACTGGCCCATCACAAAGCCTGGCGGGTCGCCCAAGCCCTGTTCGGTCGCCGCGTGGCGCATCAACAGGACGCCGCCTTCGCGACGCCAAAGAGAGAGCAAGGCCGCCTTGGATTGGGCAGGCAGAGACTGCGCAGAGACCGAGGTGACCCGGCCCCAGCCGCCCAAAGCCAGTACACCACCGCCCAATGCGGCCAGCACAGCGCGTCGCGGCTGGGGCTGATGGACGGTCGAATTGAGCGCGTTCATGTGTGGATGACCTTCACATCATCGAGACAGCTCGGCTTGTCAGGCCAGATCACCGGAGGCAATGCGCATCAACGCCTGCTCAAACACCTCCACCGGTTGCCCTCCTGATATCAAATGCTTGTCATTGATGATCACCGCAGGAACGGAGCGAATGCCCGCTTGGGCATAAAACTGCTGGCGCTCTCGCACCTGAGCTGCGTGCGCGTCACTCTCCAACACGGCACGTGCTGCCGTCACATCCAATCCCGCATCGGCCACACACGCTAACAAAACAGCGGGGTCTTCTATGCATTCGGCTCGGCCTTGGTAAGCCTCCAAAAGACTCTTTTTCAGGGCATGCTGTGCACTGCCACCCAAACCTTGCGCCCAATGGAGCAATCGATGCGCATGGAATGTGTTGTAAACCCGTCCACGGCCACCAGGGTGGAAAGTAAAGCCCACTTCAGCACCCCGCTCCGCAATGGTCTGGCGAATCAGCGACTGTTGCTCAGGGGTAGAGCCGTATTTTTGCGTCAGATGCTCCCCCAAGTCCTGCCCACCCGGGGGCATGTCAGGGTTCAGCTCGAAAGGCTGGAAATGAAGATCAGCCTGCACTTTGCCTTGTAGGCGCTCCAAGGCTTTTTCCAGTGAGCCCAGGCCAACGGCACACCAAGGACAGGCAGTATCAGAGACGAAATCAATTTTCAATGAGGAGGTCATATGGCTCTTTCGACAATCCTGCATTGTCTAACGGACATCGCTGGAACGCATCCGCTGCGACACAAAAGCCCAGTCAAGACAGGGACGAGCAAGGAGTCAGGGACTCAACAGCGCCAGCAAAACCGCATTGAACTGAGCCGCCGCCTCGTATTGGACCCAATGCCCAGCCCCTGGCAAGGTGTGCCCCTGCCCCCAAAGGTGGGACAGCCCTTGCATCGCCGACTGCACCTCGGGCAGGCGGCCACGGTACAGCGCATCGTGCTCGCCATAAATGGCACTGACCCTTGCCTGAATGCGCGGCAAAGTTTGCGCCAGGATGTCGGTTGACGACAAGCGCCTGCGGGGCATCCGGTCGCGTTGCACATTGGCCGTGTGCAGCGCCAGCGCCAACTCGTCCAGCGACTGCGGCCTTTGCAGCATCAAGGCCAGCAGGTTGTGGCGGTGCACCTGCGCTTGCGCCTCAGGGGCGGGCAAATGCCGCCAACCTTTGAGTCGCACGCGATCAGATACGGCCAGGCCCATGCCCGGCGCTCCCACCAGCACCAGTTGCTCGGCAACCTGCGGGTATTGCGCGAGCCACAAGGCCCCGGCCATGGCACCAAAAGAAAACCCCGCCAAATGGACCTCATGCCCACACACCCCTGCGCCTTGCAACTGCAGCAAGCCCGTGTGCAAATGCTCAGGCAAGTGATCCACATCGGTGCAGCCTGCAGGCAAATCCGAATCACCAAAGCCCGGCAGATCAGGGGCCAGCACTTGCCAGCCTGCATCGCGCAAGGGCACCATGTTGCGAACCCAGTGGGTCCAGCTGCCACTGCCGCCGTGCAGCAAAACGACCACGGGCTGCGACGCTTCACCCCACACGTGCCAGACGGTCTGAGCCTTGCCGTGGGTGGTCACGCAGCGCTGCGCTCCCGCCAATGCCGCAGCCAGGTCCGCAGGCAAAAAATGGGGCAAGTGCGCAGGACGAATGGTGAGCGAGCTCATGGCTGATCCCTACGGCGGTCTGGCCGCTGAGGCACTCGGGGGTGCTGCAGGCGCCAGACTTTGTAGGCGGCTGCCGTGGCCACCACACTCGTGAAAATGCTGGCGACAAACACACTTTTCAGCCCCCAATGCTGGCTGATGAGCCCGCCCAGCAAAGCGCCAATCACCCCTGGAAAACCATATGCGATGACGGTGTAAAGCGCTTGACCTCGCCCCCGCAAACGACCCGGGAAATGGTGCGAAATCAAGGCGATGCAAACCGTGTGGTGCGTAGCAAAGGTGACGGCATGCAGCGTTTGCGCCAACAGCAGCACCCACAACACGTCCGCCCAGGCCGCCGTCAAACCCATGCGCAGCAGCATGGTGGCCGAACACAGCACGAGCCAAGCGGTCAGGGGCATGCGCGGCAACCAACGCGACTGGCTGAAGAACCAGCCGATTTCAACCGCCACCGACACCGCCCACAGCAGACCGATCATGGTTTTGCTGTAACCCAATGAATCGAGGTACAGCGAGAAAAACACATAAATACCAATGTGCGACAACACATGAAAGAAAGTCGACGCAAAAAACCATTGCACTGGCTTTTGCTGCAGCACAGGCCGCACAGGCACATGGTTTTGGGCGTGGTGACTCGCCTCTTTCACGTCCGGCATCCACCAAACGCTGAGCAAAACAGCCCCTAAGGTCAACACCGTCCACCCCGGGAAATGCCGCATGCCAAAGGCCTCGAACCAAGCCCCAGCGGCGAACACCGTGATCAAAAACCCCAAGGAGCCCCACAACCTGACTCGGCCATAGCGCTTGGTGTCAAAAGCGCCGCCCTGACTCACCAAGTGCGCCATGGCCGCCTCACTCATGGGCATCATGGAACTGGTGTGGGTGAACATGACCAACAACACCAAGCCCAGCCCCACAGGCCCCCAGTCCCAAAACAACAGACAGGCCGACGCAAACGCCACCCCTGCGCCGATGCGCAGCAGCTTCACACGCTCGCCCGTGCGGTCGCTCAAGGCACCCCAGGCATACGGGGCAAACAGACGGGTCGTCGCCTGCACGGCGGTGAGCACACTGATGGTCAGCAAACTCAAACCCATGTCTTGCAACCACAGTGGCAAATAGGGGTTGAAAAACCCGATGTGCGCAAAGTAACTCGCCGACAAAGCGGCAAACGGCAAGAGTTGCCGTGTTGAAGTCATGCCTTAAGGCTTGGCTGAGGCGATGGGTGGCGAATCGTGCGTCACATCACCGCACTGAGCGCGGTGTTGCAAAGCATGCTCCATGACCACCAGCGCCAGCATCGCCTCGGCAATGGGCGTGGCACGGATGCCCACGCACGGGTCATGGCGGCCTTTGGTGATGACCTCGGTGGGCTTGCCCTCAGAGTCAATCGAGTCGCGGGCAATCAAAATGGAACTGGTGGGCTTGACAGCAATGGACACCTCGATGTCTTGCCCTGTGCTGATGCCGCCGAGCACGCCACCTGCGTTGTTGCCCACAAAGCCCTCGGGCGTGAGCGTGTCACCTGCGGTGCTGCCCTTTTGGGTGACACAGCCAAAGCCCGCACCGATCTCCACCCCCTTGACCGCGTTGATGCCCATCATGGCAAAAGCGATGTCGGCGTCGATCTTGTCAAACAGCGGCTGGCCCAGGCCCACGGGCACGCCCCGCGCCACCACGCGCAGGCGAGCACCACACGAGTCACCCGACTTGCGCAGGACGTTCATGTAGTCCTCCAAAGCAGAGACATCGGCCACTGGGGCAAAAAACGGGTTGTTGGGCACATGGTCCCAGCTCTCAAAGCCGATCGGCACATCGCCGATCTGGGTCATGCAGCCGACAAACGTGGTGCCAAATTTCTCTTTAAGCCACTTCTTGGCCACAGCGCCAGCAGCCACCATGGGCGCGGTCAAACGGGCCGAAGAGCGGCCACCGCCACGCGGGTCGCGCAGACCGTATTTGCGCCAGTAGGTGTAGTCGGCATGGCCGGGGCGGAAGGTTTGCAGGATGTCGCCATAGTCCTTGCTGCGCTGGTCGGTGTTGTTGATCAGCAGGCAAATGGGGGTACCGGTCGTCAGGCCTTGGTACACGCCCGAGAGGATTTGCACCGCATCGGGCTCATTGCGCTGGGTCACAAATTTGCTGGTGCCAGGGCGGCGACGGTCCAGATCGGGTTGGATGTCGGCCTCACTCAAGGGCATACCGGGCGGGCAGCCGTCGATCACGCAGCCAATGGCCGGGCCGTGGGATTCACCAAAGTTGGTGACCGAGAAGAGATTTCCGAAAGTATTGCCGCTCATGGGGCCATTATCCCAGAGCGGCGCAGCCGCCTGTCAGAGCTTGACGTCTTCG
>JAGNVG010000085.1 GCA_017986605.1 Limnohabitans sp.
GCGGAGTTTGCCAAGCCGGGCAGCGGGCGGCGCTGATCAAAGCCGCCCGTATTCCTCTGGTTTATTGCGCCTTGGCGCCCGAGTCCTTCACCACCTTGGCCCACTTGGTGATCTCGGTGGCCTGGTAGCGCGCCAGCTCTGCGGGGCTGGACAGCACCGGGTCGAGGCCGAGGGTTTTCAGGCGCTCTTGCACTTCGGGCAGTTTGAACACGCGCACCACTTCGGCGTTGAGTTTGTCGATGACGGGGCGGGGCACATTGGCCGGGGCGAACATGGCAAACCAGGTGGTGGCCTCAAAGCCGGGCACCGATTCGGCCACGGTGGGCACGTCAGGCGCGGCGGGTGAGCGGGTGGCGGTGGTTTGTGCCAAAGCCCGGATCTTGCCCTCTTTGGCCATGGGCAGGGCCGAGGGCATGTTGTCAAACATGACCTGGATGCTGCCGCCCATCAAATCGGGGATGGCAAATTGACGGCCCTTGTAGGGCACATGCTCCATGGTGGTGCCGGTGAGCGACTTGAAGAGTTCGCCCGAGACGTGCACCGAGGTGCCGATGCCGGGGGAGCCAAACGAGAGCTTGTTGGGGTTGGCCTTCATGTAGGCGATCAACTCGGGCACGTTTTTGACGGGCAGGGCATTGTTGACCACCAGCAAGTTGGGGGCCGAGGCGATCAGCGAGATGGGGCTGAAGTCCTTGACCATGTCGTAAGGCATTTTTTCGTACAGCGCCCCGTTGATGGAGTGTGTGCCGACCGTGCCCATGACGATGGTGTGACCGTCACCGGGCGATTTGGCCACGATATCGGCACCGATGTTGCCGCCTGCGCCAGGCTTGTTGTCCACCACAATGGGAAAGCCGAGCTGGGCCTTTTCACTGAACAAGCGGGCCAGAATGTCGGGCGCGCCGCCTGAAGGAAAGGTAACCACCAACCGCAAGGGCTTGGTCGGAAAGTTTTGAGCGCTGGCTCCGGTGGCAGCCATAGCTCCCAAGCCCAAAAGCAGCAGTCCCAGACTGCGCCGAAGGGGTGAGGCTATGCCCCCCGTTGTGGATGAAGTCAGCGAGCGGATAGGTGCAAAACGTGGACGCATGAAAGTTCTCCTTGGCGTTTCACTTTAGGGGTCTGACATCACGAGGCGCATGGTGAAAACCCTTTGCAACAGGCCGCGCTTGTCATGTTTGCGACCTTAGCCAGCGGCTGGCTAGGGCTGTTACACAGGTGTCAGTTGCCCTCGCAGAGCCAGCTGGACTCTCTGGGAATGGGTGGATACTTGGACCTCAGATGCAAGATTTATCCACTCCCCGTTCTCTGCAGCCTTGGCAAGTCATCGTTGGCGGCATTTTTGGCTTGGTGCTCACCATTGGTCTGGCCCGCTTTGCCTACACGCCTTTGCTGCCCGCCTTGCAGGTGCAAACCGGGCTCAACGATGCCAGCGCAGGGGCGCTGGCCGCCATCAATTACGCGGGCTACATCTCGGGGGCGCTCGCCGCTGCGTGGATCGACGATGTGCGCTGGCGGCACCGGCTCTACAGCATGGGTTTGTGGCTGTCGCTCTTGACGGTGGCGGGGATGGCTTTGTCGACTTGGATGCCCGCCTGGGCGCTGTGGCGTTATCTGGGTGGCCTGTGCGGGGCAACCGGCATGTTGCTCGGGGCGGGCCTGGTCTTGGGGTGGCTGATGCGCCAGGGGCGCAGACCCGAGTTGGGGGTGCATTTCATCGGGTTGGGGCTGGGCATTGTGGTGTCGGCGGTTGGCGTGTGGGGTGTGTCGCAGATCTGGGCGTTGTGGTCGCATCAGTGGTTGGCCATGTCGGTGATCGGGATGGTGTTTTTTGTACCGGCATGGTTGTGGCGTCCCCCCGTGCCGCCTGCTCCCGCTGCCGCCAGCGCAGCTGAAGCTGCGCCTAAAGTGTCGCGCCGCTGGATGCTGACCATGGCGGGCAGTTACTTTGCGGCTGGCTGGGGCTTTGTCATCAGCGCCACCTTCACCGTGGCCATTGTCGAGCGGGAACCGGCTTTGGCCGGGCAGGGCGCACTGGCTTGGGCGCTGGTCGGGTTGGCGGCTATGCCTGCAGTGTTTTTATGGGACAAGGTGGCGAGGCGATGGGGCGATACGCGAGCCTTGCTGCTGGCGTTTGGCTTGCAAACCCTCTCGGTCATCTTGCCGGCCTTGTCGGGTTCGCTGGCAGCGGTGCTGGGCGGTGCCATAGGCTACGGCGCGACCTTCATTGGCATCGTCAGCATGACGCTGGCGCTCGTTGGGCGACGTGCCCCGCACAATCCAGGTAAAGCCATGGCCCGTCTGACGCTCAGTTATGGGGCGGCGCAGGTGATCGCACCCGTGGTGGCGGGGGCCATGGCGCAGGCCACGGGTACTTTCAAAGGGGCCTTATGGCTGACCGCAGCGGTCATGGCTGCAGGCATGGTGCTGTTGGCGACTTTGCCTGGGGAGGGCGCGGAGAAAAAAGTCCGCTGAGATGGGATAAGCGGTGGATGAGCCGGCAAGCTGAAAGCGTAGGAAGCGCAGGCCACTTCAAATCAGCGTCAAATGCCCCAACTTTGCAGTTGCACCATGCCCTTGGGCGTCTGCAGCGTGGCCATGATGTTGGCCGGCCCGGTTTCCACGGCGATGTCCGCTAAACCGATTGATTCGTAGGCCGCCTGCAGCTTGGCGCCGCTGGGGTGGCTGACGGTCAGGCTTTGCAGTGTCACCCCCGAGCGAGGCAGGCTGTTGCGCGGATGCAGGCGAAGCGGCTCCGTTGCGTCCGGCTTGCCCCATTGAATCAAGGTGGGCAGGGTGCCATTGAACAGACGTTCACCATCTTCGCGCACCGTGATTTGCCAGTTGAGTGTGCCTTTGCCGGATTTGCGGCTGGCGTGGACTACCTGTCCGCGTTCGATGCCTTGCGTGCGCAGCACATGCCGAGCTGCTTTGACGTCGTCGGTGCTGGTCACAAAGTGAATCAACTGGGGCCTGTCAGCCACGGCCTTTTGCAAGGCCTTGTCATCCATGTCGAACCAGCGCGGCACTTGGGAGCGCTTGGGGATCACGGCCTGCGGGTTGATGGCGATGATTTCAAAATAAGCCAAAGGGAATTTGGGGGAGGCAATTTTGAACAGGCGGTTGTGGGTGCCGTATTTTTCGTGTTCGCCACCTGGGCCGGGCGTGATGCCCAGCGTTTCCTCGCACCATTGAACGCCCGCATCGAGTGTCGAAGCCATCACCACGAGGTGGTCAATTTGTGTTTTCATTTTTTCAGGGGGTAAGGTGTTTCTTCGAGCATAACGGATGCCGTGTCAGCCTCCTGCGACAATCAGGCCCATGACTTATGAGGAATGCTGATGTTGATCGATGCAGATGAAAGCCAATTGGTGCTGGTGGATTTTCAGGCCCGTTTGAAGCCGGTGATGCTGGATGCCGACTTGGTTTGGGCCAACGCCGCCAAGCTGGCCACATTGGCCCAAGCTTTGGACGTGCCCACATGGGGAACCGAGCAAAACCCGTCGCGTTTGGGTGAAATGCCCCCTGAAATCCGCAACCACTGTCGCAAAGTGCTGGCCAAAATGCAGTTCAGCGCGGTGGAAGAAGGTTTGGGCGAATGGTTGCAACCTGAGCCAATTCAAGCCCCGCGCGGTAATGCGCGCAGTCTGCCGCGCCATTTGCAAAAGCCCCAAGCGGGTGCTGAAGAGCGCAAAACCATTGTGCTGGCCGGTTGCGAAGCCCATATTTGCCTGATGCAGACGGCTCTCGATTTACTGGAAGATGAGTTCGAGGTGTGGGTGGTGACCGATGCCTGCAGTTCACGCACCGAACGCAACCGCGATGCGGCTTATGACCGTTTGGCAGGCGCAGGTGCCGAGCTGGTGACCACCGAGATGGTGGCCTTTGAGTGGGTTCGCACCGCTGAACACCCTGACTTCAAGCTGCTGCAAAGTCTCTTTAAATGATGAATGAGGCGCACTGACCTCGATAAGGTCTAGCGCCTGTCTGCTGCGCGACAAAGTCAGCTTGTTGCAAGTCCCTTGCCCATAATTATGAATTCAGAAGGATGCTTCCCCGTCGTTGGGGCGTCCTCTTTGCATTCATTTGGCCGGTATTCAGGAGACTCTCATGGGCAGCTTTGCTGACTTTCACGCACGCTCGATCAACGACCGCGATGCTTTCTGGGCTGAGCAGGCCCAACTGGTGGACTGGAAAGTCCAGCCGCAACAAATTTGCGACTACAGCAACCCACCCTTCGCCAAGTGGTTCGTGGGCGGCCAGACCAACCTGTGCCACAACGCGGTGGACCGACACTTGGCCGAGCGTGCCGATCAGCCAGCGCTGATCTTTGTGTCGACCGAAACCGACCAAGAAAAAACCTACACCTTCCGTGACCTGCACGCTGAAGTGCAGCGCATGGCCGCCATCCTGAAAGAACTGGGCGTCGTCAAGGGTGACCGTGTGCTGATTTACATGCCCATGATCGCCGAAGCCGCGTTCGCCATGCTGGCCTGTGCCCGCCTCGGTGCGATCCACTCGGTGGTGTTTGGCGGTTTTGCTTCGCACTCCCTGGCCACCCGCATCGAAGACGCTTCACCCAAAGTCATCATCAGCGCAGACGCCGGCTCGCGTGGCGGCAAGGGCGTGCCTTACAAGCCATTGCTCGACGAAGCGATCAAACTGTCAGCCCACAAACCCGCCAACGTGATCATGGTCGACCGCAAGCTGGTTGATTTCGCACCTGTGGCCGGTCGCGATGTGGATTACGCCACCGAGCGCGCCAAGCACATGGATGCGGTGGTGCCTTGTGAGTGGGTCGAGTCCACCCACCCCAGCTACACCCTGTACACCTCGGGCACCACCGGTAAGCCCAAAGGCGTGCAGCGCGACACCGGGGGGTACACCGTGGCCCTAGCTGCAAGCATCCCGCACATTTACCAAGGCAAGCCTGGTGGCACCTTCTTTTGCACCAGCGACATCGGCTGGGTGGTGGGCCACAGCTACATCATCTATGGCCCGCTGATCGGTGGCATGGCCACCATCATGTACGAAGGCCTGCCGATTCGCCCGGATGGCGGCATTTGGTGGAGCTTGGTCGAAAAATACAAGGTCAACGTCATGTTCAGTGCGCCCACGGCCATCCGTGTGCTCAAAAAGCAGGACCCTGCGCTGCTGACCAAATACGATTTGTCCAGCTTGCAAGCCCTATTCCTGGCCGGTGAACCACTCGATGAGCCGACCGCCAAATGGATTTCTGAAGGCCTCAACGGCAAGGCCATCATCGACAACTACTGGCAGACCGAAACCGGCTGGCCGATTCTGACCATCTGCAACGGCGTTGAAAAAGCCGAAAGCAAGTTCGGCTCGCCCGGCAAGGCGGTGTACGGCTACAACGTCAAACTGGTTGACGACCAGACCGGCGAAGAGCTGACCGGCGCCAACCAGAAGGGCGTGTTGACCATCGATGGCCCGCTGCCTCCGGGCAACCTGCAAACCATCTGGGGTGACGATGAGCGTTTCGTCAAGACCTACTGGAAGACTGTGCCGAACAAGCTGGTCTACAGCACTTTTGACTGGGCGGTGCGCGACGAAGACGGTTACTTCTTCATCTTGGGCCGCACCGACGACGTGATCAACGTTGCCGGTCACCGCCTGGGCACCCGCGAGATCGAAGAAAGCATCTCCAGCCACCCCAATGTGGCCGAAGTGGCCGTGGTCGGTGTGGCGGACCAGCTCAAAGGGCAGGTGGCCATGGCGTTTGCCATCGCCAAAGACACTTCGGGCCTGACCGATGCGGCGGCACGCCTCAAGCTTGAAGGTGAGGTCATGAAGGTGGTGGACTCGCAACTGGGTGCGGTGGCCCGGCCTTCGCGCGTGTTCTTTGTCTCGGCTTTGCCCAAGACGCGCAGCGGCAAGCTGCTGCGCCGAGCGATCCAGGCGGTGGCCGAAGGCCGTGATCCTGGTGACCTGACCACCATGGACGATCCGGCCGCTTTGCAGCAGATCGTTGACTTGGTCAACGGCTGACACAAGAGGACCTCGCCCCGGCGGGGTCTTTTTTTACTCGTGCGTCCGAAAGATGTAAGTTTGATATCGGTGAAGCCATGGCACAATGCGCAAGTTACTCAGGCCCTTCCCATGCCACAGTCGCATCCGCCAACCGGTTCAGCCGTGTCGCGGAAGGTAAATCTCAACCAACTAATGTTTCCCAGAGGGAAACGGAGGTCAGCGAATCATGAGCGAGACAAATTCCGTCTACGCTGCCTACTCAGGCAACACCCACCTTTTCGGAGGTAACGGCCCATACGTCGAAGAGATGTATGAGAACTACCTGGCCAACCCAGGCAGCGTGCCCGACTCCTGGCGCGAATACTTCGACGCCCTCCAGCACGTCCCCGCAGTCGATGGTTCCAATGCCAAAGATGTTCCGCACATGCCCGTCATCAACGCTTTTGCCGAACGCGCCAAAGCCGGCGGCACCAAAGTGGTCATGGCCAGCGAAAACGTCGAAATGGGCCGCAAGCGCACCGCCGTTCAGCAGCTGATCGCCGCATACCGCAACGTGGGTCAACGATGGGCAGACCTCGATCCGCTCAAGCGCACCGAGCGCCCCAATATTCCTGACCTCGACCCCGCTTTCTACGGCTTCACCGATGCCGACCAGGAAACCGTGTTCGACACCAGCAACACCTTTTTCGGCAAAAACAACATGTCTTTGCGCGAGTTGCTCAATGCACTGCGTGAAACCTACTGCGGCACCTTGGGTGCAGAGTACATGTACACCACCGAGCAGGCTGAAAAGCGCTGGTGGCAGCAAAAACTCGAAAGCATCCGCAGCAAGCCCAGCTTTGGCGCTGATAAGAAAAAGCAGATCCTTGACCGCCTGACGGCCGCCGAAGGTCTGGAGCGCTATTTGCACACCAAATACGTGGGCCAAAAGCGTTTCTCGCTCGAAGGTGGCGAAAGCTTCATCGCAGCGATGGATGAGCTGATCCAGCAAGCCGGCGCGCAAGGTGTGCAAGAAGTTGTGATCGGCATGGCCCACCGTGGCCGCTTGAACGTGCTGGTCAACACCATGGGCAAACTGCCTGCGGACCTGTTTGCCGAGTTTGATCACACTGCCCCCGAAGATCTGCCTGCTGGTGATGTGAAATACCACCAAGGCTTCAGCTCGGACGTGAACACCGCTGGTGGCCCCGTCCACCTGTCGCTGGCGTTCAACCCTTCGCACTTGGAAATCGTCAACCCCGTGGTCGAAGGCTCGGTGCGTGCCCGCATGGACCGCCGTGATGACCCACTGGGCAAGCAAGTGCTGCCCGTGCTGGTGCACGGTGACTCCGCTTTCGGCGGTCAGGGCGTGAACCAGGAAACCCTGGCGCTGGCCCAGACCCGTGGTTATTCCACAGGCGGCACCGTCCACATCATCATCAACAACCAGATCGGTTTCACCACCTCTGACCCCCGCGACATGCGCTCCAGCGTGTTCTGCACCGACATCGTCAAGATGGTCGAAGCGCCTGTGTTGCACGTCAACGGTGACGATCCTGAATCGGTTGTGTTGGCCACCCAGCTGGCCCTCGAATACCGCATGACGTTCCAAAAAGACGTGGTGCTGGACGTGGTTTGCTTCCGCAAGTTGGGCCACAACGAGCAGGACACCCCTGCGCTGACCCAGCCGCTGATGTACAAAAAGATCGCGACGCACCCCGGTACCCGCAAGCTGTTTGCCGACAAGCTGGCCACACAAGGCCTGGGTGAGACCTTGGGCGACGACATGGCCAAAGCCTACCGCGCTGCGCTGGATGCTGGCAAGAACACCACCGAACCGGTTCTGACCAATCTCAAGACCAAGTTCACGGTCAATTGGGCCCCCTTCATGGGCAAGAAGTGGACCGATGCCGGTGACACCTCGATCCCTCTGGCCGACTGGAAACGCTTGGCCGAGAAGATCACCACCATCCCCGAATCGGTGACACCGCACCAGCTGGTCAAGAAGGTCTATGACGACCGCGCTGCCATGGGCCGTGGCGACATTCCCGTGGACTGGGGTATGGGCGAGCACATGGCGTTTGCCTCTTTGGTGGCCGGTGGCTACCCCGTGCGTTTGTCGGGCGAAGACTGCGGCCGTGGCACGTTCACGCACCGCCACGCCGTGATCCACGACCAAAAGCGCGAGAAATGGGACACAGGCACTTACGTCGCCCTGCAAAACGTCTCTGACAAGCAGGCCCCGTTTGTTGTCATCGACTCGATCCTGTCTGAAGAAGCCGTGCTCGGCTTTGAATACGGCTACGCTTCAAACGACCCCAACACGCTGGTGATCTGGGAAGCGCAGTTCGGCGATTTCGCCAACGGCGCACAAGTCGTGATCGACCAATTCATTGCCTCCGGTGAAGTCAAGTGGGGCCGCGTGAACGGCCTGACCTTGATGCTGCCGCACGGCTACGAAGGCCAGGGCCCTGAGCACAGCTCGGCCCGCGTGGAACGCTTCATGCAGCTGGCTGCCGACACCAATATGCAGATCGTGCAGCCGACCACGGCCAGCCAGATCTTCCATGTGCTGCGTCGCCAAATGGTGCGTGACCTGCGCAAACCGTTGGTCATCTTCACGCCCAAGTCGCTGCTGCGTAACAAGGACGCGACATCGCCTGTGTCCGAGTTCACCAAGGGCAGCTTCCAGACCGTGATTCCTGAGAACAAACCACTCAAGGCTGACAAGGTCAAGCGCGTCATCGCCTGCTCGGGCAAGGTTTATTACGACCTGGTCAAGAACCGCGAAGCCAAGGGTGCCGACGATGTCGCGATCATTCGTGTGGAACAGCTCTACCCCTTCCCGCACAAGGCGTTCGCCGCCGAGCTGAAAAAGTACCCCAACGCCACCGACATCGTGTGGTGCCAGGACGAGCCACAGAACCAAGGTGCTTGGTTCTTCATCCAGCACAACATCCACGAGAACATGCAGGATGGTCAAAAGCTCGGTTATGCCGGTCGCGCAGCGTCCGCATCGCCAGCCGTGGGTTACTCACACCTGCACCAGGACCAGCAAAAAGCACTGATCGAAGCGGCTTTCTCGAAGCTCAAGGGCTTCGTGCTGACCAAGTGATTCATCAGAACAACCTTGCGTTTAACCTTTTAAAAGAGAATTCAAAATGGCTATCGTAGAAGTCAAAGTACCCCAGCTGTCCGAGTCCGTGGCCGAAGCCACCATGCTGCAGTGGAAAAAGAAAGTCGGCGAAGCCGTCGCCGCTGACGAAATCCTGATCGAAATCGAGACCGACAAGGTCGTGCTCGAAGTGCCAGCACCTGCGGCTGGCGTGATCACCGAAATCGTCGTGGCCGATGGTGGCACCGTGGCTGCCGAGCAGCTGATCGCCCGCATCGACACCGAAGGCAAAGCCGGTGCCACCTCTGCCGCACCCACTGCTGCACCCGCAGCCGCCGCACCTGCAGCAGCGCCTGTGGCTGCTGCCGCCACCGGTGGCAACATGGCCGGTGTGGCCATGCCCGCTGCGGCCAAGCTGATGGCCGACAACAACCTGGCCGCTGGCTCGGTCGCTGGTTCTGGTAAAGACGGCCGCGTCACCAAAGGTGATGTGTTGTCCGCTGTGGCCGGTGGCGTCAAGTCCACGGCTGCAGTGATCCCCACTGGCGTGCCCACCAAGGCCTTGGCTCAAGTGGCTGCACCTGCTGTGAGCTTGGGCGAGCGCCCAGAGCAGCGCGTGCCCATGACCCGTCTGCGTGCCCGCGTGGCCGAGCGTTTGCTGCAATCGCAATCGACCAACGCCATCCTGACCACCTTCAACGAAATCAACATGGCCCCGGTCATGGACATGCGCAAGCGCATGCAAGACCGTTTCGAGAAGGAACACGGCGTGAAGCTCGGCTTCATGAGCTTCTTCGTCAAGGCGGCTGTGCACGCCCTGAAGAAGTTCCCTGTGCTCAACGCCTCGGTGGACGGCAACGACATCGTGTACCACGGTTACTTCGACATCGGTATCGCTGTGGGCTCGCCACGTGGTCTGGTGGTGCCGATTTTGCGCAACGCTGACCAGATGAGCTTTGCCGACATCGAGAAGAAGATCGCTGAATTCGGCGTGAAAGCGCGTGACGGCAAGCTGGGCATCGAAGAGATGACCGGTGGCACCTTCTCCATCTCCAACGGCGGCACCTTCGGCTCGATGATGTCTACCCCCATCATCAACCCACCCCAGTCGGCCATTTTGGGCGTTCACGCGACCAAAGACCGCGCCATGGTGGAAAACGGCCA
>JAGNVG010000006.1:0-23698 GCA_017986605.1 Limnohabitans sp.
ATGGCCTCCAAAGGATTTTTCAACGCGTTTGCCGATGTGTGGATGCACGAAGGTGTGCGCACGCCCATGGTCGATTACTGCGGCGCATTGGGTCACATCTCCCCCACGGACCTGGGCATCAAGGCGGCCCGCGAGGCATTGAAGCGCGCAGGCATTGCGCCCACTGAAATCGGCTCGGTCATCACCGGCAACATGGCCCCTGGCGACTTTGACCAGTTCTTTTTGCCGCGCCACATCGGCTTGTATGCCGGCGTGCCACAAGAAGTGCCCGCCATCATGACCCAGCGCATTTGTGGCACAGGCTTTGAGCTGTTCCGCCAAGCAGGTGAACAGATTGAAGCGGGCGTGTGCGAGGCGGCACTGGTCGTCGGCACCGAGAGCATGACACGCAACCCGATTGCCGCCTTTGACCACCGCACCGGCTTCAAGCTGGGCGCACCCGTGGGCTTCAAAGACTACATGTGGGAAGCGCTGAAAGACCCGGCCGCTGGCATCAACATGATCCAGACCGCTGAGAACCTCGCCAAAAAATACAACATCACCCGCGAAGAGGTGGACCAGTTTGCCTCCGACTCGTTTGCCAAGGCCGTGACCGCGCAAGCCGCAGGTTTCCATGCGGGCGAAATCGTGCCGGTGGTCACTGAAAAGTTTGAACTCGAAGGCTACAAAGCCCGAGGCATCAAGTTACAAGGCAAGGTCACCGAAGTGGCCACCGACACCCATCCCCGTATCTCGCCCCCCGAGGTGCTGGCCAAGCTCAAATCGGTCTACGAAGGCGGCGTGCAAACCGGAGGCAACAGCTCGGCCTTGGTCGATGCCGCTGCGGCCTGCGTGGTCACCTCAGGCGAGTTCGCGAAAAAATTGGCCAAAGCGCAAGGCAAAAAGCCGCTGGCCCGCGTGGTCGCTGCAGCCGCTGTGGGCGTGCCGCCCGAGATCATGGGCATTGGCCCTGCGCCGGCCATCCGCTTGCTGCTCGAGCGCACAGGGCTCAAACTGTCCGACATTGGCCGCTTTGAGATCAACGAAGCGCAAGGCGCGCAAACCCTGGCCGTGGGCCGTGAGCTCGGTCTGGACTTGTCCAAGCTCAACGTCAACGGCGGCGCCATCGCGCTGGGCCACCCACTGGCCGCGACGGGCGTGCGCTTGACCATCACACTGGCACGCGAACTCAAGCGCAGCGGCTTGCGTTACGGCATCTCCAGCGCCTGCGTGGGCGGTGGTCAAGGCATCGCGCTGCTGATCGAAAACCCCGAAGCGGTCTGAACATCACCCAACCTTTTGAAAGACACACCATGAACATCCAAGGACAAGCCGCATTGGTCACCGGCGGAGGCTCCGGCCTCGGGGAAGCCACTGCCCGTGAACTCGCCCGCCTGGGCGCCAAGGTCGCGGTGCTCGACCTCAACATGGACAACGCCGAGCGGGTGGCCAAAGACATTGGCGAGCAATTTGGAAACGGCTGCGCCGTGGCGGTGCATTGCAACGTGTCGGACCCGGACAGCATGGCCAAAGCCATCGAAACTGCCTCAGCGGCCCACGGTCCGGCCCGCATCCTGATGCAAATCGCGGGCATCGGCACCGCCAAGCGCGTGGTGGGCAAAGACGGCAATGCAGCACCCTTGGAAGAGTTCGCCAAGGTGATCAACGTCAACCTGATCGGCACCTACAACGCGGCCCGTCTGTTTGCAGCCGCCTGCGCCAAGCTCGACCCCATGGACGACAACGCCCGTGGCGTGATGGTCTTCACCGCCTCGGTCGCGGCCTTTGACGGCCAGGTCGGCCAGCAGGCCTACAGCGCATCCAAGGCGGGCGTGGCGGGCATGACCCTGCCCATGGCGCGCGACTTGGCACAGCACGGCATCCGCGTGTGCACCATCGCCCCTGGCCTGTTCGCCACCCCCTTGCTCAAAGGACTGCCCGAGCCCGTGCAGAAATCGCTGGCGGCCAGCATCCCCTTCCCTGCCCGCCTGGGCAAGCCCAGCGAGTTCGCCGAGCTGGCCTGCCACATCGTGAGCAACGACCACCTGAACGGCGAAGTCATTCGTTTGGATGGCGCACTGCGCATGGCTCCCCGCTGAAAGCCCGCCATGAGCAAAACCGTTGTTTACGAAGTGCAAGTGATGTTCGGTGACTGCGACCCCGCAGGCATCGTCTTCTTCCCCAACTTCTCCAAGTGGATGGACGCCTCGTCTTTGAACTTCTTTGTCCAATGCGGCGTGCCGCCCTGGCGCGAGCTGGTCAAGACACGCGGCATCATCGGCACGCCCCTGCTGGAGATCAACACCAAGTTCATCCGCCCCGCGACCTATGGTGAAACCCTGCAGGTCCACACCAGCGTGCAAGAGTGGCGCGAGAAAGTCATCGTGCACAAGCACGTGGTCATGCGCGGCGACACTGTGTTGTGCGAAGGCACCGAAGTGCGCGCCTTCTGCATCAAGCACCCTGACGACCCCGACCGCATCAAAGCCATCCCGGTGCCCGAGGACATCAAAGCCTTGTGCAGCTGAAGCAAGGATCTGAGCCATGTACTACGAACCCGGCGTCACTCCCCACGGTCTACCGCATGACCCGTTCAAGTCATGCGTGATCCCACGCCCCATCGGCTGGATCTCGACCGTGGATGCACAAGGTCGCCACAACCTGGCACCCTACAGCCAATTCCAGAACGTGAGCTTTGACCCGCCCATCATCATGTTCAGCGCCAACCAGACCACCCAGGGTGAGCGCAAGGACTCAGTGCGCAATGCTGAGCAAACCGGCGAGTTTGTGTGGAACATGGCCACTTACGCTTTGCGCGACGCGGTCAACATCTCGGCCGAAGAAGTGCCCCATGGTGTGGACGAGTTCGAACGTGCAGGACTCGAGAAGCTGCCCAGCCGTTTGGTCAAGCCCATGCGGGTCAAGGGCTCGCCCATCCAGTTCGAGTGTGTGTACCTGAATAGTCTGCGCTTTCCGGGCAAACCACCCATGGGCAGCGCCGATGTGGTGTTTGGTCGCGTGGTCGCCATCCATATCGACGATGAAATCATCAATGGCCAAGGCCTTGTTGATGTGCTCAAAATCCAGCCTCTGGCCCGCATGGGTTACTACGACTACACCTTTGTCGAGAATCAATTTCAAATGGTCATTCCTGGCAACAGCCAAGCCCTTTTGGCCGGACTGGAAGGCTCGGCAGACAAAGCTGCACGCTCATCGTCTGGCCACTGAAACCGTTCACTTTTTTCAACCTGTTTTTTAACCACCCCCAAGAGGAGACAAGCATGAGCAACCGTCGTGAATTCATTCAAACCACCATTGGAGCTGCCGTCTTGGGCAGCACCGCTTTCCAGCAAGCCTGGGCGCAAAGTGGTCTGCCCATCGAGCAAGTCAAAGTGCTCTACGGTTTCCCCCCCGGCAGCTCGGGCGACATCTGCGCCCGGCGCGTGGCCGAAAAATTTGGTGGCACACCCTACAGCAAAAACGCCGGCATCATCGACAGCCGTCCAGGCGCTGGCGGTCAAATTGCCCTGAACTTGCTCAAGAGCGCTCCGGCCGACGGCTCGGTCTTGGCCATGACCCCGTTCTCGGCCATTTCTCTCTACCCCCACATTTTCAAAAACCTGCAGTACAAGCCTTTTGAAGATTTCATCCCCGTGGGTACCGCCTCCATGATTCACCACGGTTTTGCGGTGGGCCCCATGGTGCCTGCCAGCGTCAAGAACGTGAAGGATTTCATCGCTTGGGCCAAGGCCAACCCTGCGCAAGCCAGTTACGGCTCGCCTGCGGCAGGCTCCACACCGCACTTCATTGGCGCCTTGCTGGGCCTGAACCAAAACTTCGAGTTCAAGCATGCGCCTTACCGTGGTTCGGTGCCCGGCGTGACCGATGTGGTCGGCGGCCAGATCGCTTGCATGTTCACCCCACACGGCGACTTCATTGCCAACCACAAGGCTGGCAAGATGCGCATCATCGCCACCTCGGGCAAAACCCGCTCGCCTTTTGTCCCCGACGTGGCCACTTTTGCCGAGCAAGGCTTCCCTGAATTGACCGTGGAAGAGTGGTTTGGTTTTTACGCCCCCGCCAAAACCCCGGCCAACGTGGTGCAAGCGGCCAATGCAGCGATCAATGCCGCTCTCAAGGACAAAGGCGTGCAAGACGCCTTGACCGTGGTGGGCCTGATTCCGTTTGGCGGCACTGCCGCTGACCAGCTCAAGAGCTCACAAGTTGAACTCGAACGCTGGGGTCCACTGATCAAGCGCATCGGTTTCAGCGTCGACTCCTGATCTGCCGATCACGTCTCGCCTGCCCGGAGCATCCTGTGGATGCTCCGGTGTTTTTTTGATTCACCCCAATGCCCCCATGAACGCCTACCAACCCCGCACCGACGACATGCAGTTTGTGTTGTCCCGCGTCCTGAACGCCCCCGCCCTGCTGCAAGCCCTGAGCGCTTTTGCCGAGGTGGACCCGGACTTGATGCAACAGGTGCTCAATGAAGCAGGCAAGTTTGTGGGCGAGGTGATCGCCCCGCTCAACCGCGATGGCGACGAGATCGGCGCACAGTGGAAAGATGGCACGGTCACCATGCCGCCGGGCTTCAAGGACGCCTACCAATCCTTCTGGCAATCGGGCTGGCCCGCCTTGGCCGCCAGCGCCGAAGACGGCGGGCAAGGCCTGCCCACCGTGCTCGAAGCCATGCTGTACGAAATGCTGAGTGCGGCCAACCACGGCTGGACCATGGCACCCGGCCTGCTGCACGGTGCTTACGAGTGCATCAAGCACCACGCCAGCGACGAGCTGAAAGCCTTGTACCTAGAGAAAGTCGCCACTGGCGAATGGCTGGCCACCATGTGCCTGACCGAGCCACATGCGGGCTCCGACTTGGGCCTGGCCCGAACCAAGGCCGTGCCCCTGCCGGATGGAAAGTACGCCGTCAGCGGCACCAAGATTTTCATCTCGGGCGGCGAACACGACCTGACCGACAACATCGTGCACCTGGTACTGGCCCGACTGCCCGACGCGCCGCCCGGCCCCAAAGGCCTGTCGCTGTTTTTGGTGCCCAAGTTCTACCCCGACGGCTCGCGAAGCCGCGTGCACTGCGACCGCATCGAAGAAAAAATGGGTCTGCACGGCAGCCCCACCTGCGTGATGCGTTTTGACGAAGCGGTGTGCGCGATCGTGGGCGAGCCCGGCAAGGGCCTGAACGCCATGTTCGTCATGATGAATGCGGCCCGATTGCATGTGGCCCTGCAAGGCATTGGCCTTTTGGACGCTGCTTGGCAAAAAGCCGACGCCTATGCGCAAGAGCGCCGCCAGATGCGTGCGCCGGGCAAAGGCAAAAATGCGGGTGAAGCCGACCTGATTGGCGAGCACCCCGCCATGCGCCGCATTCTGGACACACAACGTGCCTGGGTCGATGCTGGTCGTGTACTGGCCTACCGCACCGCGCTCGAACTCGACCTGATCAAACACAGCCAAGAAGCCACCACACAAGCCGCCGCCCAGCGCTGGTGCGCCCTCGTCACGCCGGTCATGAAGTCGGTCTTCACCCACCAGGCCTTCCACGGCGGCAGCGACTGCCTTCAGGTGTTTGGCGGGCACGGCTATGTGCGCGAATGGGGCATCGAGCAAATCGTGCGCGACGCCCGTGTGGCCATGATTTACGAAGGCACCAACGAGATCCAGGCGATCGACCTGCTGGTGCGCAAGGTGATGGCCGATGGTGGCCAGAGCATGAACGCCCTGCTGGACACGATCGCGGCCGACCTGCCAAAAGGCGCCAAAGCCAGTACCGCAGCGCAAGCACGCATCCAGACACTGCGCGCCGTGACCGAGCAAATCGTCAAGGCTGCACCGCTCGATGCAGCCCTCGCCTTCCGCGTGGCCGACGACTATCTGCGGGCCGTGGCCTTGGTGCTGATGGACTGGGCTTGGCTGCGCATCGAGGCAGGTATCGATGCCGACACACCCAACGCACAAACGCGCTGGTTCGCGCCGGCCAAAGCCTTGCGCAGTTGGGTGCTGCCCGAATTCCAGATGCGCACTTTCATCATCGTGCAGCAGTGCAGCACGCCAGCAGCCTGATGACTCTGCGTTGACCCGCCCCCAAACCCATGACCACCCCACTGAAAGCAAGCGCAGCCAAGGCTCGCGCCAGCACCAAGCCACCAACACCCAAGGGAACAACACCGCGTACAGCCCCTGCCCCGAGGATCAGCAAGAGCCCTTCGGTTGACAAGGTGGATACGGGCTATCTGCAAACGCTGATGGGCTACAACGCCCGCCGTGCAGCCTTGAGCATCATCGAGCTGTTTCTGGAGCGACTGGCCCCCTATGGTCTGAAGCCGGTGGATTTCTCCGTCATGTCGACCATCCAGCACAACCCAGGCGTGACCTCGCGTCAACTGTGCGCTGCACTCAATTTGCTGCCTCCCAATCTGGTCGGCTTGATCCAGTCACTGGAGTCGCGTGGTCTGATCGAGCGCAAACCCCATCCACACGACGGCCGTGCAGTGGGCTTACACGCCACCGCCAAAGGCCAAGCCTTGATGGTCCAAGCCGAGCAAACAGCCAGCGATTTGGAAATCGAAAAAACCGCCAGACTCACACCCGCACAGCGCAAAACATTGTTGATGCTGCTGCAAAAAATTTACCTCTGAGCTCGCTCGGCCAGAAAAATATCGATCCGGCGGTTACGGGCACGCCCCGCTTCTGTGCCGTTGTCTGCAATCGGCTCTCGTTCACCGCGCCCATCGATGGTCATGCGGCTGGCATTGACCCCACGCGCAGCCAAGTAATCGCGCGCACTTTGTGCACGGTTCACTGACAAGGCGTTGTTCAGGGCATCACTGCCCACATTGTCGGTGTGGCCAATGATGCGCACCTCGGTACCGGGCTGCTGTGACAGGCCTTGCGCGAACTGGTCGAGAATAGGCCGCAAGTTCGGTTTGATGTCGTAGCGACCCGAATCGAAAGAAATGTCATTCGGGATGGTGAGTTTGAGCTGGTTATCAGACGTTTGCGTGACCACCGTCCCGGTGCCCGCAGTGGCTGCTTCCATGGCGCGTTTTTTGTCCTCCATGTTCTTGGACCAAACATAGCCACCCAAGGCTCCCAGTCCCGCACCAATGGCCGTGGCTTTGCTGTCACGCCCCAAAATCTGACCCGCGACTGCACCGATCAATGCGCCGGTACCTGCGCCTTTTTGCTCCGGTGTGGCCGTCGCACAACCGGTGAGTAAAACGGCCACTGCGCAAGTCGCAGCACCCAAGGTTTTCAAAAAAATAGGCGAGTTCATCTGAAAGCTCCTTTCAATTCATACGGAGAACTCTAAGCCGAACACCTCACCATGACCGTACTCCAACGCACAAAATTGCAAGCAATTGCGACAGACTTTCGGCATGCACGGCGGCCCGAGCCTGTATGTGACAGCGCTCACCGCACCCCTCTGGCAAGATCTTGGGCATTGATTTGTCCAAAAACCCGCCATGAACACCACTTTGCCCACCCCCAATGACCGCGCCTTGCTCGTCGGCCGCATCTGGCAGCCGGGCATTGGCCCAGTTTTGGTCGCGGTCACCGCCCATGAAGTGCTCGATCTGTCGAAGTTGGCCCCCACCTGCAGCGATTTGCTGGAGCACGATCAGCCAGCAGCCCAGGTGAGACAATTCATCGCGTCTGGCCAAGCCAGCCGATTGGCCGAAACCTCCGCCGTTTTGGACAACAGCGACGAGCTCGCACGCAACCCCGCTTTGCCGTGGTTCATGGCGCCTTGCGATTTGCAAGCCATCAAAGCGGCGGGAGTCACTTTTGTGGCCAGCATGCTCGAGCGCGTGATCGAAGAGCAGGCACGCGGCGATGCCAGCCGGGCCGAAGCGGTGCGTCAGGCCGTGGTAGCGGTGATCGGCGACAACCTGCGCAGCGTGATCCCGGGTTCCCCCGAAGCGACCCAACTCAAAGAGGTGTTGCTCGCCCAGGGGATGTGGTCGCAATACTTGGAGGTGGGCATCGGGCCAGATGCCGAAATCTTCACCAAAGCACAACCCATGAGTGCTGTGGGCCCCGGCTCACAAGTGGGCATTCACCCTGGCAGCCAATGGAACAACCCCGAACCCGAAATCGTGCTGGCCGTCAACTCGCGTGGCGAGGTGGTCGGGGCCACCTTGGGCAACGACGTGAACCTGCGTGACTTTGAAGGTCGCAGTGCCTTGCTGCTCGGCAAAGCCAAAGACAACAACGCCAGTTGCGCCATCGGCCCATTCATCCGCTTGTTTGACACCGACTTCGGCATCGACGATGTCCGCCAGTGCGATCTGAGCCTGCAAGTGCAAGGCCCCGAAGGCTTTGTGATGCAACGCAGCAGCTCACTCAGCCAGATCAGCCGCGACCCGCTGAACCTGGTGGCCCAAGCCATGGGCAAATACCACCAATACCCGGACGGCATGCTGCTGTTTCTGGGCACCATGTTTGCCCCCACGCAGGACCGCCATGGTCCGGGCCAGGGCTTCACGCACGTGGTGGGTGATGTGGTGAGCGTCTCCACCCCACTCTTGGGCACATTGGTCAACCGTGTCACGACCTCGGACCAGGCCGTCCCATGGGTCTATGGCACACGTCAATTGATGCGCGATCTGGCACAACGGGGGCTGCTGGCATAATTTTGGCTTTTCGCCCTGCGCCAGTCTCCATGGGACATCCCCCTTGAAGGCACAGGGCACCACTGACAGAAAGCCACTCCATGAACACCACACCCTCCGGCCTGCAATACGAAGACACCGTCGTGGGCGAAGGCGCTGAAGCCACCCCTGGTCAAGACGTCACCGTGCATTACACCGGCTGGCTCTACAAAGACGGCGTACAAGGTGCCAAATTTGACTCCAGCCGCGACCGCCGCGACCCCTTTGTGTTCGGTTTGGGCGCAGGCATGGTCATCAAGGGCTGGGACGAAGGCGTGGCTGGCATGAAGATCGGTGGCCAACGCACCCTGATCATCCCCGCCGAGTTGGGTTACGGTGCACGCGGTGCTGGTGGCGTCATTCCGCCGAACGCCACCCTGAAATTTGACGTGGAATTGCTGGCAGTCGAGTAATTCGACAGGACATGCCGCTTGACTTGAGCCTTTGGCGGAGCGTGTGTGTTTTGCTCTTGGCGTGGGCATTGATTGACTTCAACCCCGTCTTGGCAGAAACCCTTCACGTTCCGTCGATTCCAAGGCCACAGTCACAGCCTGCATCGACAGCAGCAGCCAAAACCTTGTCTCAAAGTTTGGCAAAGCGGGACAGGCAACAGCTGGCGATGGCCAGAGAGTGCGCCAAAGATGTCGCCGGGGTCAATGCCCGCGAAAAAAGCAACACCCTGGTGGCTGAATTCGAGCTTCGCTACGAGGTGCTGCTCGACACACCGCAAATCTACTCACTCGTCCAGCGGCTGAACATCCATTGCATTGGCCCCTATCCTGCGTTTGCAGAAAATGCCCTGGTGTTCGATTTGGCAACAGGTCAACACTACAACCCCTTGAGGCTTTATGCCATCACACGAAACGGCCCTGACGGCGCTGAATTTTTGCCGGCAATTCGGACACTGATTCGCCAAGCCCTGATCGCTGAACGCCAGCCGACAGACCAGAAAGACGAATGCCTTCAGGTTCTGAAACGCGACGACATCAGGCTCCTTGAAAAGGACACCTTGGGTTTAGGTGCCCAAGGTCTGCATGTCATGTATTCGGGACCGCACGTCGTACAGGCGTGCTACGGTGATGTGGTCTTGCCCTACGCCCGACTGAAAAAGTTTCTGAACACCCAAGAAGCCCAAAGAATCCATTGGGTGCACTGAATTTTCAGCAAAGCCCCTCTTGAAAACAGGGATTGGCACCCCAAACTGCTTTAAACCATCGAAAAACCGACATAAAAATGCCTGAATCCACTCAACCCAGCCCCCAATCCAACCCCACCGAAGCGGCATCCAACCCAGCAGAAGCGCCTCAGTCTCTCGACCCCTTGGCCGACGCCCAGGCTGAATTGGCCAACCTAAAGGCCCAAAATGCCGATCTGGCCGACCAGTACCTGCGCGCCCAAGCCGATGTGCAAAACGCGCGCCGCCGTGCCGATGACGAGATCGCCAAGGCCCGTAAGTTCGCGGTCGAGGGCTTTGCTGACAGCTTATTACCCGTGCTCGACAGCTTGGAAGCCGGTTTGGCCATCCCCAATGTGACGATTGAGCAAATCCGCGAAGGATCAGAAGCCACCCTGCGCCAGCTCAAAAGTGCGCTGGAGCGCAACAAGGTGATCGAAATCAACCCACCCGCGGGGACCAAGTTCGACCCGCACCACCACCAGGCCATCAGCGTGGTGCCTGCCGAACAAGAAGCCAACACCGTGGTCACCGTGCTGCAAAAAGGCTACTCCATCGCCGACCGTGTCTTGCGGCCCGCCTTGGTCACGGTCACAGCACCCAAATAAACAAAAACCTTTTTTGGCGTAAGGGGACTTGAAAAGCGCCCCACCCGCCTCAACTGCAATACATCTGCACTTTCACTTAATTTCGGAGCATCAAAATGGGAAGAATCATCGGTATTGACTTGGGCACCACCAACTCGTGCGTGGCCATCATGGAAGGCAACACGACCAAAGTGATCGAGAACGCCGAAGGCGCTCGCACCACCCCGTCGATCATTGCGTACCAAGAAGACGGCGAAATCTTGGTCGGCGCCTCCGCCAAGCGCCAAGCGGTCACCAACCCACGCAACACCCTCTACGCGGTCAAGCGTTTGATCGGTCGCAAGTTTGCCGAGAAAGAAGTCCAAAAAGACATCGACTTGATGCCCTACACCATTGCCAAAGCCGACAACGGCGACGCATGGGTGGAAGTGCGCGGCAACAAATTGGCCCCGCCACAGATCAGCGCTGAAATTTTGCGCAAGATGAAGAAAACCGCCGAAGACTACCTCGGCGAAGAAGTGACCGAAGCCGTCATCACGGTGCCCGCTTACTTCAACGACGCACAACGTCAAGCCACCAAAGATGCAGGCCGCATCGCCGGTCTGGACGTCAAGCGCATCATCAACGAACCTACCGCTGCTGCTTTGGCGTTCGGTTTGGACAAAACCGAAAAAGGCGACCGCAAGATTGCGGTGTATGACTTGGGTGGCGGCACGTTTGACGTGTCCATCATCGAAATCGCCGACGTCGATGGCGAAAAACAATTTGAAGTGTTGTCTACAAACGGCGACACCTTCTTGGGCGGCGAAGACTTTGACCAACGCATCATCGACTTCATCATCACCGAGTTCAAGAAAGAATCCGGCGTCGATTTGGCCAAAGATGTGCTGGCCTTGCAGCGCCTAAAAGAAGCCGCTGAAAAAGCCAAGATCGAGCTGTCCAGCTCGGCCTCGACCGACGTCAACCTGCCTTACATCACAGCAGACGCCACTGGCCCCAAGCACCTGAACGTCAAACTGACACGCGCCAAGCTGGAGCAGCTGGTTGAGGAATTGATCGAACGCACCATCGCCCCTTGCCGCATGGCGATCAAGGACGCTGGTGTGTCGGTCGGTGACATCGACGACATCATCTTGGTTGGCGGCATGTCCCGTATGCCCAAGGTGCAAGAAAAGGTCAAAGAATTCTTCGGCAAGGAGCCACGCAAGGACGTGAACCCCGACGAAGCTGTGGCTGTGGGCGCTGCGATCCAGGGCCAAGTCTTGTCCGGTGACCGCACCGACGTGCTGCTGCTCGATGTGACGCCTTTGTCCTTGGGCATCGAGACCATGGGCGGTGTCATGACCAAGATGATCACCAAAAACACCACGATCCCAACCAAGTTTGCACAAACTTTCTCGACCGCTGAAGACAACCAACCGGCCGTGACGATCAAGGTGTTCCAAGGTGAGCGCGACATCGCCAGCGGAAACAAGCTGCTGGGCGAATTCAACCTCGAAGGCATCCCACCCGCAGCGCGCGGCACACCACAGATCGAAGTGTCCTTTGACATCGACGCCAACGGCATCTTGCATGTGGGCGCCAAAGACAAAGGCACCGGCAAAGAAAACAAGATCACCATCAAGGCCAACTCCGGTCTGTCCGAAGCCGAAATTCAGCAAATGGTGAAAGATGCTGAGTTGAACGCCGAAGAAGACAAGAAAAAACTGGAACTGGTGCAAGCCCGCAACGCAGGCGAAGCCGCTGTCCACAGCGTCAAGAAAAGCCTGACCGAGCACGGCGACAAGATCGAAGCCGCTGAAAAAGAAGCCATCGAAGCAGCCGCCAAGGACCTGGAAGAAGCTTTGAAGGGCGAAGACAAAGACGCCATCGAAGCCAAAACCGAAGCCCTGATGACGGCCAGCCAGAAGTTGGGCGAGAAAGTCTACGCCGAGATGCAAGCGCAGCAAGCCGCTGCGGGTGCGGGCGCAGCCGGTGCCGAAGCCCAACCCCAAGACGACAACGTGGTGGACGCTGAAGTCAAGGAAGTCAAAAAAGGCTAAGACCCACCCCTCTGCGGCCTGGCCGCAGTCCCGCCGCGCAAGCTGATTCAGGTGACTGAATCGCCTTCGCGGCGTTCTTGTTCTAACGGTTGGATTTGCCCCATGGCGACAAAACGAGATTTTTACGAAGTGCTGGGCGTTGCCAAGAACGCCTCAGACGAAGACATCAAAAAGGCTTATCGCAAGCTGGCGATGAAGTACCACCCTGACCGTAACCAGGGGGATGACGCCAAAGCCAAAGAAGCCGAGGCCAAATTCAAGGAAGTCAAAGAAGCCTACGAAATGCTGTCGGACCCGCAAAAGCGCGGGGCCTATGACCAGCACGGCCACGCAGGGGTCGACCCGAATATGCGCGGTGGCGCTGAAGGCTTTGGTGGCTTTGGTGACGCGTTCGGCGACATCTTTGGCGATATTTTTGGGGGCCAAGGCCGTGGCGGCCGCGGCGGTGGACGCCAGGTCTTCCGCGGTGCCGACCTGAGCTACGCCATGGAAATCACGCTCGAGGAAGCGGCCAACGGCAAGGACTCCCAGTTGCGCATCCCAAGCTGGGACGCGTGCGACACCTGCAGTGGAACTGGCGCCAAGCCTGGCACCAGTGCAAAGACCTGCTCGACCTGCCATGGTCAAGGCCAAGTGCAAATGCGCCAGGGCTTTTTCAGCGTGCAGCAAACCTGCCCCAACTGCCGCGGCACGGGCAAGATCATTCCCGACCCTTGTGGCACTTGCCATGGGCAAGGCAAGCTCAAAAAGCAAAAGACGCTGGAAGTCAAAATCCCGGCCGGCATTGACGACGGCATGCGCATTCGCAGCGCTGGCAACGGTGAGCCCGGCACCAACGGTGGCCCACCGGGAGATCTGTTCATCGAAATTCGCCTCAAGAAGCATTCGATTTTTGAGCGCGACGGCGATGACTTGCATTGCGCGGTGCCCATCAGCTTCACCAAAGCGGCATTGGGAGGCGAAATTGACGTGCCCACTTTGGGCGGTAAAGCGGCCATCGACATCCCCGAAGGCACGCAGACGGGCAAGCAGTTCCGTTTGCGGGGCAAGGGCATCAAGGGCGTGCGCGGCAGCTATCCGGGCGATCTGTATTGCCACATCACTGTAGAGACACCCGTCAAGCTCACCGAGCACCAGAAAAAATTGCTCAAAGAGTTTGAAGAGTCATTGACCAAAGGCGGCGGTAAACACCAACCCAGCGGAGAAACCTGGACCGACAAGCTCAAGGGCTTTTTCGGGGCTTGATCCCATTCGTTGGCCAAAAGGCTGTTTGACTTGGGTCAAACAGCCTTTTTAGTTTTGGGCGCAGCATGAAATGCATGAGCGCTACCATCACTTTCCTCGGTGCAGCCGACACCGTCACAGGTTCCAAGTACCTGATTGAGCACAACGACGAGCGGCTGCTGGTGGACTGCGGTTTGTTTCAAGGCTACAAGCAACTGCGCTTGCGTAACTGGGGCCCCATGCCTGTCGCATCGGATCGAATCAACGCCGTGGTGCTGACACATGCCCATCTGGACCACAGCGGCTACCTGCCTTTGCTGGTCAAAAATGGCTTCAAGGGACGTGTACACGCCACCGAAGGAACCTGCGATTTGGCGAGAATTTTGCTACCAGACAGCGGACACATCCAGGAAGAAGACGCTTTTTTCGCCAATCGGCACGGTTTCAGCAAACATGCCCCTGCGCTGCCGCTTTACACCAAGCAAGAAGCCATTGACTCGCTCAAACAGCTGCACGCCGAGCAGCAAGACCAATGGTTTGAACCCATTCGCGGATGGAAAGCGCGCTTTCAACCTGCCGGACACATATTGGGGGCGGCCAGTTTGTTGCTGGATGTGGCGGGTCGGCGCATCTTGTTTTCAGGCGATCTTGGCCGCTCCGACGATGCTTTGATGAACCCGCCCGAACCTCCGCCACAGGCTGACACGGTCTTGATTGAATCGACTTATGGCGACCGCCAGCACCCTCCGCAAAAATTGTTTGAAGAACTGGGTCCGCTCTTGCAAAAATTGGCCGCTCGCGGCGGTGTTGCCGTGGTGCCCGTGTTTGCCGTCGGGCGTGCACAGGCGGTACTGCACACCATTGCGCAGCTCAAGGCAGCCGGTGTGATTCCGAGAAGTCTGCCGATCTTTCTGGACAGCCCCATGGCCATCCACACGACCGCCTTGTTTGAGCGGCACCTCGGAGAACACCGACTGAGTGAGCAGGAGGTGCGCAACATGGACCATGTGTCGACCATGCTGGAGACGCCAGAACAATCCAAGGCCATCAGCCAACGACATGGCCCCATGGTCATTCTGGCCGCCAGCGGCATGGCCACAGGTGGGCGAGTACTGCACCACTTGGCGCACTATGCGGGCGACCACCGCAACATGATCATTTTGACGGGCTACCAAGCGCCAGGCACCCGTGGAGCGGCATTGGTCAGTGGGCGCCGCAGCATTCGCATCCATGCGCGAGATGTGGACGTACGGGCTGAAGTGGTGCAAATCGAATCGGCCTCTGCGCACGCCGATGCCAATCAATTGCTCAGCTGGTTGCACAAAATGCCCAGCGCACCAGATCAAATTTATGTGGTGCACGGTGAGCGCGAGGCATCTGACATGCTGCGCCAACGCATCGAACACGAGATCAAATGGCGGGCACTGGTGCCCGAACAAGGCTCGGTCTGGCCGCTCTGAATAGCGGCAAAGCGCGACTCAGAGGAAACGGTCCAGCAATTTGCGCGAATGTTTGTCCATGCTCGCCAAGTCGCGAATCATGAATTGCACGCCATTGGCATCGTTGATGAGCAGCACCGTGCCGGTCAGGCGACGGATGTCTTCTTCACCCTTGAGCAAGAATTGCGTCACACCTCGATCAGTCACCACCGACCATGTGCTGGGCGTGGCAAAACTGCTGACGTGCGTCAGCTGCAGGATCTCGGGCAAAAACTCGCGCTCAGTCAAGGCCTGTAACAGCTTTGCACGCAAGGGTGCATCCAGTTGGGCCAGCTCATCGATCCAAACGATTTCATGCCCATCGGCATCCATCAGCGCAACACCGACCTCCGGCGCGGACACCGGATAAGCGCGCAAGGCGGTGACAGGGCTATGGCGTGTCCCGTCGGGCATTTCCAGCACCCAACGACCAAAGGCATCGCGTTGCAAGTCAAACGGCTTCATGCGCTCACCTTCTGTTGTGTTGCATCGATGCTGCCACCCAACACCGCTTCTGAATCAGCTTGACGCTGTTGCGCTTCGTACAAGCGCCAATAGGCGCCTTGGGCCTCGATCAATGCATCGTGCGTACCCTCTTCCACCACCACGCCCTTGTCCATCACCACCAAACGGTCAGCTTTGCGCAGCGTCGACAGGCGGTGGGCAATGGCGATGGTCGTGCGGCCACGCACCAAGTTATCCAGCGCTCTTTGAATCTCTTTTTCGGTCTCAGTGTCCACCGCAGAAGTGGCCTCGTCCAAAATCAAAATGCGGGGATTGATGAGCAAGGCACGGGCAATCGAGATGCGCTGGCGCTCTCCGCCCGACAGGCCCTGTCCTCGTTCTCCCACCAGCGAGTCATAGCCCTGAGGCATGCGCAAGATGAACTCATGAGCATGGGCAGCACGGGCAGCTGCGACAACTTCTTCACGGCTTGCGTCGGGCTTGCCGTAGGCAATGTTGTCCGCAATGGTGCCAAAGAACAAGAAAGGCTCTTGCAAAACCAAACCAATTTGCCGGCGGTAGTCAGCCACTTTCAGTTGCCGGATGTCCACGCCATCGAGCTCGATCGAACCATCGGTCAGGTCGTAAAAACGGCAAATCAAGTTGACCAAGGTGCTCTTTCCTGAACCGCTGTGGCCGACCAGGCCAATCATCTGCCCGGGCTGTATATCCAGATTGAGCTGTCGAATCACAGCGCGGTTGCCATAACGAAAGCCCGCGTCCCGCACGGTGATACGGCCTTTCACTTGCGCGGGCAATGCCACCGGATTCGAAGGCTCGGGTACGCTGGACACATGATCCAAGATGTCAAAGATGCGCTTGGCACCCGAAGCGGCCTTTTGCGTGTTCGAAACAATCCGACTCATCGAGTCCAGGCGACTGTAAAAACGCCCGATATAAGCCAAAAAGGCAGTCAACACACCCACCGTGATCTGGTCATCCGAAACCAGCCAGATACCAAAACCCCAAACCACCAGCAAACCGATTTCGGTCATCAGCGTCACGGTGGGCGAGAACAGTGACCACACTCGATTCAAGCGGTCGTTGACTTGCAAATTGTGTTTGTTGGCATCCTTGAAGCGCTGGGCTTCACGGTCTTCCTGCGCAAAGGCTTTGACCACCCGAATGCCCGGAATCGTGTCGGTCAGCACATTGGTCACTTCGGCCCAAACACGGTCAATTTTTTCAAAACCTGTGCGCAATTTTTCACGCACCACATGGATCAACCAGGCAATGAAGGGCAAAGGCAGCAAGGTGACCAGCGCCAAGGTCGGGTTGATGGTGAACAGGATGACCGCCGTCATCAGGATCATCAGCACATCGGTGGCAAAGTCCAGCAAATGCAGCGACAAGAACACGTTGATGCGGTCGGTTTCACTGCCAATGCGGGCGATCAAGTCGCCCGTGCGGCGTCCACCGAAATACTCCAGCGAGAGTTTGAGCAAATGCTCATAGGTCGTGGTGCGCAAATCGGCACCAATGCGCTCGGACACCAAAGCCAAGATGTAGGTTTTGGCCCAGCCCAGTCCCCAAGCCAGCAAAGCCGAGGCCAACAAACCCAACAAATACAGAGACACCAGCGCAGGATCGATCGCTTTGCCGTTCTGGTAAGGAATCAGGATGTCGTCCATCAGCGGCATGGTCAGGTAGGGGGGCACCAATGTCGCGGCGGTGGCCGCCAAAGTGAGCAAGAAACCAGCCAACAAAGAGCGCTGATAAGGCCGCGCAAAGCGCCACAGCTTGAACAAGGTCCAGGTGGAGGGGGGTGCCAGGTCTTCGCGGCCGCAGCTGGGGCATTCTTCGTCATCGTCGCTCATGACCGTCTGGCATACCGAGCACACCGAACCAGACAAGGCTGCCTGCAAAGGACGCCCTTCTGCTGCCGCGCTCGATATGGTGAGCTGACTTTCGAACTGCGCCACCCAACGGGTCACGGCGGGCTGCAAACCCAAAGTAAAGCGCCAGACCGCCAATTGCCCTTCTGTATGGGTCAAGGTGAGGCTGCCAACACCCGCATGGTCGGTGAGTTTGAGTGACAAACCAGGCTGCAAAGCCCAGCTGGACCAGTTTTTTTCACCCTCAACGCGTGATAAGACCCGCCGATCGGTCAAAATGATGGCACTTTTGACAAATCGCAGGCTGCCATCAAGGTCAACCTCTAACCAGGCGGTTGCGTTTTCATGAGGTTGCAAACACGAATGGACTTCGGCCTGCCAAGCGTCGGGAAGAACCAGACGGGGTGCAACGGCCAAAGTAGAAGTTGATGTCATGAAGGATGAACCGGAAGCGACTCGAACGACCACGGCGGTCGACGAGACAAAAAACAACCATTGATGTTGCCCACGACTGCACATGTACTGCCCATGTATCTTCTGAATTCAGAACAATTAACCAGCGCCGTGACGGGCTGGTCATTGTATAGCCGCCCTTTTCATTCATGAACGCCAAAAACATCCAATTTCTGCGCATGACCCATTTGCGCGGGCCCAACATCTGGACTTACCGTCCTGTGATGGAGGCACTGATCGACATCGGTGAGCTGGAAGACTTTCCTTCCAACACATTGCCTGGATTCAACAAGCGACTGACGGCATGGCTGCCTAGCTTGATCGAACACCGCTGCAGTGTCGGTGAACGTGGTGGGTTTTTGCAGCGACTCCAAGAGGGCACTTGGGCTGGCCATGTGCTGGAACACGTCGCTCTGGAGTTGCAAACCCAAGCGGGGATGCAAACCGGCTTTGGCAAAGCGCGCGAGGCTGGGCCCCGCGGCATCTACAAAGTTGTCATCCGGACGCGTCATGAAGCCGTCAGCCGCAGTGCCCTCGAGACCGCACGGGACCTGATTCTCGCTGCCATTGAAGACCGCCCTTTTGACGTCAAGGCTGAAATCAACCGCCTCAAGCAGATGGTCGACAGCCTGTGCATCGGCCCCAGCACCGCCAGCATTGTGGACGCAGCCAGTGACCGAGGCATCCCCTCCATTCGCTTGAACGATGGCAACTTGGTGCAACTGGGCCATGGCGCGCAACAGCGCCGTATCTGGACGGCGGAAACCGATCGCACCAGCGCCATTGCAGAAGGCATCTCCAAAGACAAGGACCTGACCAAACAGCTGCTCAGCATGTGCGGTGTGCCTGTGCCACAAGGTCAAATTGTGGACAGCCCGGCTGCGGCATGGGAAGCGGCCCAAGACATTGGCTTGCCTGTGTGCGTGAAACCGACCGACGGCAACCATGCGCGTGGCGTTTCGCTCGAACTGTCCAAACAAGAAGACATCGAAGCCGCCTACGACATCGCCTTGGCCGAAGGCAGTGAAGTCATTGTGGAAAGCTTCATCCAGGGCGAAGAACATCGCCTGTTGGTGGTGGGAGACCATGTGGCCGCGGCCAATAAGGGCGAAACCGCCAGCGTGGTAGGCGATGGGGTGCACACCGTGGCCGAGTTGATCGAGATTCAGATCAACTCCGATCCTCGCCGTGGAGAAGAAGAGGATTTTCCGCTTGACACCATCCGACTCGATGAGCACACCACATCGGTGCTGGAGCTCAAACGTCAAGGCCTGTCCGCAGACAGCGTGCCTGAGGCAGGTCGCCCCGTACTCATCATGCGAACCGGCAACATGGCGTTGGATGTGACCGATGAAGTGCACCCCGATGTGGCGGCGCAAGCTGTGCTGGCAGCACGCGTGGTGGGACTGGACATTGCAGGTGTCGATCTGGTCGCTCGAGACATCTCCCAACCCTTGGCAAGCCAAGGTGGTGCCATTGTGGAGGTCAATGCAGGTCCGGGTTTGTTGATGCACCTCAAACCTGCCGTGGGCCAACCGCGTCCGGTGGGCCAGGCCATTGCCAACCACTTGTTCAAATCTGTAGACACCGGACGCGTTCCGGTGGTCGGCTTCATGGGCGATGGCGATACCACCCGCCCGGCTACATTGGTATCTTGGCTTTTGCACCTCAAAGGCCTGTACACCGGTCTGGCGTGCGCGGACGGCTTGTACATGAACCAACGCCAACTGCAAAGCCACAACGGCATGGACTGGGAAAACGCTCAAAGGCTGTTGATCAACCGGTCTGTTCAGGCTGCCGTGTTTGAATCCGATGCTCGCCATTTGCTGGCCGAAGGTTTGCCTTATGACCGCTGCCAAGTCGGTGTTGTGACGCGCATGCCCAGTGCACAAGGTCTGGACGACTTGTACCCTGGCAGCGATGAAAAGATGCCCAGCTACGTGCGCACACAAATCGACGTGATCTTGTCGCATGGCACGGCGGTCCTGAATGCAGCCAACGACCAAGTTGCTGACCTGGCTCGCCATTGCGATGGCAGCGTGATTTTTTATGCCAATGACGAAAACAACCCGCGACTTGTCGCCCACCTCGCATCGGGAGGTCGCGTGGCATTTTGGCGTGATGGACAACTGGTCCTGAGCGAAGGCCAACGCGAATCATTGGTGTTGTCTTCCAAACGTCCTGCAGTGTCCCGACTGCTGCAAGACGGTCGGCTCAACACCGACGACATGCTGGTCGCTGCCTGTGTGGCTTGGGCTTTGGACATCAGCACGGACTTGATCCGTGCCGGCGTCAAAAGCTTCGGCCAAAACACATCTCATTAATACCCGACAAGCCCCACGGCCTTACCCCATCACAGGAATCCTGGTTCATGGAAGTGTCAAGAATTCGCGCGCTGCGCGGTCCCAATTTGTGGAGTCGTCACACGGCCATTGAAGCCATCGTGACCTGCCCCGAGGTAGAACTCAAACTGTCGGCCAACCACCCGATCGAACAACGTCTGCGCCGCATTTTTCCGGAAGTCGGCCCCATTGAAGGCAGCAGATCGGGCCAAGCGCCGTCGATGGCCCATGCGCTGGAAAAAGTCACACTGGCGTTGCAAGCCCATGCAGGCTGTCCTGTGACTTTCAGTCGCACCACCGCCACCGAAGAGCCTGGCGTCTACCAGGTCGTGGTCCAGTACTCCGAAGAGGCCGTGGGGCGCCTGGCATTGGAGTTGGCAGAGAAGCTTTGTCAATCCGCCATGGAAGGTCATGGTTTTGACTTGGAAAGCGCTTTGGCCCAACTGCACGAATTGGATGAAGACGTGCGCTTGGGGCCGTCAACAGGCTCGATCGTCGATGCGGCAGTGGCCCGGGGCGTCCCGTTCAGACGACTGACCGACGGCAGCTTGGTACAGTTTGGCTGGGGCTCGCAACAGCGCCGCATCCAAGCGGCAGAGATTGACTCGACCAGCGCCATTGCGGAATCGATCGCTCAAGACAAAGACCTGACCAAACAATTGCTGCACGCTGCAGGCGTGCCCGTGCCCTTGGGCCGACCCGCACAAACGCCTGACGAAGCTTGGGCCATCGCCTTGGAAGTGGGACTGCCCGTGGTGGTCAAGCCACAAGATGGCAACCAAGGCAAAGGCGTGACCGTCAACATCACTGAGCGGACGGCATTTGACAACGCCTACGCCACGGCCGAGCGCTATGGCACTGTGATGGTCGAAAAGTTTTTACCCGGCCATGATTACCGCTTGCTCGTCGTGGGCAACAAACTGATCGCTGCGGCACGTCGCGAGCCCCCTTTGGTGGTGGGCGATGGCAAGCACACCGTACGTCAATTGGTGGATCTGGTGAACGCCGATCCGCGTCGGGGTACTGGGCACTCCACCTCCTTGACCAAAATCCGTTTTGACGACATTGCCATTGGCCGCCTGCACGCCCAGGATCTGGAGCCCGAATCGGTGCCCGAAAAGGGCCGCCGGGTCATTCTGCGCAACAACGCCAACCTGTCCACAGGCGGCAGTGCCACCGATGTGACCGATGACGTGCACCCCGAAGTCGCTGCCCGCGTGGTGGAAGCTGCGCAAATGGTCGGCCTCGACATTTGCGGCGTGGATGTGGTCTGTGAATCCGTCTTGCGCCCTCTCGAGGAACAAAACGGCGGCATTGTCGAAGTCAATGCAGCACCCGGCTTGCGCATGCACATCAGCCCCTCTTACGGCAAAGGCCGTGACGTGGGCAACGCCGTGATCGATCAGATGTTCCCGGGCGGTGCAACTGGCCGCATTCCGGTGATTGCGGTCACTGGCACCAACGGCAAAACCACCACCGTTCGCCTCACCGCACACCTGCTCAAGGCGCAAGGTTTGCGTGTGGGCATGACCAACACCGACGGTGTTTACGTCAATGGCCGTCAGACCGACTCCGGCGACTGCAGCGGTCCACGCAGTGCACGCAATGTGCTGATGCACCCCGAGGTTGATGCTGCAGTTTTTGAAACCGCGCGTGGTGGTCTGCTGCGCGAAGGGCTGGCTTTTGACCGCTGTAACGTGGCCATCGTGACCAACATGGGCGGTGGTGATCACCTGGGCTTGAACTACATCACCACGCTCGAAGATCTGTCGGTCTTGAAACGTGTGATCGTGCTCAACGTGGAGCAAAACGGCATGGCCGTGCTCAATGCAGCCGACCCCGCCGTGGCTTCGATGGCCCCGCACTGCCCGGGTGACGTGACCTTTTTCGCACTGGACGCCAACCATCCCGTCTTGGCTACGCACCGCGCTCAAGGTAAACGCGTGGTGTTCACCGAGGACGGTCACATCGTGGCCCAAAAAGGCAAACAGGTCCTTCGCATTCCATTGGCGCAGGTGCCACTCACACGCCAAGGCCAAATCGGCTTCCAGACAGAAAACGTCATGGCCGCGATTGGGGCAGCCTGGGCTGTGGACGTTCCATGGGACGCCATCGCCCAAGGCGTGGCCACGTTCATCAGCGACATCCAGGGTGTGCCAGGTCGCTTCAACGTGTTTGACTACCGCGGTGCCACATTGATCGCAGACTACGGTCACAACCCAGATGCCATACAGGCTCTGGTACAAGCCGTGGACAACATGCCTGCCCAAAAACGCATGGTCGTCATCAGCGGCGCAGGTGATCGGCGTGACCAAGACATCCGCGACCAAACCAAAATTTTGGGCCAGGCTTTCGACGAAGTCTTGCTTTACCAAGATGCTTGCCAGCGTGGACGAGAAGACGGTGAAGTCATTGCCTTGCTGCGCGAAGGTTTGCAAGGAGCAGCGCGGACCACTTACGTGCAAGACATTCAGGGTGAGTTCAACGCCATTGATACTGCGCTGGCCCGCCTGTCCCCCGGTGACTTGTGCCTGATTTTGATCGATCAGGTGGAGGAAGCGCTGGCCTACATCACTGAAAAAGTGAAAGCCACAACAGCCGGTTGAGTCTTAGCAGACCGCTTTACTCAACAGATTGCATGAGCAAGGCCAGCGCAACGCTGGCCTTGAACACCCCAGCCCAAAGCCACCATCGCCACCAAGATGGTGCATGGCGCTCCACAAATCTGTAGAGCAAGCCCCCCCACAGCAGCGACAGTAGCAAAGCGACGAACATGCCCAGCACATTGGCCCATATGGCATCAGGCCATAGTGCGGTAACACTGGCGTTGACAGCGAGACTCACGCCAAAATGAATCAAGAAGACCGAATAAGAGACCTTAGATAACCACTGCACTGCCTCCTGTGCCGCCAAAGAAGGCACCGCCTCCCCTGAAAACCATCTTGTTGGAGCAGTCATCAGCAGACAGGCTACTGCCCAAGCCACCGATAGGCGCCAGCGCGGCTCCAACCACCAAGCCACGCCGCCCAGCGCCAAGAACAACGCCCACATGGCCCAAGGCTGTACGGCATCATTGGGGATGGACACACCCGCATGCCGCCGGGCTTCCCATGCCAACAATCCCAAACCGTAAGAACCAAAAAAATACAGACCATGATCATCCAGCGACGGCTCCAAGTTCCACCACCATAAGGAAGCGCAGGTCAAGCCCAACCACATGCCCAAGCGCAAAGACTTGGCCGAGGGTGCCGCCTGTGCTGAGCGACAGACCTTCACGACCCACAGACTGAGCAAGACCATCGTATACAACTGAAAGTCAATGGCGACGTACCAAATGCCAGCCGACAAAGCCTCCATGTCCAGCAGGTGCTGGATCAACACCATGTGCGCAAGCGCTTGCCCCCATTC
>JAGNVG010000006.1:23798-39035 GCA_017986605.1 Limnohabitans sp.
GAGTTGCTGTCGACAATGGCTTGCTTGTACTCATCTGCAGCACGTGCCTCATGGGTCGCAATGAAAGCGGAGCCCATGTAAGCGAAGTCGGCCCCCATGGCTTGTGCGGCCAAAATGGCATCACCCGATGCGATCGAGCCCGACAAAGCCAAAGGCCCATCGAACCACTGGCGAATTTCCTGGATCAAGGCGAATGGGCTTTTCACGCCCGCATGGCCCCCTGCCCCCGCAGCCACCGCAATCAGCCCGTCCGCGCCCTTTTCAATGGCTTTATGGGCATGCTTGTTGTTGATCACATCGTGCAGCACCACACCGCCGTAGCTGTGCGCCGCGGCATTGATCTCTTCGCGTGCGCCCAAGGAGGTGATGATGATCGGCACCTTGTACTTCACGCACAAGGCCATGTCATGCTCCAAGCGGTCATTGCTCTTGTGCACGATCTGGTTGATGGCAAAGGGTGCGGCAGGTTGATCCGGATTGGCCTTGTTGTAGGCGGCCAGCGCCTCTGTGATTTCGATCAACCACTCCTCCAACTGCGCAGCAGGACGGGCATTGAGTGCAGGCATGGAGCCCACAATACCAGCTTTGCATTGTTCAATCACCAACTTAGGGTTGCTGATGATGAACAAAGGAGAGGCGATGACAGGAAATGGCAAGTGGGCTAGAACTGGGGGCAATTTGGACATGGAATCTCCTCAAATAATCGACTGATTGTGTAAGACAGCCACACGGATCGCTGTCGGCGCGGGGACACGCCCATCAGCATGCCCCACCAGAAAACGACTGAGCGATCCGACAAATCGGCTTGGTCAGTCTTCAGCGCTTGACATGAAAAATCAGAATGCGTCCAGTGCCAACTCGGTCACACTGCCTGCACCTTCCACGATGCTGTCGCGGATGCCGGGCACCTTGGACAGGACGTGGTCGGCATAGAAACGCGCCGTGGTGACTTTGGACGCCATGAAAGCTGCGTCTTGCGCTTGCGCATCAGGCGTCAGAGCCACCAGCAGGGCACGGCCCATTTGCCAACCGGCCATCAGATTGCCGGTGAGCATGAGGTACGGCACGCTGCCAGCGAACACATCATTGGGTTTGGCCTTGGTGTTGCCTGCCACGAAGTTGACCACATCCACAAACGCTTCACGGGCGGCCTTCAAGCGCTTGGCCATGGCCTGCGCATCGGCGTTGCCCGACGCGATCAGTTGCGCCTCGGTTTGCGCCACTTGATCGGCCAGCGCTTTGGCAGTCTGGCCACCATCGCGCGAGGTCTTGCGGCCCACCAGGTCGTTGGCCTGGATGGCGGTGGTGCCTTCGTAGATCGTCAAAATCTTGGCGTCGCGGTAGTACTGGGCACAGCCGGTTTCCTCAATGAAACCCATACCACCGTGCACCTGCACGCCCAAGCTGGTCACTTCCAGGCTCATTTCGGTGCTGTAGCCCTTGACCAGCGGCACCATGAATTCATAGAAAGACTGGTTTTGCTTGCGCACCTCGGCATCAGGGTGGTGGTGCGCTGCGTCATAGGCGGCGGCGGCCACAGAGGCCAGCGAACGGCAGCCTTCGGTGTAGGCGCGCATGGTCATGAGCATGCGGCGCACATCGGGGTGGTGAATGATGGGGCCTGCCGCGGGCAAGCTGCCGTCAACTGGGCGGCTTTGCACGCGGTCACGGGCGTACTGCACGGCCTTTTGGTAAGCACGCTCGGCAATCGAGATGCCCTGCACACCCACCGCATAGCGGGCAGCGTTCATCATGATGAACATGTATTCGAGGCCACGGTTTTCTTCACCCACCAAGTAGCCAATCGCACCGCCATGGTCACCATACTGCAGCACCGCCGTGGGGCTGGCCTTGATGCCCATCTTGTGCTCGATGGAGACGCAATGCACGTCGTTGCGCTCGCCCAGCGAACCATCGGCCTTGACCATGAATTTAGGCACCACAAACAGACTGATGCCCTTAACACCCTCGGGTGCACCTTGCACGCGGGCCAGCACCAGGTGCACGATGTTCTCGGCCATGTCGTGCTCACCGTAGGTGATGTAGATCTTGGTGCCAAAGACTTTGTAAGTGCCATCAGGCAAAGGCTCAGCACGGGTACGCACAGCGGCCAGGTCCGAGCCGGCTTGTGGCTCGGTCAGGTTCATGGTGCCGGTCCATTCGCCAGAGATCAGTTTTTCCAAGTAGGTGGCTTTGAGTTCGTCGGAGCCCGCAGTCAGCAGCGCTTCGATCGCGCCGTCGGTCAGCATCGGGCACAGCGCAAAGCTCATGTTGGCCGAGTTGAGCATTTCGCCGCATGCCGCGCCGATGGTCTTAGGCAGGCCCTGACCGCCAAAGTCGGCGGGGTGCTGCAGGCTTTGCCAGCCGCCTTCGGTGAATTGTTTGTAGGCCTCCTTGAAGCCGGGTGTCGTCGTGACTTGGTTACCGCTGTGGTGGAAAGACGGGTTCTTGTCCCCTTCCCAGTTCAGCGGCGCGATCACATCGCGGTTGAGCTTGCCGCACTCCTCCAGCACCGCTTGTGCGGTTTCCAGACCGGCGTCTTCAAAGCCGGGAATCTGCGCGATCTGGTCGATGCGAGCCAGGTGTTCGATGTTGAACAGCATGTCCTTGAGGGGGGCGGTGTAGCTCATGAAAGTCTCCGGTAAGTCTGTGTGAGGGTACAAAAAAGGCATCGCGAACGATGCCTTTTAGGGTGTGCTGATAAATCAGAGGGCCTGGGTCAACTCAGGCACAGCGGCAAACAGATCGGCTTCGAGGCCGAAGTCCGCCACGCTGAAAATCGGCGCTTCAGGGTCCTTGTTGATCGCCACGATCACTTTGGAGTCCTTCATGCCGGCCAAATGCTGGATTGCACCCGAGATGCCGCAAGCGACATACAGCTGAGGTGCCACGATCTTGCCGGTCTGGCCCACTTGCAGGTCGTTGGCAGCGTAGCCCGCATCCACCGCAGCGCGGCTGGCACCAATGGCCGCGCCCAGCTTGTCGGCCAAGGGTGTCATCACTTCGTTGAACTTCTCCGAGCTGCCCAAAGCGCGGCCACCCGAGACGATGATCTTGGCTGCGGTCAGCTCGGGGCGGTCGTTCTTGGCGATCTCGCTGCCCTTGAAGCTGCTCTTGCCACTGTCGGCTTGTGCGGCTGCAGCTTCCACGGCTGCAGAGCCACCGTTGGCCGCAGCGGCATCAAAGCCGGTGGTGCGCACGGTGATGACTTTGGTTGCGTCTGTGGATTGCACAGTCGCGATGGCATTGCCAGCGTAAATCGGGCGCTCGAAGGTGTCGGCCGAGATCACTTGGGTGATGTCGGAGATCTGCGCCACGTCCAGCTTAGCCGCCACGCGGGGGGCCACGTTCTTGCCACCTGCGGTGGCGGGGAACAGGATATGGCTGTAGTTGCCCGCGATAGCGAGCACCTGTGCGGCGACGTTTTCAGCCAAGCCGTGAGCCAGGGCTTCACTGTCGGCATGGATGACTTTGGCAACACCTGCGATTTGGGCCGCCGCAGCGGCAGCGGCGCCAGCGTTGTGGCCAGCGACGAGCACGTGCACGTCACCACCGCAAGCGGCGGCGGCTGTCACGGTGTTGAGGGTGGCGCCTTTGATGGAGGCGTTGTCGTGTTCTGCAATAACAAGGGAGGTCATGTTCTTCAGTCCTTAGATCACTTTGGCCACGTTCTTGAGCTTGTCCACCAGGGTGGCGACATCGGGCACCTTGATGCCAGCGCTGCGCTTGGCAGGCTCCGCGACCTTGAGGGTCTTGATGCGGGGGGCCACATCCACTCCCAGGTCTTCAGGCTTGAAGGTGTCGAGCTGCTTTTTCTTGGCCTTCATGATGTTGGGCAAGGTCACATAGCGTGGCTCGTTCAAACGCAGGTCGGTGGTGATGACCGCAGGCAGTGAAATGGCCAGGGTTTCCAGACCGCCGTCGATCTCACGGGTCACTTGGGCTTTGCCGTCCACGATTTCGACTTTGGAGGCAAAAGTGGCTTGGGGCAGATCGGCCAAAGCGGCCAACATCTGGCCGGTCTGGTTGCAGTCGTCGTCAATGGCTTGTTTGCCCAAGATGATCAAACCGGGTTGTTCTTTGTCAACCAAGGCTTTGAGCAACTTGGCTACAGCCAAGGGCTGCAGGTCCAGATCGGCAGGAGTCTCAACCAGGATGCCACGGTCTGCACCGATGGCCATGGCGGTGCGCAGGGTTTCCTGGCACTGGGTCACGCCGCAAGACACCGCGATCACCTCGGTGGCCAAGCCTTTTTCTTTCAGACGCACAGCTTCTTCGACAGCAATCTCGTCAAACGGGTTCATGCTCATTTTGACGTTGGCGATGTCCACACCGGAGCCGTCGGATTTGACGCGCACTTTGACGTTGTAGTCCACAACCCGTTTCACGGGAACCAGAATTTTCATGAAAACATCTCCATTGATAGATCAAAACCAGCGACGTTTTGAAACACGCCTTTGAGGAAAACAATTGACGTTACGTAAACGTCAATTGTGCATCAAAACACTTTTCAAACAACCCATTATTCACAAAAAAGCACGGTCGTTCGCATTTTCCAAGTGGCTTTCGTGATTTTTTTTGCATCCTACCCCCGGGAATTCACCGACCAAGCGGTTGGTGAATCAGGGTTAGCATGGAGTGCATTCTGGGTAAAACCAGATTAGATTATGTTTTGTAACCAATTTGACGGAGCATTCTGATGAAAAAAACCCTGATTTCCATGGCCGCAATTGCAGTCACCAGCTTGGTTGGTGTGGCGCAAGCACAAACGGTTCTGACCGTCTCCAGCTGGCTGCCCCCCACACACACCGCCAGCATGGCGCAAAAAGAGTGGTGCGACCTGTTGACCGAGAACACCAAGGGCCGAATCAAGTGCAACATCTTGCCCCGCGGTGTCACACCCGCACCAGGCACTTATGACGCGGTCAAAAACGGTTTGGCCGATGTGTCTTACACGGTGCATGGCTACACGCCTGGCCGTTTTGTGACGACACAAATGACCGAATTGCCATTTTTGGGCAACAGCGCGGAAACCATTTCTGTCGCGTTGAGCCGTGTCGCCGGCAAGTACCCTGAGTTCGCTGCAGAACACCAAGGTGTCAAAGTCATCAGCTTGTTCTCTCACGGCCCGGGCATCGTGTTCAACACCAAACGCGCCATCGCCAAAGTAGATGACCTCAGCGGCCTGAAGTTCCGCGTGGGTGGCGGCATGGTCAACGACATGTCCAAGGCACTCGGCATGAACGTCACGCTCAAGCCCGCGCCTGATTCCTACGAACTGCTGTCTAGCGGTGTGATGGACGGCACCTTGTTCCCGGCCGAATCGACCGAATCATTCAAGATCGACAAGATCATCAAGCACGCCACCACATTCCCGGGTGGTCTGTACAACACCAGCTTTGTGTTCATGATGAACCAAGCCAAATATGACAAACTGTCTGCAGAAGACAAGAAAGCCGTGGATGCGATTTCTGGCGAAACAGCCGCACGCATTTTCGGCCGGGGCTGGGACAAAGTGGACCGTCGCGCCTTCGCGCTGATGCAAGTCAACGGCGTTCAGGTGACCAAAGCTGATGCCAAATTTGTGGCCGATATCAAAAGCAAAACCGCACCCTTGGAACAAGGTTGGATCAAAGCCGCCGAGGCCAAAGGTCTGAAAAATGCGGGCAAAGTTTTGAGCGAGTTCCGCGCTGAAATCGCCAAACTGGAAAAGTAAACTATAAAAAACTGGGGTTGGTCAGTCCAGCGATGACCCCCGCAGCGGTACCCGTTTTCACAGACGGGTACCGTTTTTTCATGTGAAGGAATGATTTTGAAAAAACTATTGGAAACGGCCTGCGGCATTCTTGCTGGATTGGCCTTGTTTGCCATCATGGTGCTCACTTTTTTGGATGTCAGCGGCAGAAAAATGCTGGACCACTCCATCACGGGCTCGCTCGAGCTGACTGAACTCTTGATGGTGGTGGTCATTTTTGGCGCGCTGCCGCTGGTGTCAGAGCGCGGTGAACACGTGGTTTTTGACTCGCTAGACGGCCTCTTCGGCGATGCCATCAAGCGGATTCAACGTGGCCTTGTTCACTTGCTGTGCGCTGCGGCCCTGCTTGGCTTAGCGTGGTTGATGTGGAAAACCGGCGCAGATTTTGTGGCCAGTGGAGAAACGACCGCACAACTGAAGATTCTCAAAGCACCGTTCATTTACGGAATGGGCTTGCTTTGCGGGTTCACCGGCTTGATTCATTTGAGCATGATGTTCAACCCTTTGGACCATGACGATGCCGAAGGAGGCGCACTGTGATCGAAGCCCTGATTGGATTTGCCGCCATTTTTGGCTTGGCTTTGTTGCGTGTGCCTTTGGCTTTTTCGATGGGTCTGGTTGGCTTGGTCGGAATTGGCCTCACGCGAGGTTGGCTGCCCGCCTTCGCCAGCACAGCCCAAGTGGTCTATGAGACAGGATTTGCCTATACCTTGTCGGTCATCCCCTTGTTCATTTTGATGGGCAACTTCGTGGCCCGAGCCGGTCTGGCGCATGAGCTCTTTCATGCGGCCTACACGTTCATTGGTCACCGCCGTGGAGGTCTGGCGCACGCCACCATCGCCGCTTGCGCTGGCTTTGGAGCCATTTGTGGCTCTTCAATTGCCACGGCCGCCACCATGAGCAAAGTCGCCTACCCGTCCATGAGAAAGCTCGGCTACAGCGATGCCCTGTCAACCGGTGTGATCGCAGCGGGCGGCACATTGGGCATCATGATTCCGCCCTCCACCATCATGGTGATCTACGGCATCATCACTGAAACTCACATCGGCAAATTATTTGCGGCGGGAGTGATTCCTGGTGCCTTGACGGCGATGCTGATGATGGTCGCCGTGGTCATCATGACCTCGCGTGATCCAGAACACGCACCGGCCGGAGAAAAATTCACCTGGCCCCAACGCTGGGCTGCTTTGCGGGGTATCTGGGGAGTGTTGCTGCTGGTGGTCATTGTGCTGGGCGGTATTTATGGTGGCTTCTTCACAGCCACCGAAGGCGCTGGCATGGGGGCAATGGGGGCGTTCTTGTTTGCCTTGGCACGCCGCTCACTCAACTGGAAAGCCCTGTTTGAGGTGCTGGTGGAGTCGGCCCGCACCACGGCCATGCTGTTCACACTTTTGATCGCTGCCACGATTTTTGCCAACTTCGTGAACTTCACCACCATGCCCATGGAGCTTAAAGAATGGATCACCCATTTAGGCTTGTCGCCCATCATGATCGTGGCGGCCATGATGCTGATCTATATTTTGCTGGGCACTGTGATGGAAGAACTCACCATGGTTCTTTTGACCATTCCTCTGTTCTTCCCCATCGTGGTGCAACTCGGTTTTGATCCCGTCTGGTTTGGTGTTTTGATCGTGATGGTCATTCAAATCGGTCTGATTTCACCGCCCGTGGGCATGAACCTTTTTGTGCTCAATACCTTGCTGCCCAAAGTCGGTTTAGGAACCATATTCCGTGGCGTGTGGCCACTGGTGTTGGTGCTGGTCATCACCTTGGGCATCTTGCTGGCCTTCCCCGGCTTGAGTCTGTGGCTACCATCCATGATGGACTGAGCCTCCATCGCTTCCACTCCAAGGCACACCGCAGGTGTGCCTTTTTTCTGGCACCAAGCGCAGGTGCAAAGGTGCACTTGAACCTCAGCTTCTGGTGGGCATATGCACCACCCGCTGGGGGAATGGAATTTCAATTCCGTTTTCCCGCAGTGTTTTCAAGATGGCAAGGTTGATATCGGACTTGAGACTCAGCTGACCGCTGGCGGGGTCTTCAAACCAGTAATTGACGGTGAACTCCAGCCCATCTGCGCCAAAGGCAGACAAAGCCACCAAAGGCGCTGGATCGGCCAGCACACGCGGCTGAGCCTGGCAGGCTTGCAACAGCAGCGCCATCACTTTGTCCACTGGGGCGTCATAGGCCACTGAAACCACGGTGGCCTGCGCCACTTTAGAGTCGGCCAACGACAAACTCTCTACGCGTTGCGTGATGAGCATCTCGTTAGGAACGATGGACTCACGCCCCGATGGAGACCGGATGACGGTGTAGCGGGCCTTGATGTCGGTGATGCGGCCTTCAAAATTGTCGATCTTGACGCTGTCGCCGATGCGCATGCTGCGCTCGGCCAGAATGACAAAACCACTCACATAGTTGGCCGCCAGTTTCTGCAAGCCAAAGCCGATGCCCACACCCACCGCACCACCCAAGACAGACAAAGCCGTCAGGTCAATACCCACCGAAGACAGGGCCAACAGCAAGCCCACAAACATGAGCAAAGCCCGCACCGTGTTGCTGATGACCTTGCGCAGCGACAAGTCACTGCCTGTGGCCGACTTGAGCAAACGCGACTCTAGGGCCGAGGACACCCACAAAGTGACAATCAGCACCGCACCGGCGGTCAATGCCCCCTCCAGCAAAGTGCGCACCGACAACATGGAGCCCCCCACCTTCCAGCGAATCTGGTCCAGCTCGTCCAAGATGAGCGGCAAAATGCCCGTGACCCACAGCACCACAGCCAACCAGGCGATCCAGGAAATCGTGCGCTCCAACATGCGCACAAACGGAGCCTCGCCAAAAGCCACCTGCAACACCTTGACGCCAAAACGGATCAGGGCCAATGAAATGCAGACCGGCAACAAAATGCCAAACAATGCCACCGGACGGTCTTCGGTCAGCAAGGCGCGGGCAGCGAAAGTCAAAGCCAACAACACCGTCGGGAATAAAACCCCATCAATCAAGCGCTTGCCCAACAAAACCGACAACTCGTGCCCCGCAAACGCCCGGCGAACCAGCCACACCAGCAACCAAGACAATGCGATGCAGCCCGCAAATGCCGCCAGTACCTGAAGCGACTCAGCGCGAACCAAGGCATCCAGCCACACCACCGGGTCTGCAATGTTCAAAGATTTCATGTTCGCCATGAGGGATTCCTTTTGTCGATGAACGCCTGCACGCCCTCTTGGGCCACATCATCCATCATGTTGCAGGCCATGGTTTGGCCTGCCAATTGATATGCGGCCTCTACCCCCATCTCGCGCTGCTTGTAAAACAAAGCTTTGCCTGCACACACCGCTTCTCGTGGCTTGGCCAAGATGGCGCACACCAGTTGGTCCACCTGCGCATCCAGATCGCCGGCCGCACAGACCCGATTGACCAGCCCCCGGCTGCGAGCCTCTTCGGCAGAAATAAAGCCGCCGGTCAGCAACATCTCCATGGCTTGTTTGGCATGCATGTTGCGCACCAGAGGCACGCTGGGCGTAGCGCAAAACAAGCCCACATCGATGCCATTGACGCCAAAGCTCGCGCTGTCCACCGACACCGCCAGATCGCATTGCGCCACCAGCTGACAACCCGCCGCAGTCGCAATGCCTTGCACACGGGCGATCACGGGCACCGGTAAATTCTGAATCGACAGCATCATGCGTGTGCATTGGGCAAACAACTTTTGGTAGTAGGCCAGTGCGGGCTGCGCCCTCATTTCCTTGAGGTTGTGCCCGGCACAAAAAGCTTGACCGGCAGCGGCCAACACGACCACACGGGCATGTTCGTCCTGCGCAATGGCGTTCAAGGCTTGTTGCAAAGCATCGAGCAGGGCTTCGCTGAGGGTGTTGAAGCTGCTGGGACTGTTGAGGGTCAGCCTGTGAACGCCACGGGCATCGCGCTGGTGGAGCAACAGGTCAGTTGAAGTGCGGGCGGTTTCGTCAGTCATGCCCAGATTGTGCACAAACGCGCCCAGCCACCCAGCAGTCGACACCGCGCAAAGCGGTCTTGACTCAAACGTCCGCCAGCACGCGCAGGTGCGCCTCCACACTGCGGCCCAAGGCGCTGAGGCTGTAGCCGCCTTCCAAGCAACTGACAATGCGGCCCTTGGCATGGCGCTGGGCCACATCCTTGATACGCTGGGTGATCCAAGCGTAATCCTGCTCCACCAAGCCCATCTGGCCCATATCGTCTTCGCGATGGGCATCAAACCCTGCGCTAATCAAGATCAATTCGGGCTTGTGCGCCTCCAGCCGTGGTATCCACATCATCTCGATCAACTCGCGAATGTCCATGCCCTTGGTGTAAGCCGGGACAGGCAAATTGACCAAATTGGCCGCATTCGATTGCGAACCGCCCTCGGGGTAAAACGGATGCTGGAAAAAACTGACCATCAAAATGCGCTCATCCCCGGCCACAATGTCCTCTGTACCGTTGCCATGGTGCACATCAAAGTCCACAATCGCCACGCGTTTGAGCCCGTGGCGCTCCAGCGCATATTTGGCGGCAATGGCCACGTTGTTGAAGAAGCAAAACCCCATGGCCTTGTCGCGACAAGCATGGTGACCCGGTGGACGTACCGCACAAAAGGCGTTTTCCAGCTCACCCGCCAGCACGGCATCGGTGGCATCGATGGCCGCACCAGCAGACAGCAAAGCCGCATCCCATGTGTGCGCATTGATCATCGTGTCCGGGTCCAGCGCCGTATGGCTCGGGCCGCCTGCGGCCATGTCTTCACGCAAGACATCTCCCAAACCACGCAAAGCCGCCACATGCATGCGACCGTGGGCCAATTCGATGTCAGCCAAAGCCGCAGGGTTAGGCTCTCGGCGTTGCAAGGCCATGTCTAGGCCCGTGATCAGCAAACGGTCCTCAATTGCTCCCAGTCGCTCGGGGCACTCGGGATGGCCGGCACCCATTTCGTGTTTCCAGCAAGTGGGATGTGTGAAATAACCTGTCGCACCCATACGGCTTGTTTTCCTGCATGTTCAACAGATTGTCAGAACTGTCGATTTTTTTGAATGACTGCACATTTTCTGCTTTCAGCTTATCACGCCCACCCACGCTTCGCGAGACCCCCGAATGCAGGTTTGGCCAGATGAGCGGTTTGAGGGCGATTAAACTGAGCACCGCATGAATTCTCTCTCACCCCCCACCCTGGTGCGCCATCCTATGCGCCTTAAAACTGTTTTGACGGGTCTTTTAGCCTTGGCTGTTTCACTGACCAGTCTGAACACCGCCCAAGCTCAAGCGTCTCAGGCTCACAGCGCAAAAAACCAGCCGCACACCAGCAAAAAATCCAAGAACAAGCACCAAACACACCAAGGGCGCCAGCATCGCGCACAACAACCCGCTGCAGCGCCCGGTATCCGCTTGAGCCAGAACCCCGAAGTCGCCATCTGGGCGCAAGAAACCGCACGGCGTTTGCAACTCGAGCCAGACTGGGTAGAAAAAACCATCCAACAAGCGCAACGTCTGCCCTTGGTGGAAAAGCTGGTGCTGCCGCCCGCAAGCCCGGTAGCCAAAGACTGGAATGCTTACCGGTCACGCTTCATTGAGCCCGTGCGCATCCAAGCCGGACGGCAGTTCTGGCTGAAACACCGCTCCACGCTGGAGCGGGCCGAGCGCGAATACGGCGTGCCTGCGTCCATCATCGTCAGCATCATCGGTGTCGAGACGCTGTATGGCCAAAATACCGGCAACTTCCGAGTGCTGGACGCTTTGGGCACCTTGGCTTTTCATTTCCCAACCGCCCACCCCAGAGCCGCCGAACGCCAAGCTTTTTTTCGCAGCGAGCTGGAACAATTTCTGCTGTTGACTTCACGCAGCGGAGCCGACCCACTGGCCATCCGGGGCAGCTACGCAGGCGCTTTGGGTTTGCCGCAATTCATGCCGTCCAGTTGGGCCAAGTTTGCAGTGGACTTTGATGGCGATGGCCGCATAGACCTGTTTGGCAACCCTGCCGACGCCATCGGCTCGGTCGCCCACTATTTCAAAGCCTTCCAGTGGCACCCCGGCATGCCCACGCATTACCCCGTGACATTGACACCAGGCCAGACCGACATGGACAGCCTGTTGGCGCCAGACATCTTGCCCACCTTCAGCGTGGCCAATTTTTTGAGCAAAGGGGCAGCATTGGAAGGTGCGGCACTCGTGCATCCAGGTCCATTGGCCTTGATCGAGCTGCGCAACGGCCCTAACGCCCCAAGCTATGTGGCGGGCACCGAAAACTTCTACGCGATCACCCGATACAACTGGAGCAGTTATTACGCGATGGCGGTAATTGAGTTGGCGCAGGCGCTGGCGCGGGAAATGCCAAGCAGGCCTTGAGTTCCATCACCACGCGCCACGGACAACGGCAGACGACACGAGCAGCCATGAAATCGGACGCCCAGCATGGCGCACTCAATCGGCAACGGCAGACTTCACCCATTGAACAATTTGATCGGATGCAACACCCGGTGTTGAAACATGATTGCCCGACACCTCAAGGTAAAGGCTTCTGGCGTTTTGAGGCAGCTTGTCGAATACGTACGGGCGACCTTCGCGGATCAAATAATCTTTGTCTCCGATGACCCAGAGAACAGGCATGTTTGCAGGGATTTTTGAAGCCGTGACAGACATCTCCGCATCAGATGTGGGCTCAAAGTAAGAAAGGTAATCGCGGGGCGTCATCCAGACAACGTTGCGTCTACCTTGATTGATATCGGCCAGTCCTTGCTTTTTGTCAGCATTGCCCGATGCCATTTCTTTTCGTGCGTATTCAACGCCATCTTTCACCGCGCACAGCTTGATGGGCGAATAGGGAATGCACTGACTGTAGTAATAAGGAACATGCCCTGGTGCCAACAAAGCTATCGCGGAAACATCTGCATGCCTAGCTGCGTAACTCAAAGCGGCAGGACTGCCCAAGCTGTGGCCCATCAAGACAACTTTAGACGCGCCAGATTGCTTCATCTTTTCAACATGCGCTTTGATCTCCGACATCGCAGCATCCCAGTGACCATCGATAAAGCGGTTGAATGACCATGGCATTTCTGGCTTGACGACAACCATGCCTGCATCCAGTAATTTTTTATGCAGACTGTCAAGACTGCTGTCTCGTGAGCTCCCCCCCTGCTTGCCATGCATCAGCACCACGCCAATTTTCTCTTGCGAATAGCTGGTACAAGCCGCAAGCATCAATGCGCAGGCAAATAGTGAATTCATAAGTTTCATACTTGCTCTTCTTTCATCGGGTTAGCAACCAAAAACATATCGCGATGTTAAATGCCACTCGGTCAGCAATTGTCAAATCGCCGTTTATAGACTCCGTCGCTTGGCCGAGTCTGACGCACTGAGTTCAGGACCGACCTCTTCAACCCCAAAAGAAATGGACCCAGAGCTGCTGGCGATCAAACCAGCCGCATCTGGGCCCAAAAGACCTGCACCTACATGGGATCAATGCAGATCGAAACGATCAGCGTTCATCACCTTGGTCCAAGCGGCCACAAAGTCTTGGATGAACTTTTCTTGGTTGTCATCTTGAGCGTATACCTCGGCATAGGCACGCAAGATGGCGTTGGAACCAAAAACCAAGTCCACACGTGAAGCTGTCCACTTGGCTTGACCTGTTTGGCGATCACAGATGTCGTAAGAGTTGCGGCCTGTTGGCTTCCACTGATACGCCATGTCGGTGAGGTGCACAAAGAAGTCGTTGCTCAACACACCCACACGGTCGGTGAACACACCATGCTTGGAGCCACCGTGGTTGGTACCCAAAACGCGCATACCGCCCAACAATGCTGTCATCTCGTGTGCGGTGAGGCCCATGAGTTGTGCGCGGTCCAACAAGAGCTCTTCGGGGCTGACCACGTAGTTCTTCTTGACCCAGTTGCGAAAGCCATCATGGATGGGTTCGAGCACAGCAAATGATTCGGCATCGGTCATGTCTTGTGTGGCGTCACCTCGCCCTGGCATGAACGGCACGTCCACCTTGAAGCCTGCGGCTTGAATAGATTTCTCTAAGCCCACGTTGCCTGCCAACACGATCACATCGGCCACGCTAGCGCCGCTGTCTTTGGCAATGCCTTCCAAGACCTGAAGCACTTTGCCCAAACGTGCAGGCTCGTTGCCTTCCCAATCTTTCTGAGGAGCCAAACGAATGCGTGCACCGTTTGCACCACCACGCATGTCAGAGCCACGGTAGGTGCGGGCACTGTCCCAAGCGGTGCTGATCATGTCGCTCACGCTCAAACCACTGGCGGCGATTTTGGCTTTGACAGCCGCCACGTCGTAGTTGGATTGGCCAGCAGGAATGGGGTCTTGCCAGATGAGGTCTTCTTGCGGCACTTCAGGGCCGATGTAACGCACTTTGGGCCCCATGTCGCGATGGGTGAGTTTGAACCACGCACGCGCAAAGACTTGGGTGAAGTAGTCTGGGTCTTTGTAGAAGCGCTCAGAGATCTTGCGGTAGGCCGGATCTTTGTTCATGGCCATGTCAGCGTCGGTCATGATGGGGTTGTAGCGAATGCTGGGGTCTTCCACATCCACAGGTTTGTCTTCTTCCTTGATGTTGATGGGCTCCCACTGCCACGCGCCAGCGGGGCTCTTTTTGAGTTCCCAGTCGTAGGTGAACAAGAGGTAGAAGTAGCCGTTGTCCCACTTGGTGGGGTTGGTGGTCCAAGCGCCTTCGATGCCGCTGGACATGGTGTCGCGGCCTACGCCACGGCTGGTGTGGTTCATCCAACCCAAGCCTTGCTCGACCACGTCTGCACCTTCTGGGTCTGGGCCTAAGTTTTGGGGTTTGCCGTTGCCGTGGCATTTGCCCACGGTGTGACCGCCTGCGGTGAGGGCCACTGTTTCTTCGTCATCCATGGCCATGCGGGCAAAGGTGACGCGCACATCGTGTGCTGTTTTGAGTGGGTCGGGTTGGCCGTTGACGCCTTCAGGGTTCACATAGATCAAGCCCATTTGCACTGCAGCCAAGGGGTTTTCTAATTGTTCGCGGTTGTCGCCATCGTGGCGGCTAGAGGCCAACCATTCTTTTTCAGAGCCCCAGTACACGTCTTGCTCGGGGTGCCAAATGTCTTCACGACCAAAGGCAAAGCCATAGGTTTTCAAGCCCATCGACTCATAAGCCACGTTGCCTGCCAAGATGATCAAATCGGCCCAGCTGATTTTGTTGCCGTATTTCTTTTTGATGGGCCACAACAAGCGACGTGCTTTGTCGAGGTTGACGTTGTCAGGCCAAGAGTTCAGCGGTGCAAAGCGCTGGTTACCCGTGCCGCCACCGCCTCGGCCATCGGCTACGCGGTATGAACCCGCAGCGTGCCATGCCATACGCACCATCAAGCCACCGTAGTGGCCCCAGTCGGCGGGCCACCAGTCTTGGCTGTCGGTCATGACGGCGGTCAAATCTTTCTTCAGCGCTTTGACGTCTAATTTTTTGACTTCTTCGCGGTAGTTAAAGCTCG
>JAGNVG010000086.1:0-3105 GCA_017986605.1 Limnohabitans sp.
TCGTACAGTTTGCAATTGCGGGCAGTTTCAAAGTACCACTTCCAGGAGAACTGCTGCACGATGATGCGGCCTGGCAGCATCTCTTCGAGCTTGGCCTGCGCCTTTTTCAGGCGGTACAGCGGAACGCTCATGTCCACGTGGTGGGCGGTGTGCTCCATGATGTGGTGCATCAATGCGCCGATGTTGAAGGGGAAGGTCAGGTGCACGGTGGTCGAGACAAACGGTGCGGCCTTGGTCCATGCGGCTTTGTTGTCGTGCCAAGACGATTTGACATGGGTGTGGTGTACATAAACCACAAAGCCGATCATGCTGTTCCAAAAGAAGAAGGGCACGACAAAACCCAGCAGCAACGACAGCCAGACCGACTGACCGGTGTACACGGCAGCAGCGGCGATGGTGGCGATCCAGAAGGCCGCAAACAGGCTGGCCAGCAAGCTGTCTTTGAAGAAGATCGGGCGGCGGGTTGGCATGTGGTCTTTGTTGGGGAAGAACTCGCGTTTCCACCAGATTTCGATCATGTAATACAGGCCCGGCGCCCAGCCGCTGCGGTAAATGCGTTGGAGCAATTTTTGCTTGGGCGTCAGGGCTTCAAACTCGGCAGCCGTCAGCGGAGTCCAGACGAAGTCCACACCTTTGAGGTTGGTGTAGCCGTGGTGGATCACGTTGTGGCCGGTGTCCCACAAGCTGTAGGGCGTGAGCGAGGGCAAGAACGCGATGCGGCCCAGCACCTTGTTGAGTTCGCGGTGGGGCGTCAGGCTCTGGTGACAGGCATCGTGGCCAATGATGAACAGGCGGCCAATCACAAACCCGGCGGCCAGCGCGCAAAGTACTTTGAGCCAGATGGCTTCAAATGCGAGGGTACCGGTGATCAGGGCAAAAAACAGGGCGTAGTCGACGATCAGCAGCACAAACGCGCCGAAGGTGATGCGCTCGGACAGCGGCACCAGCCATTCACGGATGGTTTTACGGTGTGGCAGGGGCTGATCCAAGGGGATCGGTTGCTCAGATGGAGATGGATTCAGTGCAGTCATGACGCGCGTATTCAGTAATTGCGTTACGTCTAAGTTTAGTCGGCTTGGGGTCTTCCCTAGCTGACAAGGATCAATTGGTCATCATGAAACGAGGGATTTGGGGTGTCTATGGAGCCGATGGGCTCCCGCATTCTCGGATTGCAGGGGCGGTGTGGGCGAGGCAGGTCGAAAGAAGCGGCTATGTAACCGATTTCGTGTGAAAATTGAAATCAAATTACAAGGAGACTCCCGAATGCCACGTCACGCCACGAAAATCGTTGCCACCCTCGGCCCCGCTTCCAGCGACCCCGCACTGCTCGAAGCCATGATCCGCGCTGGCGTCAATGTGGTGCGGTTGAACTTCAGCCACGGCAAAGCCCAAGACCACATTGACCGCGCGACCTTGGTGCGTGCTGCCTCGCAGCGTGCGGGCCGCGAAGTGGCCATCATGGCCGACCTGCAAGGCCCCAAGATTCGCGTGGGCAAGTTTGCCGAAGGCAAGGTCATGCTGGAGCCCGGCATGCTCTTCGTGCTCGACGCCTCACGTACCGAACCCGGCGACTTACAAGGTGTGGGCCTCGATTACAAAGAGCTGCCCCGCGACGTGAAAGCGGGGGATGTGCTGCTGCTCAACGACGGCCTGATCGTGCTCACGGTGAACGCCGTCAAGGGCGAACAGGTACACACCACCGTCAAGCTCGGCGGCGAGCTGTCTAACAACAAGGGCATCAACAAGCAAGGCGGTGGCCTGACAGCCCCAGCGCTGACGGCCAAGGACATGGACGACATCAAGACCGCCATGAGCATCCAGGCCGACTATGTGGCGGTGAGTTTCCCCAAAAACGCGACCGACATGGAAATGGCCCGCCAGCTGTGCAATGTGGCCGGTGCCGAATACGGCCACAAGCCGGGCCTGATCGCCAAGATCGAGCGCGCCGAAGCGATTCCACACCTCGAAGCCATTCTCAAAGCCAGCGATGGCATCATGGTCGCCCGGGGTGATCTGGCCGTCGAAGTGGGCAACGCCGCCGTGCCCGCCCTGCAAAAACGCATGATCAAGCTGGCCAAGGTGCACGACAAGGTCGTCATCACCGCCACCCAGATGATGGAAAGCATGATCACCAACCCGGTGCCCACCCGCGCTGAAGTGTCTGACGTGGCCAATGCCGTGCTGGATGGCACCGATGCCGTGATGTTGAGCGCCGAGACGGCCGCAGGCAAATACCCGCTGGAGACTGTGGAAGAAATGGCCAAGATCTGCGCCGCCGCCGAAAGTGCTGAAGACGTCCAGCTCGATGCCGACTTCCGGGGGCAGTCTTTCAGCCGCATTGACCAGTCCATTGCCATGGGCGCGTTGTTCACCGCCCACCACTTGGGTGCCAAAGCCATTGTGGCCATGACCGAATCGGGCTCGACCGCGTTGTGGATGAGTCGTCACCGCGTGCACATCCCGATTTACGCCTTGACCACCAAGCTGACTTCGCAGCGCAAGATGGCGCTGTACCGCAATGTGCGACCTTTGCTGATGGACACCAGCGCCGATCGCGATACGGCTCTGGCCGAAGCCGAAGCGCACCTGAAAAAGCGCAACATCGTGGGCACAGGCGATGTGTACGCCATCACCTGTGGCGAGCCTATGGGGTCGCCCGGCGGCACCAACATGCTGAAGATCTGTAAGGTCGCTTGAGGGGGATTCGCCCTTCCGGGAGGGGCGGGTTCAGTCTTGTGTCAGGCCGAACCCTATAAAATCCGGATCAGTTACGGGCCGGGTACACGCCGGCACCTTTGAATCTTCAACTTCCCGGGAAATCACCACCATGGCACTCGTTTCAATGCGCGAGCTGCTGGACCATGCCGCCGTCAACGGCTACGGCATTCCAGCTTTCAACGTCAACAACCTGGAGCAAGTCCAGGCCGTCATGACCGCTGCCGATGAAGTCGGTGCCCCGGTCATCTTGCAGGCCAGCGCAGGTGCTCGCAAGTATGCGGGTGAGCCTTTCATCAAGCACCTGATTCAAGCTGCCACCGAGCAGTGGCCCCACATTCCGCTGGTCATGCACCAGGACCACGGGCAAAGCCCTGCGGTTTGCCAAGG
>JAGNVG010000086.1:3205-10113 GCA_017986605.1 Limnohabitans sp.
CAGGTGCTCGCAAGTATGCGGGTGAGCCTTTCATCAAGCACCTGATTCAAGCTGCCACCGAGCAGTGGCCCCACATTCCGCTGGTCATGCACCAGGACCACGGGCAAAGCCCTGCGGTTTGCCAAGGTGCGATCAACCTGGGCTTTTCCTCGGTGATGATGGACGGCTCTTTGCTGGAAGACGGCAAGACCCCCGCTGACTTTGCCTACAACGTCGACGTGACCCGTCGCGTGGTCGAGATGGCGCACTTGGCAGGCGTGTCGGTCGAAGGCGAATTGGGATGCCTGGGCAACCTGGAAACTGGCGAAGCCGGTGAAGAAGACGGCATCGGCGCGGTGGGCAAGCTCGACCACAGCCAGATGCTGACCGACCCCGAAGAAGCCGCGCAATTCGTGAAAGCCACCGGTCTGGACGCCCTGGCCATTGCCATTGGCACCAGCCACGGTGCTTACAAGTTCAGCCGCAAACCGACGGGCGACATTTTGGCGATCAGCCGTGTGAAAGAAATCCACGCCCGCATCCCCAACACCCACTTGGTGATGCACGGTTCGTCCAGCGTGCCGCAAGAGCTGCTGGCCATGATCAACCAGTACGGTGGCCAGATGAAGCAAACCTATGGCGTGCCCGTCGAAGAAATCCAAGAAGCCATCAAATTTGGCGTGCGCAAGATCAACATCGACACCGACATCCGCTTGGCGATGACGGCCGCTTGCCGCAAGTTCTTGTTTGAAAACCCCGACAAGTTCGACGCCCGTGAGTGGCTCAAGCCCGCGCGCGAAGCGGCCAAGCAGTTGTGCAAGCAGCGCTATCTGGAGTTCGGCTGCGAAGGCCAGGCTCCCAAAATCAAGGGTGAGACGCTGCAGGTGGTGGCGGCCCGTTATGCCAAGGGTGAGCTGGCGCAGGTGGTTCGCTGAGCCTGCGATAATTGACCCGAATGGCCCGTTGACTGTTCAACGGGCCTTTTTCTTTTTTGCTGTTGCTTGACTGTTTTGCCATGACCTCTGCGCTCCACACTTCGGCCCTGACTTCTTTGCCTTTGCTGGCGCGTGGCAAGGTGCGCGACAACTACGCCGTGGGCGACGACCGCATCCTGATGGTGGCGTCGGACCGCATCAGCGCTTTTGACGTGATCATGGGCGAACCGATTCCCGGCAAGGGCCAGCTGCTCACGCAAATGGCCTTGTACTGGTTTGACCAACTCGGCCCCAAAGGGCTCAACATTTGCCCGATCCACCTGACCGGTGATGCCCCTGAGAGCGTGGTGTCTGCCGACGAAGTGCCTCAGGTCAAAGGCCGCTCCATGCTGGTCAAACGCCTCAAACCCATCCCGGTCGAGGCGGTGGTGCGCGGTTATCTGGCGGGCAGCGGTTGGAAGGAGTACCAAGACAACCAGGCTGTGTGTGGCGTGCAGTTGCCTGCGGGCCTGAAAAACGCCAGCCTGTTGCCCGAACCGATTTACACCCCTGCGGCCAAAGCCGCCGTGGGTGAGCACGACGAAAACATCACGTTCGAGCAAACCGTGGACATGATCGGTGCCGATCTGGCCACCCGTATTCGCGACATCAGCATCCAGTTGTACAAGGCAGCGCGCGACATCGCGGCGGCCAAAGGCATCATCATTGCCGACACCAAATTCGAGTTTGGCCTCGATGCCGATGGCGCCTTGGTCTTGATGGACGAGGTATTGACGCCCGACTCATCGCGTTACTGGCCGGCAGACAGCTATGTGGAGGGTGCCAATCCACCCAGCTATGACAAGCAGTTTTTGCGTGACTGGCTGGAAACAGCCTTGGTCAATGGCAAGCCTTGGGACAAGACGCCACCGGCACCCCGCTTGCCGCGTGAAGTGATCGAGAAAACGGCCGCCAAATACGAAGAGGCCATGAACCGTTTGATGGCCTGAAGATGAAAAAAGGCGCTGCAGAGACAGCGCCTTTTGCTTGGAGTTGGATGACTCAGCCTGGCAAAGCCAGCAAGGTCATGGCGTCCATCAGCAGCGTCGTGCTGGCCACGAGCATGGTGCCGTAGGCGACCGAGCGACCGCGTGGGTGCATGCAGGCCACCCAGAAAGTGATCAGGCACAAGAGTTCCAGGGTTCCGCGCATCCAGAGGTAGCGGCTGCTGCTCATCAGGTTGGCGGCGTCGACGTGCATCAGCACCGCATACAGGAAAATCCCCTTGACCAGCCAAAGCGCTGCGCCAAAATGGATGTTTTGCAGGTTGTTCCAAAAGCTTGTACCGAGTACTTCGGACCGCGCAGGCGCACCACCGAGCAAGCATTGAAGCTCTTCAGGGGTGATCAGGGGTTCGGCACGGGACATGGTTTAAGAATGAATGCAAAAGTGATGCTTCAATTCTAGGGACCTTCAACCTTGAAATGCACCGCCACAGCCCGTCTGGTGCGGTGAAACCGGTAAATGTCTGTAACGACAAGTATTACATTGGGCGCCTTGATGGCCCGTACGAGAGGATCGAATGACGCTTTTTCGCCCTGCGACGCCCTTGATGGTGCAATACGCCCATTACCACCGTGACCGTCGCAACATCGCGACCCATTTGGTGGGCATTCCTTTGATCACTTTGTCGGTCGGGGTGTTGTTGCTCGGCCCTTCCTGGACGGTGGCCGGCCATGCGTTGACGCTGGCCTGGTGCGTGTGGGCACTGACCAGCCTGTGGTACCTGAGCCGTGGCGACCTCTTGTTGGGCACGGCCACCGCACTGGTCAACGGTGCCTTGATCGCGCTGGCCCATCAGGTGCCGTCATGGGCTGCGGCCTGGGCGCTGCCGGTTTGGCAGATGGGCGTGGGCTTGTTTTTGGTGGGCTGGGTTTTTCAGTTTGTGGGCCATTATTTTGAAGGCCGTAAACCCGCCTTTGTCGATGACCTTGTGGGTTTGCTCGTGGGCCCCATGTTCGTGGTGGGCGAATGCCTCATGGGTGTTGGTTTGCTGCAAAAAATGCGGCGCGACATTGAGCGCCAAGCGGGCCCGAGCCGATAACGGCGACAGCGGCACGCGCATTGAAAAAGGCCCGGTCAACCTGCTGCTATGCAGGTTGGCCGGGCCTTTGGCTTGGGAGGGCAGGTCTCAGTTCAGCGCCATGCTCAGCTTGCGCCGGTAGCTGGAGATCATGCTCAGCAGCGGGTCTTCGGCCAAGGCGGCTTTGCCCATCAACTCGATCCCTCCTGCCGATTTGCCAGTGGCGTCTTGTGCTTGGGATTTGGGCGGCGTCATCAGCTCCAGCAAGGCCACAAAGGTCTTGCGTGGGGCTTCGTTGTCCCATTTTTTGTCGCGCATGATGATTTCCAGCAACTCGTCCATGGCCGCCTCCCATTGGCCCACGGCAATCAACAGGCGGCTTTTGGCAAAGCGGGTTTCAAAGTCGCGCTTGTTCTGGCCGATCAGTTCGTCAAACTTGGCCAGCTCCCATTCGCCGCGCGGGTCGTTGGTCACGAATTCCAAGGCATTGACCCATTGTGTTTGCGCCTCAAAGCGCAGTGGCACAGGGATGCGGCTCATGGCCGGAGCCAGCAGGGCAGCGGCTTCGGCCAGCTCGCCCAGGCCAATCAACAGCTTGACCAGGTCAAAACGGGCGTCGTCGTTGCCGGGGTCGGTGGCCAGGGCTTGTTCCAATGCGGCTCGGGCGCTGTGCGGGTCGTCCGCTTCTAGATGCTGCTGGGCTTCTTCGACGGCGGCTTGGGCCTGGAGCTCTTCGGCTGCGGGGAGGTGTTTGTCCAGAAATTGCTTGACCTGGCCTTCGGGCAAAGCGCCCATGAAGCCATCGACCGGCTGGCCATTTTTCAGCAGCACGCAGGTTGGGAGGCTTTTGATGCCAAAGGCCTCGGCCAATGGCTGTTCTTCGTCGGAGTTGATTTTGACCAGCTTGAAGCGGCCTTCATAGGCGGTTTCGACCCGCTCCAAGATGGGCCCCAGCGATTTGCAAGGACCGCACCAAGGGGCCCAAAAGTCCACCAGCACGGGCGTGGTCATGGAGGCTTCAATCACCTCGGCTTCAAAGTTTTGTATCGTGACGTCCATCATGGCGGGCAGTATTCCGGGTTATGTTTCGGCTCAGAGCGGAGCGAAACCTTAAAATTCGAGATTGATCACGAAAAGCACCCAATGACTCAAGCGCTCATCGGCGTCGTCATGGGTTCCAGCTCCGACTGGGACACCATGCAGCACGCAGTCCAGATTCTCCAACAGTTTGGCATCGCTCACGACGCCCGCGTGGTTTCGGCCCACAGAATGCCGGACGATATGTTTGCCTATGCACAAAGCGCTGCCGAGCGGGGCTTGCAGGCCATCATCGCAGGCGCAGGCGGGGCAGCCCATTTGCCCGGCATGATCGCGGCCAAGACTGTGGTGCCGGTGCTGGGTGTGCCGGTACAAACCAAGGCCTTGTCGGGCGTGGATTCGTTGCACAGCATTGTGCAAATGCCCAAGGGCGTGCCCGTGGCCACCTTTGCCATTGGTGCTGCCGGAGCGGCCAACGCCGCCCTGTTTGCTGTGGCCATGTTGGCCAATCATGACGCGGCCTTGCGCCAGAAGCTCGAAGCCTTCCGCGCCGCGCAGACCGAAGCGGCACGCGCCATGACTTTGCCACCCGTGGGTGCTGCATGAGCCGCGCGATCTTGCCAGGGGCCATGGTCAACGGCCAGCCCGCCACGCTGGGCGTGATGGGCGGTGGTCAGTTGGGCCGCATGTTCGTGCACGCGGCGCAGGCCATGGGCTACTTCACGGCGGTGCTCGACCCCGACACCGCCAGCCCCGCCGGGCTGGTGAGCCACCACCATGTGCAGACGGATTACCTGGACGAGCAAGGCTTGGCGCAGCTGATGCAGCGCTGCGCAGCCATCACCACCGAATTTGAAAACGTGCCTGCACCCGCCCTGATGACCCTGGGCGCGCAGCGCCCCGTGGCCCCAGCCGCCGATGCGGTGGCGATTGCGCAAGACCGTGCGGCCGAGAAAGCCTACTTTGTGCGTTGTGGCGTGCCTGTGGCCCCGCATGCGGTGATCACCACGCCCGCCCAGTTGGCGGCTGTGGGCGACGATTTGCTGCCCGGCATACTCAAGACCGCCCGCATGGGTTACGACGGCAAAGGCCAGATTCGCGTCCAGACCCGCGCAGAACTGGCGGCGGGCTGGGATCAGCTCCAGAACGTGCCCTGCGTGCTCGAAAAAATGCTGCCGTTGCAGGCCGAGTGCTCGGTCATCGTGGCGCGAGATGCCGACGGGCAGATGGTGAATTTTCCGGTGCAGCTGAACCTGCACCGCGAAGGCATTCTGGCCGTGACCACCGTCTGCGAAGGCGCCGTGCCGGCCGACTTGGCTGCGCAGGCTGTGGCGGCGACGCGGGCCATTGCCGAAGGCATCTACTACGTGGGTGTGCTGTGCGTTGAATTTTTCATCCTCGAAGGCGGCCAGCTGGTCGTCAACGAGATGGCACCGCGTCCTCACAACAGCGGCCACTACACCTTGGACGCCTGTGACCAGTCACAGTTTGACCTGCAGGTGCGCACACTGGCGGGCTTGCCGCTCACTCAGCCTCGGCAGCATTCACCGGCCATCATGCTCAACCTACTGGGTGATTTGTGGCCCGAAGGGGGTTCACCGGCCTGGGACAAAGTGCTGGCGCTGCCCGGCACGCACTTGCACTTGTATGGCAAGTTGTCGGCCCGGCCCAGCCGCAAGATGGGGCACCTGAACATCACCGGTGCAACGTCTGAGGCGGTGCGCGCCACAGCCTTGCAAGCCGCAGCCTTGCTCGGCATTGAAGCGTTTTAAGGCGGCTCATGATCCTCGCGGCAGACGAACAAGCCATTGCGCAGGCGGCGCAAGCCTTGCATGAAGGCCAGCTGGTGGGCCTGCCCACCGAGACGGTCTATGGCTTGGCCGCCAACGCCACCGATGACGCGGCTGTCGCCCAAATTTTTGTAGCCAAGGGCCGCCCGGCCGACCACCCCTTGATCGTGCACGTGCTCAGTGCAGAGCAGGTGCCGATCTTTGCCACGCAGGTGCCCGAGTTTGCGCAAGCCTTGATCGGTGCTTTTTGGCCCGGTCCATTGACCCTGATCCTGCACCGCCAAAGCGGCGTGGCCACGGCTTCGGCGGGTGGGCAAGACTCCATTGGTTTGCGTTGCCCATCGCATCCGGTGGCGCAGGCGCTGCTGCGTGCGGGTCTGGCTTTGGGCGTGCACGGGGTGTCAGCGCCCAGTGCCAACCGCTTTGGCCGAGTGAGCCCGACCACGGCAGCGCACGTGCAGTCCGAGCTGGGTCAAGGTTTGTTGATTCTGGATGGCGGTGAATGCGATGTGGGCATCGAGTCCACCATCATTGACTGCACACGTGGTGAGCCGGTGCTGCTGCGCCCGGGGCACATCACCCGCCCGCAAATTGAATTGGCTTGTGGTCGCACCGTGCTGGACAAGGACGCGGTGCACCAACCCGCCCCCCGCGCCTCAGGCACGCTCGAATCCCACTATGCCCCTCGCGCCAAAGTGCGCCTGATGTCGGCCACAGAAATCGACGCCAAACTGCAGGCTTTGGGTCCGCATGCCAACAACCTGGGGGTGTGGTCTGCCACTCGCCCTGACGCTGGCGCTGGTGTGCTGTGGCGGGCCCAGCCGCAACATGCCGAGCGAGCTGCGCACGATTTGTTTGGGGTGCTGCGAGACCTGGACGCCCGTGGCGTGCAGCAGATCTGGGTGCAGTTGCCGCCCGAGACTCCAGAGTGGGAAGGGGTGCGCGACCGCTTGCAGCGCGCTGCCGCTTAAGGCCGCTTCAGCGGTAACGCAGCTTCATCACCAAAATCATCAGCGCCAGGCTGGTGGTGATGGCGTTGGCGATGATGATGGGCCAGGCCATCAACAAAATGCCGTAGGCCAGCCACAAGGCCACGCCCACGGT
>JAGNVG010000087.1 GCA_017986605.1 Limnohabitans sp.
TTTGCCACATCGCCCGAGCCGCCATCCCGCCCCCAACACCCTGTGAGCCGTGTGGCCTTTAACGAGAGAAACTTCGCCATGAACACCCCTGTGAACTTATTCAAACAAGCCCTTCAAAACAAACAGCCCCAAATTGGCCTGTGGATGGGCTTGGCCAGCGATTACAGCGCCGAAATTTGTGCGCTGGCCGGCTTCGACTGGCTGGTCATCGACGGCGAACATTCACCCAACAACCTGAGCAGCATCATGGCTCAGCTCAAGACGCTCGCCGCTTACCCCGGCAGCCACGCGGTGTGCCGCGTGCCCGTGGGTGAAACGGCGCTCATCAAACAGTACCTGGACCTGGGCGCGCAGAACATCCTGGTGCCCATGGTCGACACGCCCGAGCAGGCGGCCCAGCTGGTGCAAGCCATGCGCTACCCGCAGGACGATGGCCAAGGCGGGGTGCGCGGCATGGCGGGCGCCCGCGCTTCGCGCTGGGGCCATTACACCGACTACTTCCAACGCGCCAACGAAGAGGTTTGCCTCATCGTGCAAGTCGAGTCGCGTGAAGCGCTGAAAAACCTCGATGCGATCGCCGCGACTCCGGGCGTCGATGGTGTGTTCATCGGCCCAGCGGACCTCTCGGCCTCCATGGGCCATGTGGGCAATGCGGCGCACCCCGATGTGCAGGCGGCGATTGCCGATGCCATGGTTCGCATCCTCAAAGCGGGCAAGGCCCCCGGCATCCTCACGCCCGACCGGCAACTGGCTGCGCAGTATCTGCAGTGGGGTGCCGTCTTCGTGTCCGTGGGGCTGGACACGCAAATACTGATGCGCCAGACCACCGAATTGGCAGCGCACTTCAAAGCCGAAATCACCGCCGCCGTGCCTGCCAAAGGCAGCACCTATTGAATGACGAATGACTGAATGAATTGGGGTCGGATCCCAATTAATTTTCGTCAACCGATTAAATCAACAGTTGGGTTCTGACCCCAATTCAAGGAGCTCCTGATGTTTCCATCCCCCCAACCGGTGGTGCCTTCGCTGCAAGCGCGGGTGCACCCTGACGAGTGGCAAGCACGTTTGCAGTTGGCCGCTTGCTACCGCGTGTTTGCCATGCTCGGCTGGACCGAGATGATCTACAACCACATCACGCTGCGACTACCAGACAGCGCCACAGCGGGCGAAAAGCTTTTTCTGATCAACCCCTTTGGCCTGCATTACAGCGAGGTCACAGCCAGCAATTTGGTCAAGATCAACCTGCAAGGCGAGGTGCTGGACGGCTCACCCTACAAGGTCAACCCGGCCGGCTTCGTGGTGCACGCTACGCTGCATGGCGGGATCGACGGCGCCCATTGTGTGATGCATACCCACACCACGGCGGGTGTGGCTGTGGCTTGCCTGCAAGATGGGCTTTCGCAAAGCAACTTCTACTCGGCGCAGTTGCACGGCATGGTGGCGTACCACGACTTCGAGGGCATCACCATCCATGCCGAAGAGGCACCGCGTGTGCTCCAAAGCATTGGTGACAAGCCTGCTGTGATTTTGCGCAACCACGGCTTGCTGACCTGGGGGCAAACATTGCCACAGACCTTTGCGATTCTGTGGACGCTGCAGCGAGCCTGCGAGATCCAGCTGGCCACGCAGAGCATGGGCGCTGCGATTCCTGTGCCTGAAGGGATTGCTGCCAAATGCACACGTGATGCTTTGCAATTCAACCCCAACCACGGGGCCGGGCAGGACGTGTTCGAGGCGCTGGTGCGCCAGATGGATCAACAAGACAAAGGATGGCGTGTATGAGCGACACCATGAATGACGTGAAGTTCCACAAAGTGGCCATCGTCGGCGCGGGTGCCATTGGCGGCTGGATGGGCGTGCACCTGGCGCAAGCCGGGGCGCAGGTCAACGTGCTGGCCAGAGGCGACACGCTCGCTGCCTTGCAAGCCCATGGGCTTCAACTGCATCAAGGCGGACAGTTGTGCACCGTTGCGGTGAAGGCATCCAACGACGCAGCCACTTTGGGTGTGCAGGACTTGGTGGTGATCTCTGTAAAAGCCCCGGCCTTGGCTCAGGTGGTGCAACAAGTGGGGCCTTTGCTGGGTCCGCAGACGGTGGTGCTCACGGCCATGAATGGTGTGCCTTGGTGGTTTTTGCAAGGCTTTGGTGGGGCCGTGGCAGGGCGTTCACTCGACACCGTGGATCCGCAGGGCACCATTGCGCGGGCCTTGCCCGCAGCGCACATCATCGGTGGCGTGGTGCATGCCAGTTGCTCGGTCGATGCGCCGGGTGTGATTCGCCACCACTTTGGTGACGGACTGATCGTCGGTGAGCCCTCGGGTCAAAATACGCCGCGTGTGCACGCTTTGCATGCATTGCTGCAAAAAGCGGGCTTCCACGCCAGTGTTTCACCCCAAATTCAAAAAGACATTTGGTACAAGCTGTGGGGCAATATGACCGTGAACCCCATCAGTGCCATCACCGGCGCCACCACGGACCGCATCCTGGATGATCCCTTGGTGCGCCAATTCATCTCCAGCGTCATGCTCGAGGCCAAAGCGATTGGTGAAAAAATCGGGATACCGATCGATCGGCAGCCTGAAGACCGACATGCCGTGACGCGCAAACTCGGCGCATTTCGCACCTCTATGTTGCAAGATGTGGATGCGTGCAAACCGGTGGAGCTGGATGCGTTGGTCAGTGCTGTTCGGGAGTTGGGGCAGCTCACCCAGGTGGCCACCCCTTTTACCGATGCTTTGCTGGGGCTTAGCCGTTTGCATGCCCAGGTTCGTGGGCTTTATGGGTTACTCGCTTGAATTACCAGTTTCCGCGTACCTAACAATTTTTAACAACTCAAGTCGGATTCTTCCTTGATAATAACGCCAATGGTGAAATTTAAATACCTAGGTATTAAAAAGAGGTTGATATGACAGTTTTGATGATTATTGCTGGTGTTTCCTTGTTGGTCTTGGGTGTTTTGTATTTCAAAACAGCGCAGGACATCGAGCGAGACGACATCAATGAAGCTGTGGCGCGTGCGCAGCGCTTCAAAAACAAACGTGCATCCAATGAATTGGCGGGTGCCTGACCCTTCCGCTTGCCAGTCGCTTTCTTGTCATCTCTCAGGCGAATGGGGCGTTAAATTGCCCCCATGTCGTCTCACCCCTCCCCCTCCCCCTCCGCTTCCCCCTCTCGTCTGAGTCTCACAGGTTTTCTGACGCTTTTGTTGATTGCCCTGATGATGGGGGCCAACCACGTCGCGGCTCGCACCGCTTTCAACCACGGCGTTGATGTGGTGACCGCCGTCACGTTTCGCAGCGGCATCACGGCCTTGGTGGTGGCCTTGATTCTGTGGCAGCAAAAGGTGTCGCTTCAGCTGTCGGGACGGCAGCAAAAAATCTTGTTGGTGATCGGTGTTTTGATCGCTGTCCAAAGCGTGTGCCTCTATTCTTCGGTGGCCCGCCTGCCGGTGGCGCTGGCTCTGTTGGCGTTCAATACCTATCCACTTTTGACGGCGTTTTGGGCGCGTGTTTTGTATGGGCACCGCCCTGAGCGTGCGGTCTTGCTGGCCATGCCCTTGCTTTTGTTGGGCTTGGCCTTGGCATTGGACGTTATGGGTGCAGCTTCAGGTTTGGGCGCAGCGCAGCACTGGGCACAAATCGGGGCGGGTATTGCCTTTGCATTGGCGGCTTCCGCCACATTCGGTTTGGCCATGGTCATCACCCAGCATGAGGCAGCCGATGTGGACGGCCGTCTGCGCACCTTCACCACCATGACCACGGTGGCCATTTTGGCTGTTGTGGTGGCATCCACGCAGGTCGGATTCCATTTGCCCACGGCCACGGCGGGTTGGTGGGGATTGGGGGCGCTCACCTTTTTGTATGGCACGGCTTTCACCATCATGTTCACCGTGTTGCCCAAGTTGGGCGTGGTGGGCAATTCGGCCATCATGAATGTGGAGCCCGTGTTTGCCTTGGTACTGGCCTGGGCGGTGTTGGGGCAGTCCATTGCGCTCATGCAGCTGGTCGGCGCCTTGGTCGTGGTCGCCACAGTCATGTGGCTGGGTTTGCGCAGGCGCTGACGACTGGGGCGGGGTCAGCCTTTCTTCAGGGCCAGCGCCTTGTCATACAGCTCATTTTTGGACTCGCCCGTGATCTCGGCCGCCAGTTTGACCGCGGTTTTGAGAGGCAGTTCAGGCAACAGCACCTGCAGCACGCGCAGGCCTTCGCTGGCGGATGCGGCGACAGGCGCATCGTGCAGGACCAACACAAATTCGCCTCGCTGACGATCGGGCTTTTCAGCCAGCCAAGCGGGCAAAGCCTGAGCCGTGACGGTTTCAATTTGCTCAAACTGCTTGGTCAACTCGCGTCCGACAGTGATGCGCCGTTCGCCCAGTACCGACAAGGCCAGCGCCATGGCCTCGATGCGGTGCGGCGCTTCCAGCAGCACCACAGCACGGCTTTCTTGGGCCAGGGCCTGCACAGCCATCTGGCGTTCGCCAGCCTTGCTGGGCAAAAACCCCATAAACACAAAGCCGTGCTCACCTGTCATGCCCGAGGCGCTCAGCGCAGTGGTCACACTGCTGGCACCTGGCAGAGGCAGTACCCGGTACCCCGCTTGTCTGACAGCCGCCACCAGCCGTGCCCCAGGATCACTGATGGCAGGGGTGCCGGCATCGCTCACATAGGCCACCCGCTCGCCTTGAGACAGGCGTGCGATCACGGTTTGCGCGGCCTCGGCTTCGTTGTGCTGGTGCACCGCGAGCAAGTGCGAGCCGGGGCGCTCCAGGCCATAGGCGCGCAGCAATTGCTGGGTGTGGCGGGTGTCTTCGCAGGCCACGGCGTCCACCTTGGACAGCACATGCAATGCACGCAGGCTGATGTCGGCGAGGTTGCCAATAGGGGTGGCCACGACATACAGTGTGCTGGCCGGGTTGTTTTGCGAGCCGGCAGCGTCATGTGCCGCCTCCAGGGCTTTGGCAAAAGATGCAGACAAGGGAGACGGAGTCAATGCAATTCCTCAAAAAAGACACGGTGGGCCAGACGACCAAAGCCCGGGGTGATGCAGGCGAAGACGAGGCGCTGGCCTATTTGCAAGCGCGTGGCTTGCGCTTGCTGCAGCGCAATTATCGGACGCCCGGGCGTGGTGGTGGTGAAATCGATTTGATCATGCAGGACAGGGAGGGCACATTGGTGTTTGTCGAGGTTCGCCAACGCAGCCGCAGCGACCATGGCGGGGCTGCAGCCAGTATCGGGTTTCAAAAGCAAAGGCGCATCTTATTTGCTGCGCAGCACTACATTTTGAGGTTGTCACGTTTACCGCCCATGCGCTTCGATGTGGTGACCATCGAGGCTGCCGGGCCTCAATGGTTGCAGGCAGCGTTTGATGCAGGCGGATGACTGATCCAGGTGCTCGCACAGGCCCAGCTTTTCCGTTTTCATCCCTCGTCTTGCCTGACGAAAACCCACGTGCTCGGGGTTATCATCCCCAGCACATGCTAGACCTTCGAATCCAACAACATTTCATCGACAGTGCCGATTTGCACTACCAGGTGGCCGAGACCTTGGCCAAGCCAGTGGATGCGGCTGTGCAGGCCGTTTTGGCTTGTGTCACAGGCGGGGGCAAGGTGCTGGCAGGGGGCATGGGCCCTTCGGCCGCCTTGGCCCAATACCTGGTGAATCTGCTGGTGGGCGGTTTTGAGCGCGAGCGCCCGGGCTTGGCCGCCATGGCCTTGTCGTCGGATGCCTTGATGGCCAGCCGTTGGGCCGACGGCCAGGCTTTAGCCCGGCAGGTGCTGGCGCTGGGTCAGACCGGTGATGTGCTGGTGCTCATCAGTGCGGACGGTACAGAGCCAGCGTTGACCGAGGCCGTGCAAGCGGCCCACGATCGTGAAATGGTTGTTTTGGCTTTGACCGGTCACCATGGCGGCGGCTTGGCTCGGCAGTTGCGCGAGACCGATGTGCATGTGTGCGTGCCGCATGAGCGGGCCGCCCGAATTCGTGAAGTGCAGCATTTGGTGCTGCACTGTCTGTGTGATGGAATAGACACCCAGCTGTTGGGTGAACAGGAGCCTCTTTAAATGAAACGCAATCTTCAATCCTTGGTTTTGATGGGTGCCGTGTTGGCCAGTGGTGTCACGGCGATTTCGGGATGCGCACCGCTGATTGTGGGTGGCGTGGTGGCAACGGGCATTGTGGCCACGGACCGGCGCACCACAGGTGCACAGGTGGAAGACGAGGGCATTGAGCTCAAAGTGGCCAGCGCTGTGCGTCAGGACTTGGGTGACCGTGTTCATCTGAATGTGACCAGCTTCAACCGCAAAGTGCTGCTCAGCGGTGAGGCCCGGACCCAGGCCGACAAAGACCGTGCTGAAAAGCTGGCGCAAAACCAGGAAAACGTTCAGTCCGTTGTGAACGATCTGGCGGTGGCCATGCCCAGCAGCCTGACCCAGCGGTCCAAAGACACCGTGATCACCAGCCAAGCCAAAGCGGCCTTCATCGATGCGAAAGACCTGCAGGTCAACTCGATCAAGGTCGTGACAGAGCGTGGCATTGTGTATTTGATGGGCCGTGTGACCGCACGCGAAGCCAAGCGTGCCAGTGACATCGTGCGTGGGATCGGGGGCGTGACCAAGGTGGTGCGGGTGTTTGATGAAATCTCAGAAGAAGAACTCAAGCGTTTGAGCCAGCCACCGCTTTCCAAGTGAGCTGATGCTTCCTCATGAAAAGAGCGGCCTGTTGGCCGCTCTTTTCGTTTCAAACCGAGATCCTATCGAACAGGGTCTGCTGATCCAGAGACTCCCGCTCAGGCCTGTTTCTCTGGAGGTTCGCTTTCAGCGCAAACGGCGAATCAAGCTGGAGGTATCCCAGCGGCCCCCCCCCATTTTTTGCACATCGGCATAAAACTGGTCCACCAGCGCGGTCACGGGCAGGCGGGCGCCGTTGCGCTTGGCTTCATCCAGCACCAGGCCCAGGTCTTTGCGCATCCAGTCCACCGCAAAACCAAACTCGAACTTGTCGTCGGCCATGGTCTTGCCCCGGTTGTCCAGTTGCCAGCTTTGGGCCGCGCCCTTGCCGATCACGTCCAGCACTTGGTGCATGTCCAGGCCCGCCTGCTGGCCAAAGGCCACGGCCTCTGACAAGCCTTGCACCAAACCTGCAATGCAAATTTGGTTGACCATCTTGGCCAGCTGGCCTGAACCCGACTCACCCAGCAGGGTGAAGGCACGCGAGAACGCCATGGCCGCAGGCTTGACGTTGTCAAAAGCGGCTGAGTCGCCGCCGCACATCACGGTGAGCATGCCGTTTTGTGCGCCCGCTTGGCCACCCGAGACGGGCGCATCGATGAATTGCAGGCCGAGTTTTTGCGCCTGAGCCGACAGCTCGCGTGCCACCGAGGCCGACGCTGTGGTGTGGTCCACAAAAATCGAGCCGGGCTTCATGCCGGCGAATGCACCGTCAGGGCCCAACACCACGCTGCGCAAGTCGTCGTCGTTGCCTACGCAGGCGAACACAATGTCCACCCCCGCAGCGGCCTCGCGCGGGGTGGGGGCACTCGCGTTGCCGGGGCATTCAGCAACCCAGGCCGCGGCTTTGGCTGCACTGCGGTTGTACACGGTGACATGGTGTCCTGCGCGTGCCAGGTGTCCGGCCATGGGGTAGCCCATGACGCCCAGACCCAAAAAGGCCACTTTGCGGGCAGGCGTCGGTTCGTAGGTTTTGGCAGCGATTTGGCTCATGAGGGTCTCGATTCAGAATGAATAAGCAGCTAATTTAGCAGCCTGGACAAGAGCCGGTGCGCACCGGGTGCTTTGGGCTGCCCGGTTGGCGACACCTGAATGAGCGCAAGGACGATTCGCGTCAGGTTTTGGTACGCTCAGGCCATGAACCTTTCCATTGCCGACAACCTCAAGCATGTCCAAGCGCAAATCGAACGGGCCTGTCAGGCGGCAGGTCGCCCGGTGGGCAGCGTCCGCTTGCTTGCAGTCTCCAAGACCTGGGGACCCGAGGCCGTGCGCGCCGCTCACGCAGCGGGGCAGACCGCTTTTGGCGAAAACTACATCCAGGAGGCGGTGGACAAGATCGAGGCCTTGAAAGACCTGGCCCTGGAATGGCACTGCATTGGCCCCATCCAGAGCAACAAGACGCGCTTGGTGGCCGAGCATTTTGACTGGGTGCACAGCGTGGACCGCCTCAAAATCGCCCAGCGACTGTCCGAGCAGCGTCCAGACCACTTGCCGCCTTTGCAGGTGTGTATTCAGGTGAATGTGGATGGCGGCGAGTCCAAATCCGGCGTGAGTCCTCAAGAGTTGCCTGCACTGGCGCAGGCCGTGGCCGTTTTGCCGCGTTTGCAGTTGCGTGGACTCATGACCATTCCCGAGCCGGCCGAGACCGACGCCCAGATGCGGGCTGTGCACGCCCAAGCCAAAACCTTGCTGGAGGCGTTGCGCCAGCAAGGCCTGCCACTCGACACCTTGTCCATGGGCATGAGTGCCGATATGGAAGCTGCCATTGCCGAAGGCAGCACCATGGTGCGGGTGGGCACGGCGATTTTCGGCAAGCGCTGAGCGCGGCAAATTTGCCGCTTCAGCCGTGTTCCCCGGCTTGAAGCTGGAACACACTGCGTCGCTCGCCCACAGCGATACCCGCCACATTCAGCAGTGAGGCTGCTCGCCAAGGGGCCAATTGCTGGCGCTGCGCATCGTCGAGCCAGCCCAGTTGGTCGAGGGCCTCAACGGTGGCCGCAAACAGCGCCGCCTTGTTGCCGTCCATGACCTTGACCGCCAGGGCTTGGCCCCGCGAACGGCTGGCCACGACCTGCACGCCGTCGGCCCCCACTTTGGTGATCCAGTCGCCCCGACCTGCGCGCATGAAATCGGCGTCGTTTCTGCCAGTGCCCGACACCAGATCGGGGTAGGTGCTCATGGCTTGGCCCAGCTGCTGCAGGCTCTCGCCGTACAAACCGTCGGTTTCGGGGCAGGCCAAACGGGCGTAGCTTCGTGCCAGACGCGACAAGGGCATGGCGTAGTTGGGCGCTGAACAACCGTCAATGCCCAGCGCCAAATCTTGCTCGCTCAGGCCCGCCAGGTGCGCCACGGCCTGGCGGATTTGTTGTTGCAGCGGGTGGTCTATCTCGGTGTAGCTGTCGGTGGGCAAACCGTGCTGGACGCAATACGCCAAAAAGCCGCTGTGCTTGCCGCTGCAGTTGTGGTGCCGTTCGTCGTAGGCAAAGCCTTCAGGCATGGGTTGGTCAAAAAACGTGAAGCGGTAGGGCACATGGCAGCCGCAGCGCATTTGCCTGGTGCTGGTGCCACTTTTGTGCAAGATGGACGCAACCTGCTCGACATGCATTTCTTCGCCGTTGTGGCTGGCGCACATCATGGCCAGCTCGGAGGGCGTGAAACCGAAGTGCGCCACGCCGCCGGACTGCACCAGTGGCAGTGCCTGCATGGCCTTGAGGGTGGAGCGGGTGAAGCACAGCCAGTGCGGATTGCCCACTTGAGCCAGTACACGACCTTCGGTGTCGGTCACGGCCACTGCACCCAAGTGCACGCATTCCTGCACACCGTTGCGGGTCAACTCGATCAGGGGTTCGAAGTTCATGGTCGTGTCTCGGTGCGGGTAAAAAAATCCAGTTTAAATTGTCTCGGACTTGACCCCCTGTCGCCGGGGCAGCGCCGCACAATGAAGCCATGCAAAAAATTCATTCCCCCCTTCAAGCCCAGGTGGTGCAGTGGCTGGCACAAGCCGGTGATGTGGTGACCGCCGGGGATGTGCTGGTGATTTTGGAAGCCATGAAAATGGAGCACGAAATCCTCGCCCCCCATGCCGGGCAATTGGCCGAGTTGTACTTTCAGGCGGGGGAGACCGTGGGTGAAGGTGAGGTGCTGTTGACACTGGCGCCGATGTCTGAGGCTGTAGCCAGTTCGGTGTCTGCTCTGCCTCAGACCGCTGAGCTGTCCGATGAGCATGTGGCAACCGCCGAGCGTGCCGACCTGAGAAAACTGCAAGAGCGCCTGGCCTTCACACAAGATGCACAGCGCCCCGAAGCCGTGGCCAAGCGCCATGCACAGGGCATGCGCACGGCCCGGGAAAACATCGCTGACCTGTGCGACGAAGGCTC
>JAGNVG010000180.1 GCA_017986605.1 Limnohabitans sp.
GGCAAAATTTCGTGCTCGTTGGTGCCGCGCTTGACCACCATGTTGACCTTGATCGGCCCCAAACCCGCTGCCCGCGCCGCCTCGATCCCGGCCAGCACATCGGCCACCGGAAAGTCCACGTCGTTCATGCTGCGAAACACCGCATCGTCCAGCCCGTCCAGGCTCACGGTGACACGTTGCAGCCCGGCGTCTTTCAGACTTTGGGCTTTGCGCGCCAGCAGTGAGCCGTTGGTGGTCAGGGTCAGGTCCAGCGGCTGACCGTCGGGGGTGCGCAGGGCAGCCAGTTGTTCGATCAGGATTTCGATGTTCTTGCGCAGCAAAGGCTCACCGCCGGTCAGGCGGATTTTGCGCACACCTCGACCGACAAACACGGTGGCGATGCGGGTGATTTCCTCGAAGCTCAGCAAATGGCTGTGCGGCAGGTAGGCGTAATCCTTGTCAAAGATTTCCTTGGGCATGCAGTAGCTGCACCTGAAATTGCACCGATCGGTCACGCTGATGCGCAAATCCGTCAAAGGGCGGCGCAAGCCGTCCAAAGGCATAGCGCTCAGATCTTCGCCTGACAACAGAGTTGGCAAAGGCAAGCTGGGGTGGCGCTGGTCAACCAGCGGAATGACGCGTTCAGACATGGGGTGATTGTGCCCGAGCCGTCATGCCTTGCAGGCAGCATGGTCAAGCGTGAAAAGGCCCGAATGCGGGCGCTTCAGCCGTGCTGGATGGCCACGGTTTTCAAGGTGGTGAAACCCAGCAGGGCTTCAAAGCCCTTTTCGCGGCCATAGCCCGAAGACTTGACTCCGCCAAAAGGCAGCTCCACGCCACCCCCTGCACCGTAGTTGTTGATGAACACCTGACCGCTGCGCACGCGCTTGGCCATGCGGAACTGGCGTCCTCCGTCACGTGTCCAGATGCCCGCAACCAAGCCGAACTCGGTCGCATTGGCCAACTCAATTGCGTGGTCTTCGTCTTGGAAGGCCATGGCTGACAGCACGGGGCCGAAGACTTCCTCCTGTGCCAAACGGTGCATCACCGGCACATCGCGCAGCAGAGTGGGCGCTTGGTAAAAGCCGTTCGCAGGCACGCCGGACGCGATCTGGCCTTGCGCCACCGTAGCGATGCCGTCGGCGCGGGCCTGGTCCAGAAAACCGGTCACACGCTCCAACTGGCTGGCGCGGATCAGGGGCCCCAAGTCCAGATTCATGGCGGCTGAACCCACTTGCAAGCGACCAAAGGCTTCGCCCAAGCGTGCCAACAGCGGCTCGTAAATGCCTTGCTGGATCAGCACGCGCGAGCCTGCGCTGCAGGTCTGGCCCGAGTTCTGCACGATGGCGTTGACCACGACCGGAATGGCCGCGTCCAAGTCGGCGTCATCAAAAATGATTTGTGGGCTTTTGCCACCCAGTTCAAGCGTGACTGGGCAATGGCGCTCGGCAGCCACTTGCTGGATGAGCGTGCCCACCCGGGGGCTGCCGGTGAAGCTGATGTGGTCAATGCCTGGGTGGCGCGCCAAGGCATCACCCACTTCGTGGCCGTAACCGGTCACGATGTTGATGGCCCCCGGCGGAAAACCCACTTCGGCGGCCAGTTGCGCCACGCGGATCAGGCTCAGGCACGCGTCTTCGGCGGGCTTGACCACGCAGGCATTGCCAGCGGCCAAGGCGCCGCCCACGCTGCGCCCAAAAATCTGCATCGGGTAGTTCCAGGGAATCACATGCCCCGTCACGCCATGTGGCTCACGCCAGGTCAGCACGCTGTAGCCGTTTTGGTAGGGCAGGGTTTCGCCATGCAGCTTGTCGCACGAACCGGCATAAAACTCAAAGTAACGCGCCAAGGCCACCGAATCGGCGGCAGCCTGTTTGGTGGGCTTGCCGCAGTCGCGCTGTTCCAGTGCGGCCAATTCGGCGGCGTGCTCACTCACTTTTTGTGACAGCTTCATCAGCAAGCGACCACGCTCCACGGCGGTCAGCTTGCCCCATGGGCCGTTGAAAGCGGTGCGGGCCGCTTGCACCGCAGCATCGATGTCGGCCGCCTGGCTGCGCGGGATCTGCTCGAACACCTGCCCGTCAGACGGGTCGAGCACGTCGATGGTTTGGCCTGCCTGGGCGGGAACGGATTGGTTGGCGATGAAATTCAGTTGCATGCGCCCGATTGTGCCCCCCTCACGGCATTTGGAAATCACGCCAGAGACAGTCTGAAACCGGACCGCGCAGAGCAACTGCATGCGAGACGCAAGCCCTGTGAAAGTAAAATCGGGGTTAATCCCTAGGATTTTTCGTTTCTTCTCAACTTTCAAAAGCAGACACCATGTCCCTGAACAAAGTCACCCCCGGCAGCAAAGTACCCGACGCATTCAACGTGATCATCGAAATCCCGATGAACTCCGACCCTGTGAAGTACGAAGTCGACAAAGAGTCCGGCGCTTTGTTTGTGGACCGCTTCATGGGCACCGCCATGCACTACCCCACCAACTACGGCTACGTGCCCCAGACCATTGCTGGTGATGGCGACCCGGTTGACGTGCTGGTGATGACGCCTTTCCCCTTGCCCCCAGGTGTGGTGGTGTCGTGCCGCGCCATTGGCATCTTGCTGATGGAAGACGAAGGCGGCATGGACGGCAAGATCTTGGCCGTGCCCACCGAAAAAATCCTGCCGATCTACGCCAACATCAAGGCCCTGGCCGATGTGCACGAGCTGCAACTCAAGCAGATCGCCCACTTCTTTGAGCACTACAAAGACCTGGAAAAAGGCAAGTGGGTCAAGGTCAAGGGCTGGGAAGGTGTCGAATCCGCCGCCAAGGAACTGATGGACGGCATCGCCAACTACAAGAAGGCCTGATCGCCTGGCTCCATGGCTTCGGACAGAAGCCGTTGAAACCCCAAAACGCCTGTCCGGTTTATGCCGCGCAGGCGTTTTT
>JAGNVG010000088.1:0-5478 GCA_017986605.1 Limnohabitans sp.
CCGAGCACCTTAATGCACAGCACGGACTTGGCGCCGGTGTTGTCGGCCACATCCAACCGAGATTCTGTCTGGATCATTTCTTTATTCCCAACTTGTATTTCTTGCCAGCCAGCCTTACAGCCAACCAGCAGAAATCAGTCTTGGACCCGTCATTCACACCGCGAACCACTCGCAGCGCTTCTGTTTGGGCAGATACTTACGCTTTTTGCAAAGCGAAGCCCTCGATTATGCCTGAAAAATACCGATGAGGCAACACTTTATTGAAGTATTTCTGCAAATATTCGATCTTGTAGGGTTTCAAATGGCCGTACGGGCTGTGCGTCGGGGGTCGGGGGTCGTCAGGCTTTTATTTGACCGACTTACACCCGTAACAGGCACCCTGGGTGGGCATCCGGTCACGCCAGGGTTTGCCGCCAGCACGGGTTGACGTTTTTCGGTTATTGGGGTCTTCAGTGGTATTTCTGAGACAAGGCCATGAAATCGGTCAAATGAGCGCCTTGTCCGGTTTCTTCAGTCAATATGCGCGCCACCTCTGGCGCCATGGCCATAGCCTGACGCGCATCCAGAAACAAGGCCCGCCAGCGCCGCGCCAACACATCCTCGACGGTCCAGGCGTATTCATGCCGCGCCGCATAACGGACCATGGCCTCCGTCAGGCCCAGACCCAGTTCGTGCTCAGCGCCCGGACAGGCACGCACCTCAGCTTCTTGACTACCGTACAAATGCCAGCCCGGCGGATCACACACCGCCAAGCCATTGCGGTTTGCCAAAGCTCCGAACAAGACATGGCTATGACTGGACTGGCCCTCTTGCCGGGGCAAAACCCCTGCCTCAAAACACGCCTGCATGACGTCTTCGGCCATGGAGCGGTAGGTGGTCCATTTGCCACCGGTGACCGTGATCAAGCCATTGTCATCGGTCACGATGGTGTGCTCACGCGACAAACTCTTGGTGCCAGCTTTGACCTGATTCGATCCCACCAAGGGCCGCAAACCCACCCACATGCTTTGCACATCACTGCGCGTGACCGGGCGACTCAGCACCTTGCTCGCCTCACTCAAAATGAATTCCAACTCAGCCTCAAAGGCCTGGGGCTCTCGCGGCAAATCCTGCCTGGGGGTGTCGGTGGTCCCCAGGATCAATGCACCCATCCAGGGCACGGCAAACAAGACCCGGCCGTCCTGGGTTTTGGGCACCAGCAAGGCATGCCGCCCTGGCATGAAATCACGGCTGACCACCAGATGCACGCCTTGGCTTGCACTCACTATCCGCTCGGGCATGGCCTGCCCGGAATCGAGCAGGGATTGTTGGCGCACAGCGTCCACCCACACCCCCGCCGCATTGACCACAGAGCGGGCAAACACACGGTAAGCACCTGCTTGCCGCTGATCTGTCAAAGACAGCTCAAAGCGCGCACCATCGGCCAGCACCGCAGGCAAGCCGTGCACACGCGCCACATTCATGTAATTGAGCAACTGCCCACCCGCACGTTCAATCGTGCGCGCCAAGGCCAGCGCCAGCCGGGCATCGTCAAACTGGCCATCCCAGTACTTGACGCCGCCCTTCAAACCTCGAGATTGAAGACCTGGCAATGCCGCCAGGGTTTCCTGAGCACTGAGCCACTCGGTCTGACCCAGGCCTGCTTTACCCGCCAATACATCGTAAAGTTTCAACCCCAAGCCATAAAACGGCGTCTGCCACCACTTATAAGAAGGCATCACAAAGGGCAATGGCTGGGCCAGGTGAGGCGCCAGTTTCAAGACGGCGGCACGCTCGGCCAGCGCTTCACGTACCAAAGCAATATTGCCCTGCGCCAGGTAGCGCACCCCGCCATGCAGCAATTTGGTGGACCGCGACGATGTGCCCCCGGCAAAGTCATGCGACTCCAGCAACAGCACCGAGAAACCGCGCAAAACTGCATCCAGAGCCACCCCCAGACCTGTCGCCCCGCCACCGACGACCACCAGGTCATAGGTCGGGTGCGTGCCCAGAGTGCTCAGCAGTTCAGCGCGTTTCATAGTCAAGACATTCAAGGCCCTGTGGTCGGGTGACCACAGGGCAGTTGGGGAACAACTCTCAGGCCCGAAGGCGATCAGCGAGCGCGGCCACTCTTCCAGGCGCTGAGCAACTGGTCATAGGCAATGGTTTGGCCCTTGGGCTTCTCATTGGCCAACTTCTTCCAGGGGGCCTGCTTGTCGCTGAGCCACTTGGCGGGGTCTTCCTTCTTGTTGAGCTTGGGCGCGCAACGCTCCATACCCGCACGTTCCAGACGGCCCATGACCTGGTCCATTTGCTCAGCCAGGTTGTCCATGGCCTGCTGGGGGGTCTTTTCAGCCGTCACAGCCTGCGCCACGTTTTGCCACCACAGCTGGGCCAGCTTGGGGTAATCGGGCACGTTGGTGCCTGTAGGTGACCAGGCCACACGGGCCGGGCTGCGGTAGAACTCGACCAGACCCCCGAGCTTGGGCGCCATGTCAGTCATGGCCTTGCTCTGGATGTCGGATTCACGGATCGGTGTCAAGCCCACCAGAGTCTTCTTCAGGCTGGCTGTTTTGGCCGTCACGAACTGGGCGTACAGCCAGGCTGCAGCCGTGCGGTTGGCATCATGGTTTTTGAAGAAGGTCCAGCTGCCCACATCTTGGTAGCCGTTTTGCATGCCTTGCTTCCAGTAAGGGCCGTTGGGGCCGGGGGCCATGCGCCACTTGGGTGTGCCGTCAGCGTTCACCACGGGCAGACCTGGCTTGGTCATGTCGGCCGTGAAGGCGGTGTACCAGAAGATCTGCTGCGCAATCTGACCTTGTGCAGGGACCGGACCGGCCTCACCGAAGGTCATGCCCGAGGCCTCCTTGGGCGCGTATTTCTTCATCCAGTCCACGTACTTGGTCAGCGCATAGACCGCTGCAGGCGAGTTGGTGGCACCGCCGCGAGACACCGATGCGCCCACCGGCGTGCACTTGTCGTCGGCCACGCGAATGCCCCACTCGTCAATCGGCAAGCCGTTGGGCGCGCCAATGTCGGCGGTACCCGCCATGGACAACCAGGCATCGGTGAAGCGCCAGCCCAAAGAGGGATCTTTCTTGCCGTAGTCCATGTGGCCATAAATCGCCTTGCCGTCGATGTTTTTCACGTCATTGGTGAAAAACTCGGCAATGTCTTCATAAGCGCTCCAGTTCAAGGGCACGCCCAGGTCGTAGCCATATTTGGCCTTGAACTTGTCTTTCAAATCCTTGCGGTCAAACAAGTCGGCGCGGAACCAGTACAGGTTGGCAAACTGCTGGTCGGGCAACTGATACAGCTTGCCATCGGGGCCAGTGGTGAACTTGGTACCGATGAAATCCTTCAGGTCCAGGCCGGGGTTGGTCCACTCTTTGCCCGCACCGGTCATGTAATCCGTCAGGTTGAGGATCTTGCCGTAGCGGTAATGGGTACCGATCAGGTCAGAGTCAGAGATCCAGCCGTCATAAATCGACTTGCCGGACTGCATGGATGTTTGCAGCTTTTCAACCACGTCACCCTCTTGAATCAGGTCATGCTTGACCTTGATGCCCGTGATTTCGCTGAAGGCCTTGGCCAGTGTTTTGGACTCGTATTCGTGGGTGGTGATGGTCTCTGACACCACCGAGATTTCCTTCACGCCCTTGGCCTGAAGTTTCTTGGCCGCGTCGATGAACCACTTCATCTCCGCCAACTGCTGGTCTTTGTTCAAAGTGGACGGCTGGAACTCAGAATCGACCCAACGCTTGGCTGCCGCCTCGTCAGACCAGGCCACATTCGAGCCCAGAGCCAGGGCCGCCGAAACGGCCAAAATGGAATAGCGCAATTTCATGATGTCTCCTCAAAGGTGTGAGTTCCCCGGCTACAAACACAAAGTAGTGCGGCCCCCGGGGAAACTCCGGGCCACAATTTCGGAAAAAACGAATCAGCCCTTGCGCATGACGCCCAGCAACCAGACGATGGACAGCCCCAGGCTGATCCACACGCTGGGCTCACTGTCCAGCGACATCAGCTCGGTCAGCCAACCGGCCACGCCCACAAACGCCAGGTTGATGTAGGCCGCCCCCAGCAAACCGATGAACAAGCGGTCACCGCGGGTGGTGGCCATGGGCAAAAAGCCCTTGCGCATCACGGTGGGGGACTTGATTTCCCACACCGTCATGCCCACCAGCATCAGCCCGATGCACGAGAAGAAAACGGCCACAGGCGTGGTCCAGACCATCCAGTCAAACATGTCAAACCCTTCCCATGGCAAAGCCTTTGGCGATGTAATGCCGGACAAACCAGATCACGATGGCCCCCGGAACGATGGTCAGCACACCAGCTGCCGCCAACGTGGCCCAGTCCATGCCCGAGGCACTCACGGTGCGCGTCATGGTGGCCACAATCGGTTTGGCATTCACGCTGGTCAGGGTGCGTGCCAAAAGCAACTCCACCCACGAGAACATGAAGCAAAAGAAAGCGGCCACGCCCACCCCGGCCTTGATGAGCGGCAAGAAAATCATCACGAAAAAGCGCGGAAAACTGTAGCCGTCGATGTAGGCCGTTTCGTCAATTTCGCGCGGAATGCCGCTCATGAAGCCTTCCAGAATCCACACCGCCAGGGGCACGTTGAACAACAAATGCGCCATGGCCACGGCAATGTGCGTGTCCATCAGGCCCAGCGTGGTGTAGAGCTGAAAAAACGGCAGCAAAAACACGGCAGGCGGCGTCATGCGGTTGGTCAGCAGCCAAAAGAAGATGTGCTTGTCGCCCAGAAAACGGTAGCGTGAAAACGCATAAGCCGCAGGCAAAGCCACCGACACCGAAATCACCGTGTTGATGGCCACATAAATCAGGCTGTTGATGTAGCCCGAGTACCAGGACGGATCGGTGAAGATCGTCAGGTAGTTGCCCCAGGTGAAATGTTGCGGCCACAAGGAAAAACTCGACAGGATTTCCTCATTGGTCTTGAAGCTCATGTTGACCATCCAATAGATAGGCAGCAAGGCAAAGACGATGTAGGCGGCCAGAAAAATCGACCGCTTGTGAAAACGCTGTTCATGCATGTGCGTGCTCCTTGTGGGCTGCGCCCAGGCTTTGCATCCAGTTGTAGAGGACAAAGCACAGCAGCAAGATGATGAGGAAATAGATCAGCGAAAACGCCGCCGCTGGCCCCAGGTCAAACTGCCCCACGGCCTTTTGCGTCAGGTACTGCGACAAGAAGGTGGTCGCAGTGCCGGGGCCGCCACCGGTCAGCACGAAAGGCTCGGTGTAAATCATGAAACTGTCCATGAAGCGCAGCAACACCGCAATCATCAGCACCTCGCGCATCTTGGGCAGCTGGATGTAACGGAACACCGCAAACTTGCTGGCGCCATCGATGCGGGCAGCCTGGTAATAGGCATCGGGAATGCTGCGCAAACCCGCAAAAGCCAGCAAAGCCACCAGCGGTGTCCAGTGCCACACATCCATGATCAACACCGTCAACCAGGCGTGAACCGG
>JAGNVG010000088.1:5578-10046 GCA_017986605.1 Limnohabitans sp.
GCCGGACGCTCGAACAAGGCCTCTGCCGAGCCGACCTGCACCGCCTTGCCGCGCGTCATGACCACCACCTCTTCGGCAAAAGTCAGCGCCTCAACCTGGTCGTGCGTGACATAGATCAGCGTGAGCTTGAGTTCATGGTGAATCTGCTTGAGCTTGCGGCGCAGCTGCCATTTCAGGTGCGGGTCGATCACCGTCAGCGGCTCATCAAACAGCACGGCCGACACGTCCGAGCGCACCAGCCCTCGACCCAGTGAAATTTTTTGCTTCTGATCGGCCGACAAGCCCGCTGCGCGCATGTCCAGTTGGTGGCTCATGTCCAGCATTTCGGCAATTTGGCCCACGCGCTGGCGGATTTGATCGGCGGGCACCTGGCGATTTTTGAGCGGAAACGCCAGGTTTTGCGCCACCGTCATGGTGTCGTAGATCACCGGAAACTGGAACACCTGCGCAATGTTGCGCGCTTGCGGGCTGCTGCGCGTGACATCGACCCCGTCAAACTTCACCGTGCCTTGCGAGGGCACCACCAGCCCCGACATGATGTTGAGCATGGTGGTTTTGCCGCAACCCGAAGGCCCCAGCAAGGCATAGGCCCCGCCATCACGGAACGTCATCTTCAGGGGCAGCAAGGCGTAATCCGTCTCCACCTGCGGATTCGGTTTGTAGGCATGTGCCAAGTCCAATTCAATTTGAGCCATCAGATCGCCCTCCCCTTGCGCACAGGCGCCATCACCAAGGGGCCTGCAGCATCAAACACATACACCTGCGAAGGCTGCAAAAACAAATGGATGTGTGCCCCCAGTTTGAAGTCGTGCACACCCGTGAGTTGCGCCACCAGATTGCCCACCGGGGTCTTGGCATGCACAAAGGTGTCCGAGCCGGAAATCTCTGCCAGCTCGACCACGCCCGGCAATTGCAGATCACCCGGCTCCCCCTGCACGCGCAAGGCGCTGGCGCGTGCGCCCAAAACCACGTCTTTCGGTGCCGAAGCTGGCAAGGCCAAGGGCAGCTCAAAACCACCCGGCAAGACCACCCCCGTGGCGCTGGTCTGCGCAGGCAACAGGTTCATGGGCGGGTCACTGAATGCGCTGGCCACCTGGATGGAGGCCGGCTGATGAAACACCTCGGCGGTCGGGCCGTATTGCAACAAGTGCCCTTGGTGCAAGACAGCGGTGTAGCCCCCCAACAGCAAGGCCTCGGCCGGTTCGGTGGTGGCATAGACCACCGTCGAATCGCCTGTGGCAAACAACTGCGTCAACTCTTCGCGCAACTCTTCGCGCAGCTTGTAGTCCAGATTCACCAGCGGCTCGTCCAGCAGCATCAGCGGTGCATTTTTGGCCAAGGCCCGCGCCAAAGCCACCCGCTGCTGCTGCCCGCCCGACAGCTCTGCGGGCAGGCGCTGCAAAAACATCTCGATGTGCAGCTTGGCCGCCAGCTCATGCACCCGTTGGGCCACATCTTTTTGCCCACGCAATTTCAGGGGTGAAGCAATGTTGTCAAACACCGTCATCGACGGGTAATTGATGAACTGCTGGTACACCATGGCCACATCGCGGCGGCGCACCGGCACGCCCGTCACATCTTGCCCATCCACCCGCACGCGGCCATGCGTGGGCGTGTCCAGCCCGGCCATGATGCGCATCAAACTGGTCTTGCCCGCCTGCGTTGCACCCAGCAAGACCGTGACCTGCCCTGGATGCAGCGCCAGGTTTTGCGGATACAGATGAACATGGCCCGAGACGGACTTGCCCACCCCTTCCAGGCTCAGTTGCATGGCGCATCTCCGTGTTGAGAATTCAGGATCATTTGAGTTCCATTTTTTTCGCTTCACGGATTTTATTGTTCGCTTGAGTTTTTTTATAGCCCGTATTTACCCTGTATACCCCTTTATATATGTTCGTTTATGTTCGAATACGCCCTATTGACTGAAAACACCATGGATTTGAACCCCCGACAATCAACCCTGATCGATGCCGTTCGATCACAAGGCCCCGTGACCATCGAAGCCCTGGCCGAACGTTTTGGGGTGACCTTGCAAACCGTGCGCCGCGATGTGCAGCGCTTGGCCGAAGCCGGTTTGCTCACCCGCTTTCATGGCGGCGTACGCCTGCCCGGCTCCACCACCGAAAACATTGCTTACCGCCAACGCCAGGCCATGCAATCGGCAGGCAAGCTGCGCATCGCCAAAGCCATGGCCCAGCGCATACCCAACGGCTGTTCGCTGATCATGAACATCGGCACCACCATCGAAGCCGTAGCCCATGAACTGCACAACCACAGGGGCTTGCGCATCATCACCAACAACTTGCACATCGCCGCGCTGATGAGCACACACCGCGACTGCGAAGTCATCGTGGCCGGGGGGCTCGTGCGCGGCAGCGACCAAGGCATCGTGGGCGAAGCCACGGTGGACTTCATTCGCCAGTTCAAGGTCGACATTGGCCTGATTGGCATCAGCGGCATCGAAGCCGACGGCACCCTGCGCGACTACGACTACCGCGAAGTCAAGGTGGCCCGCACCATCATTGAACATGCCCGCGAAGTCTGGCTGGCCGCAGACCACAGCAAATTCAACCGCCCGGCCATGGTCGAGCTGGGCCACTTGCGCGACATTGACGTGCTGTTCACCGACGAAGTGCCCCCCGCCAGCTTTACCGACCTCATGACGCAAGCCCATGTGGAATGCGTCACAGCTGCCCCCCAATGACCCTCTGAGGATTTTTCATGCGCTACCTCCTCGCCCTGGACCAGGGCACCTCCAGCTCCCGCAGCATCGTGTTTGACCAGGACGGCCAAGTGGTGGCCATGGCCCAGCGCGAGTTCCGGCAGATTTACCCCCAACCCGGCTGGGTCGAGCACGACCCGCAGGAAATCTGGTCCTCGCAGCTGGCCACCGTGCATGAAGTGCTGGCCAAAGCCGAGCTCAAGGCCAGCGACATGGCGGCCATCGGCATCACCAACCAGCGCGAGACCACCGTGGTGTGGAACCGCCGCACGGGAGAGCCGATTTACAACGCCATCGTCTGGCAAGACCGCCGCGCCGAACCCACCTGCGCCGCCTTGCGCGCACAAGGCCACGAAGACACGGTGCTGAGCAAAACCGGACTGCGCATCGACGCCTATTTTTCTGGCACCAAGCTGCAATGGATCCTGGACCAGGTGCCGGGCGCCAGAGCCATGGCCGAACAAGGCGAGCTGGCCTTTGGCACAGTCGACAGCTGGCTGATCTGGAAGCTCACCGATGGCCGCTCGCATGTCACCGATGTGAGCAACGCCGCCCGCACAATGCTGCTGAACATCCACACCAACACCTGGGACAGCGAGTTGCTCAATTTGCTGAACATCCCTGACGCGCTCATGCCTCGGGTCTTGCCCTCCAGTGCCCACTTTGGCGACACCACAGCCGCGCTGCTGGGCGCCAGCTTGCCCATTGGCGGTGTGGCCGGTGACCAGCAAAGCGCCTTGTTCGGCCAGGCCTGCTTCACCCCCGGCATGGCCAAAAACACTTATGGCACCGGCTGCTTCATGCTCATGCACACCGGCAACACCTTTCAGCGCAGCCAAAACGGCCTGATCACCACCTCGGCCGCTCAGGCCACCAGCACCCCGCAATACGCACTCGAAGGCAGCGTCTTCATTGGTGGCGCCGTGGTGCAGTGGCTGCGCGACGGCCTGCGGGCCATCTCCAGCAGCGGCGAGGTCGAAGGTCTGGCCCACAGCGTGCCCGACGCCGGGGGCGTCATGTTCGTGCCCGCCTTCACCGGCCTAGGCGCGCCTTATTGGGACGCCGAAGCCCGCGGCGCCATTGTCGGGCTCACGCGAGGCTCCACCGTGGCCCACATTGCACGCGCCGCACTCGAAAGCATCGCCTTCCAAAGCGCTGCCCTGCTGCACAGCATGAACCGCGACGCCGTGGCCGGTGGCGGCGTGGCCGTGACCGAATTGCGCGTGGACGGCGGCGCTTGCGTCAACGACCTCTTGATGCAAATCCAGGCCGACTTGCTGGGCATTCCGGTGGTGCGCCCTGCCGTGACCGAAACCACCGCCCTGGGCGCCGCCTATCTGGCTGGTCTGCACGCTGGCGTGTACAACAGCTTGGAGGAATTGAGCCAGCAGTGGCGCGCCGACCGCACCTTCTACCCCACCTTGCCCAGAGAACAGGCCCAAGAGCGCATGGACCGCTGGGAGCGGGCTGTACGTCAGGCCACTGCCCGGTGACCCCCTCGTTCAGCACCCCTGCATAAGCAGCGACAATTCCGAGTCCCCTCGCCGGGTGCCAAGCGCCTAGCCCGTCCCACAAAGCACACGACTGAACATCCCATGTCTCACTCCTCACCCCACATCGCCTTCATCGGCGGCGGCAACATGGCCAGCGCCATCATCGGCGGACTGATCCGCCAAGGCATGAAGCCTGACCAAATCACTGTGGTCGAGCCCTTTGCTGAAACAGCCGCTAAATTGCACCAAGATT
>JAGNVG010000181.1 GCA_017986605.1 Limnohabitans sp.
CAAAACCAAGACAGCTTTCACCTCAAGGCCTATGTGTTCGCCCGCTTCGAAGCCGGGCAGTTGAAGTCTGGCACCGCCTTCATTGGGTCCAGCAACATCAGCAGCAAAGCCCTGCGCGATGGGCTGGAGTGGAACTACCGCGTGGTGTTTCCGCAAGATGCCGGTTATCTGGAAGCACGCGAACGGTTTGAAGAACTTTTTGCGCACCCCAAAACCATGGCTTTGACCGACAGCTGGATCGAGGCCTATGAACAGCGGCGCTTGCCGCCCACGCGCTCGGTGGCACCCGGCAGCCACGAACAAGAAGCGCCGCCCCTCCCCAACGACATTCAGCAAGAAGCCCTGACCGCACTGGCCGACACCCGCGCAAACGGTTATCGACGCGGCTTGGTGGTTTTGGCTACGGGTCTTGGCAAAACATGGCTGGCCGCATTTGATGCGGTGCGCATGGGGGCTCGGCGCATTTTGTTTGTGGCGCATCGCGAAGAAATTTTGAGCCAAGCGGCGGCCACCTTCATCCGCATCTTGCCCGGCAAGCGTGTGGGTTATTACACCGGGCGCAGCCGCGATGGCGATGTGGACGTACTGTGCGCATCGGTGCAAACGCTGGGCAAGGCATCGCACTTGGAGCGTTTTGCTCCGCAGCACTTTGATTACATCGTGGTGGACGAATTCCACCACGCCGCTGCGGCCACTTACAAACGCTTGTTGGCGCACTTTGCACCCTCGTTTTTGTTGGGCTTGACGGCCACGCCAGACCGCACAGACCAGTCAGACATCTTGACTTTGTGTGACGACAACTTGGTCTTCGGCTGCAACTTGTTTGCGGGCATCACCAGCGGCTTGTTGGCCCCGTTTCATTACTACGGCGTTCACGACGAATCGGTCGATTACAAGGAAGTGCCTTGGCGCAATGGACGCTTCGACCCTGAAGCACTGTCGAACAAGCTGGCCACCTTGGCGCGTGCACGGCATGCCCTGGCGCAGTGGCGTGCCAAGGCCCAGCAACGCACGCTGGCGTTTTGTGTGTCCACCCGGCATGCCGACTTCATGGCCGAGCATTTCACGCGGGCTGGCGTTTCGGCCGCTGCGGTGTATGCGGGCTCTGTGCTGGGGCGTGCACAGGCGCTCGAAAAACTGGAAGACGGCAGTTTGCAAGTTTTGTTCTCGGTGGACTTGTTCAATGAGGGCGTGGACTTGCCCAGCATTGACACGGTGCTGATGCTCCGGCCCACCGAATCCAAAATTTTGTTTTTGCAGCAGCTGGGGCGAGGCCTGCGGCGGCACGAAGGCAAACAGCAGTTGGTGGTGCTGGACTTCATTGGCAATCACCAAGCCTTTTTGGGCAAGCCGCAAGCCTTGTTTGGCGTAGGCCCCACGTACAAAGCCTTGGCGGACTTTGGGCGCAAGGCAGAAAAGAATGCACTGGAGCTGCCAAACGGTTGTTACGTCAATTACGACCTGTCGATCATCGAGTTTCTGAAATCGCTCGATGGCGCCGGAACGCAAAAAGATTACGAGGCGCTTCGGGCCGTGCTGGGCCGCAGGCCCACGCTCACCGAGTTTTACCACTCTGGCAGCAGCATGCAGGACATGCGTCGGCGTGAAGGCCATTGGTTTGCACTGGTCCAAAGCATGGGGGATTTGTCTGCGGACGAGACCGCCGTTGCCGAGCGATTCCAAATGGTCTTGCGCGAAGTCGAAACCACAGCCATGACCAAAAGCTTCAAGGCCGTCACGCTAGAGGCGTGGCTGGAACTGGGTGGCCTGCGCCAGCCTGTGGCGCTGGGCGCATTGGCCGCGCATTCGCGTGCGGTGCTCGACCGCCGTCGCCCTTTGTTGACTGACCTCGATGCCAAGATGCTGACCACCCCGGGCACCGACGCCGCGTGGGCACGGTATTGGCTAGACAACCCCATCAAAGCCTGGACGGGCGGCAACCTCAAAAACCCGGCATCGGTGCCGTTCGAGGTGCCTGAGGGCTGCTTTGGGCTGAAACAAACCGTTGCGGTTTCTGACGCGGCAACACTTGCAGACATGCTGCAAGAACTGGTCGATTACAGACTGGCCGCTTACGAGGTGCGCAGGGTGGCGGTGGAGCCCGCCAACAACGTGATTCCCTTCCCCGTCAAGCGGCGCGAGACGGTGGAGTTGCCGTATTTCCCCAACCTCAAAATCGCGTGCGGCCATTTCAAAACCGGGCGTGCTGACGCCGAAGAGCACAGGGCTTTGCCGCTGGCCTATGGCACGTTGGACCCCAGTCGCCACTTCATTGCCCGCGCATCGGGCAACTCGATGAACGGCGGCAAAAATCCGGTGCTTGATGGCGACTATTTGTTGCTGGAATTGATCACGCCAAGCCGTGCGGGTTCGATCACGGGGAGCGTGGTGGCCATCGAGCGGCAAGACGACAGCGGCGACAACCAATACCTGCTGCGGGTGGTCACCAAGGGCCGCGATGGCCAATACATTCTGAAAGCCAACAACCCGGACTACGAAGACCTGACGGCCACCGACGGCATGCGCACACTCGCTCGCCTGCGCAACATCATCGATCCACTGGATCTGGCGCTCGGTGAGTCTTTCATGCGCGAAGACATTCCGGCGCTGTTTGGCGAGGCCTACAACCCCGGCAATTGGAATGTCGGCCATGTGGTGCTGGCCCAGAAAAAGGCGCACATCCTGCTGGTCACGCTCAACAAACAAGGCCGGGCTGACGAGCACAAGTACATGGACCACTGGATCGATGACACGCACTTTCACTGGCAAAGCCAGAACGCCACCGACCCGACCAGCAAACGCGGCGACGAAATCATCCGCCACGCCGCTTTAGGCATCGACATCCAC
>JAGNVG010000089.1 GCA_017986605.1 Limnohabitans sp.
ACATCAACGGCGATGGCTTGGCCGATCTGTTGGTGGGTTCTAACGCGACGGGCTACAGCTTGGTGCTGGGCGGCACGCAGTGGGAAACCGCAGCGGTGTCTGGCGGCGGCACGGTGACGGGCACGGCGTCTGCCGAGGCGGTCATTGGCTCTGCGGCAGTCGACACCTTGACGGGTGGTGGTGGCGTGGACCGCTTCTACGCGGGCCTTGGCAACGACACCATCGTCTTGACTGCCAGCGACGTGACCAACTTGGCTAACAACACAGCGGGTGGCCCCAAGGCCCTCGTGAACGGTGGTGGTGGTTTTGACACGATCCGCATGAGCGGTGGTGCGGCCTTGGACCTGACCACCATCAGCCATGCGGGTGCGATGGGCCAGGAAGAAAACAGCCGCATCGAGAGCATCGAGCGCATTGACCTGGCCACCGACACGGCGGCCAACACCTTGACCTTGATGGGGCGCGATGTGAAGGACATGGCGGGCTTCAACCTGATTCGCACCGGTTCAGTCAGTGCCGATGGCAACACTTGGACCAATGTGACGGGCAGCACGCGTGCCTCTGGTGTGTTGAGTTTTGAGACAACGCCCGCTGGCATCTCTAGAGTTTGGTCTGGATCTTCAAACGACTGGGCATTGGCCGATGGCAGCAACTCTGGTGATGCTGATTTGGAAGATGTGCTTTATTCTGCGGCGAATTCTGGTCGTTACAGAAACTTGGATTACACCGCCATTGCTGCGGGCACTGCGGTCACAACCATCAGCGCTGGCTTTAATTTCGCCATGAACACAGTAGGTAGCCAATCTGGCGATGGACTGAATTTCTCATTTGGTGACAAGGCTTCATTGGGTAATTTCGAGCAAGGCTATGCAAAAGGCTTGTCGATCGAGTACGGTGGCTTAAATGTGTTTGCGCCAGACCAAAAACTTCACATTTACTGGAACGGCACCGAAATTGGGGTTTCAACGGCGAACATCACACTGGACGCCAAGCACACGACCAATGTGAGCGTGTCAGATGCGGGTGTTGTGACGGTGCTGTTAGACGGCAATTCTTTTGCCTCTGCCACGATCAGTGGCTGGCAGACAGCCAACAAAGCGGGGTGGATGTTTGGCTACGGTGGTCGGACTGGGCAGGCCACCGGCAGCGCTTGGGTGGACGATTTGACAGCCACAGCCAATACTCAGGCGCTGGGCTCGACAACCAACGCGCACCAGCTGGTGGTGGATGGCTTATCCAGCGACACAGTGGTTTTGTCGCCTGATCTGGGTGACTGGATCAATGCGGGTACCGTGAGCAATGGCAGTTCCAATTACACCGTTTACGCACAATCTTTAGGCGGCAATTCCCAGGTTCTGGTCAGAAGCGGGGTGAATGTGACCAACAACGATCCTGTGCCCTTTACCGGCGGGAATGTGACCGTCAACGGTGTGACCATGTCGCTGGATTACCAGTGGGTTCAAAACGGCAAAAACTACTTTGCAGTCAAGAACTTCAGCGGTACAGGTGATTCCAATAACAACACCATGTACACCACGCACGCTTTGTTGGACACCTTGTTCAACGGAGGCGCTGACACGGTGGACACCACGGTCACGGCAGGCGTAGACGATGCACGAACTTTCTTGTCTGGCGGGTACACCTTTGTGTTGCCCACACAGGCTGAGCTGGTGGCCTTGTCCAACACGATTCCGACAACGGGTTGGTACAACAACCGCTATTGGTCTTCTACGTTGGTTTCTGCCAATACCCACGTTGCCGTTGGAATTGCTGGCGATTGGACTTACAACGTGGCGGACAGTTCGCCTGAGATGCTGGTGTTGCAAGTTCTCCCCGTGGTCATTGACCTGAACCGCGACGGCGTGCTGAGCTACGGCCAAGTGACGATGGACGTGAACGGTGACGGTCATCTGGACACCACCAAGTGGGCCGGTGCGCAAGACGGCGTGTTGGTGTGGGACAAATACGCCGACGGCTTGGTGCACGACAACAGCCAATATGCCTTTGCGCAATACGCCACGACCTATGCCAATGGCTTGGACGCGCAGGGCAAAGCGCCCACCGACTTGTCGGGCTTGGCCGAGGCGTTTGACAGCAACCACGACGGCATGTTTGACGCGCAAGACGCGAAGTTTGCCGAGTTCAATGTGTGGCAAGACGCGAACCAAAACGGTGTGAGTGATGCGGGCGAAGTGCGCAGCTTGGCCGATTGGGGCATCAGCAGCATCAACTTGGTCAGCGATGGCGTGGTGCGCACCCCGGCGTCGGGCGTGATCGAAGCCGGTCGCACCGCGGCCACGGCCACGGATGGCAGCAATGTGCTGGTGTCGGATGCGGGCTTTGAGTACAGCAGCTTGGCTTATTCAGCAGAGACCGTGGCAGGCCTGGGCGCTCACATTGATTTGTGGGGCTCGGGCTTGAACCTGGACTTTGCCAGCTTGGCAGCGGTGCACTTGGGTATTGGCCAAGTGGACTTGTCTGGCCACGGTGCCAACAGCCTGAAGGTAACGCTGAGTGATGTGTTGCAAGGTGCTGTTGCAGGTCGCTTGCTGGTAACGGGTGACGCCGACGACACCCTGGTGTTGCGGGCCGACGAGTGGCAGCAGGCGGGCCAACAGGTGGCGGACAACGGGCAGGTTTATGACGTGTATGCCGCTGCCAATGGTTTGGCCGCGCAGTTGCTGATTGACCAGCAGATATTGCAAAAGCCTTTGTAAGCCGGTCTGTGCGGGCGAACGGGTGAGCCTTTCACCGTTGGCCCGCACGAGGGGGCTTTGCACCTGTTCGCTTGCGCAGGCCTTTTTGCGTCTGAATTCGGCAATATTTGTTCATTTTTTGAGACGGTTTGCTGATTTTGTTGGAAATACATACGAAGGTGTCGTTATTTTTGATACTATAGAGGTTGTTATTGTTTTTAAATAATCTAAATTAGCGGTATTTGGATTTAGATTGTTTGCGATATTTTTTGACGGATTGCTTTTCTGCGCGGACAAACAGCGCGAGGCGCACCGTGAGTTGACTGAGGGGTCAAGAATGTTTGATTTGCAAAGAGGTTCTCGGGCCTTGCTGCCTTGGGGTGCGACGCTGTTGTGCTTGGGGGGCGTGTCGTTGGCGCTGGCCCAGCCTGCAGCGGCACAGCCGGGCGCTCGCCAGGTGGCAGCGGTGTTGCCTGCCGCTGCGGGGTCTTCGGCTGCGCCTGTGCACAAGGTATTTGATGAAATCTTGGTGGGTGCCTTGCAGGCGCACCCTTCGGTGCGTTCGGCGCAGTCGCAGGCGAGTGGTGCCAAGCTCGATGTGGATGTGGCCAAGTGGGCTTTTTGGCCCACTGTGTCTTTCAGCACCCAGAGTACGGAAGGGCCGATCAGCAAAGCACAAAGCGGCTCAACTTTGACGGTGCAACAGCCCGTGTGGTCTGGTGGGGCCTTGACATCGCGCGTGGCCGCTACCGAAAAGCTGGACCAGGCCAGTGCCGAGCAGGTGCATGTGGTGCAGGGCGAGCTGGGCTTGCGGCTGGTGGATGTTTGGGCGTCCTTGCTGGACGCAGAGGCCAACCGCCAAGTCACGCAGCGCACGCTGGATGTGCTGAACCGTTACCAGGGCATCATGAAGCGGCGCGTGTCTGCAGGCTTGTCTTCCGATGTGGAGTTGAAGCTTTTGGCCGTGCGGGTGGGGCGTGCGCAGACCGATTTGGCCGATGCGAATGTGTCTGCTCAGATCGCCGCCCAGCGCATGGCACAGATTGTGGGCGCACCCGTGGAAGCGGCTTTGCCTGACTTGATGAAGCCGTTGACGCAAGAGCGTTTGGCCGAGTGGGTGCGTTGGCAGTCGGCCACTGCGGCGTCGCAGCGGCTGGACCAGCACCCCGCTGTGCGCAAAGCAGAGCTGGACGCGGCAGCCGCCGCTGACCAGTTGGCAGTGCAAAAAGCCGAGCGCTTTCCCAAGCTGGTGCTGAGTTACCAGCGCCGTTTGGGTGACCTGCCCAGCACGAGCGACCGCAGTTTGTGGACCTTGGGGCTCAATTACACACCGGGTGCTGGCTTGGCCAGCATGACCCAGACGGCCGCTGAGAGTGCGCGCTTGCAGGCCCGTTTGGAGGCCGTGGACACCTTGCGTCAAGAAAAACGCGAACAGTTGCTGTTGGACTGGACGGCCTTGCAGCGCGAATTTGACCGTCGGACCTCTTTGGAGGCCACGATCGGCAGTGCGAGTGATGTCCTGGCTTCTTATGAACGGCTTTATTTCGGCGGGCTCAAGAGCTGGCTGGAGGTGCTCAATGCGGTGCAAGAGCTGACACAGGCGGAGTTGCGTTTGGCCCAGTCGGGCAACGCAACGACATTGGCTTATTACCGCTGGCGTTTGCGCGGCGGAGACTTGCCGAATCAAACAAATTGGATGCAATGATCATGGATGAATTGGCTTGGAATCAATTGCGCGAGGCCTTGGCGGCCTTGGCGCGTGAGCAACGTTTTGCGCTCGATGAAGTGAAGTTGCAGGGCGCCTTGCTGGCCGTCACGGGTGGCCAGGCTGTGGCCTTGACGCCCGCGTTGGCTGAGCAGGTGTGTTTGCAGGCCGGTTGGCTGGGCACACGCAGTTTGCATGCACCGTTGCGTGAGCGCTTGCCTTTGCTGGTGCTCAGCCATGCGCATGGCTGGGGCATGTTGACCCAGGGCTTGCACGGTGATGAGTGGCTGTTGGAGTTGCCGGGCCAGCAGGCCCTGCATGTGGGGGCTGCGGATCTGGCGTGTGTGTTGCGTTTGTTGCCGCCTGATGCTGGAGCTGTAGGGGCTGTCACCAATTTTGAGGGGGAACTGAAGAAGGGCCTCAAGTCATTCAGGGGGCCGATTTCGGAGTCCATTGTGGCTTCGGTGATGGTCAACTTGCTGGCTGTCGTGGTGTCGTTCTTTTCAATGCAGGTTTACGACAAGGTGATACCGACACGCAGCACCGAGACCTTGGTGGCTTTGTTGGGCGGTGTCTTGATGCTGATCTTGTTTGAGTGGCTCATGAAGTGGGCCCGCTCCAAGGTGATGGACCGTGCGGTGGTCGGTTTGGACATTCGCTTGGGGCGCGAGATTTTTGAGCGTTTGCTGTCGGTCAGGCTGGATCAGATGCCGGCTTCGGTGGGCTCGCTGGCTTCGCAGCTGCGTGGCTATGAGCAGGTGCGCAGTTTTTATACCGCGTCGACGTTGTTTGCCTTGGTGGACGTGCCTGCTGCCGTGATTTTTCTGTTGGTGATTTCTTGGATCGCGTCGCCTTTGATGGCGGTGGTGCCTTTCGTGTTGGGGGTGGTGGCTTTGGTTGTGGGCTTGACCTTCCGCCGAAAAGTGCAGCGCATGGCCGCAGAGGGTCAGCGAGAAGTCAACATGAAAACCGGCATGTTGGTCGAGACGGTAGAAGGTGCCGAGACGATCAAGTCCACCCACGGTGGCTGGATGTTCTTGTCCAAGTGGATTGATTTGTGCAACAAGACGATCTTCAATGACCTGAAGATGCGCCACACCAGTGACAGTTTGCAGTACTTCATGGCCAGCATGCAGCAGTTCAGTTTTGTGTTGCTGATTTCGCTGGGTGCGGTGCTGGTCATCGAGGGGGTGATCACGCAGGGTGGTTTGATTGCGTGCTCCATTTTGGGCGGTCGCATTTTGGCTGCCGTGATGATGTTGCCGAGTTTGATGGTTCAGCACGCCCATGCGCGTGTGGCCATCGCCGGGGTGGAGGGTTTGTACAAGCTGCAGACCGATACGACGCCAGGCGTGCAGCCCTTGACGCCATCGGTGTTGCGCGGCAATTACCTGTTGGAAGATGTGTCATTTGCCTATGGCAAGGCACCGCCTGCGGTGGCCATCAAGCGTTTGGTGGTGTCGCCGGGTGAGCGCATTGGTATTTTGGGGACGGTGGGTTCAGGCAAGTCCACTTTGCTGCGCATGGTGGCTGGCTTGTACCGGCCTAGCGAGGGGCGTGTGCTGATTGATGGCCTGGATGTGTCCCATGTGGCCCGCGAGACCATGAGCCGCCATGTTTGTTATGTGCAGCAAGACCATCGTTTGTTTGAGGGGACATTGCGTCAGAACTTGCTGATCGGCTTGCCCAATCCGGGTGATGACGCGATCAAGGCGGCCATGATGCAGACCGGTTTGCTGGACCAAGTGGCCGCGCATCCCATGGGGCTTGATTTGCCTATCTCTGAGGGGGGCAGGGGCCTGTCGGGTGGCCAGAAGCAGTTGCTGGTGTTCACCCGCATGGTGCTGGCGCAGCCCAAGGTGATGTTGCTCGATGAGCCCACGGCGTCCATGGACGGCGGCACCGAGATGCGCTGCCTGAATGCTTTGGTCAGCCCGCAGTTGGCTTCCAGCACTTTGCTTTTGGTGACGCACAAGCCCAGTGTGTTGTCTGTGGTGAACCGTGTCTTGGTGGTGGCGCGTGGCCAGATCGTGATGGACGGCCCGCGTGACGCAGTGCTGGCGCAATTGAGCCAAAACTCTCAGGCGCAGGCCGAGTCTGCGCCTAAGCGGACAGCGTCTGCTGCAAATGCGGTGGTGGCAGTATGAAAGAAAAAATGATGAGTCAAGCAGACGCGGACATGCCTTCGAATTCTTCGATTCGACTGACTTTGTGGGTGGCCATGGTGGGGCTGGTGATCATGACGGCTTGGGCTGGCATGACTGAGATCGACCAGGTTAAGCGTGCCCAAGGGCAGGTGATTGCGAGTGACCGCACCCAGGTGATTCAGGCGGTGGACGGTGGTGTGCTGCGCGAGTTGCTGGTGCAAGAAGGCGACGAGGTTCAGGCAGGACAGTTGCTGGCCAGTTTTGAAAAAACCCGGGTACGGGCTGCGCTGGACGACACGCAGGGCAAAGTGATGGCACTGCGCATCACGCTGGCCCGTTTGCGCGCTGAGGTGTATGGCCAAAAATTGAGCTTTGATGCAGAGATGAAGGCTTATCCGGCCTTGATCGAAAACCAGATCAACCTGTACAACCGCCGCAATACAGCGTTCATTGAGGACATTCAGGCGCTGCGCAAGGTCCGGGCTGTTTTGGTGGAAGAGGGCGAGATGATCCGCAAACTGGAGGCAACGGGTGACGTGAGTCAGGCCGATATCTTGCGGTCACGCCGCCAGATTGCCGATGTGGAGGCCCAGATCACGACACGTCACAACAAGTTTTTCCAGGATGCTCAGGCCGAAATGACCAAAGCGCAAGAGGACCTGAATGCGCAGAGCGAGGCACTGAACGACCGCACTCAGTTGCTGGAGCAAACCGACATGACAGCCCCCAGCCGTGGTTTGGTCAAGAGCATTCGGGTGACCACACTGGGTGGTGTGGTGCGTGCGGGCGACATCGTGATGGAGCTGCTGCCCACGCAGAGTGGACTGATTCTGGAAGCCAAGGTGTACCCGGCCGATATCGCTTTTGTCACGGTGGGGCAAACAGCGAACGTGAAATTGGATGCGTTTGATTCAACCGTTTACGGTGGCTTTCGTGGCGAGGTGATTTATGTCAGCCCCGACACGCTGAACGAAGAAACCCAGCGTGGCCCACAGCCGTATTACCGCGTGCATGTGAAGATTGGCACCAAGGACTTTGATGGCGAAAAAGCCCAGCGCATGGAAGTGCGCCCCGGCATGACGGCCCAAGTGGACCTGGTGGTGGCCAAGCGTTCGGTGCTGTCTTATCTGATCAACCCGGTCAGCAAGGTGATGTCGCAGGCTTTGCGCCCGATTTGATGCGGCCGGGGTGAATGTGGCGCTGGCATGCGAAATGACCAGCGCCTGTTATGCCACTTCGGCGTCTCTTAAACGCCGGTTGAGCCAAACCCGCCGCCACCGCGTTCGCTGGTGGTGCTGAACTCTTCGACCACTTTGAACTCGGGCCGCACCACGGGCAAGAACATCATTTGGGCAATGCGTTCGCCGGGCTGGATGGTGATGACGGCATTGCTGCTGGCGGGGTTGCGGTTCCAGACGCTGATGAAGCATTGGGCGGTGTAGTCGGCATCGATCAGGCCGACGCTGTTGCCCAACACCAAGCCTTTTTTGTGGCCCAGCCCCGAGCGAGGCAGGATCACGGCACAAAAGTCCCGTGAGTCCATGTGCAGGGCGATGCCCGACGGGATCAGCACAGCCGCATCTTGCGGCTGCAGGTGCAGGGGCTGGTCGATGCAGGCAAACAGGTCAATGGCAGCGGCCAGTGGGGTTTGGTATTTGGGCAGGCCCCACTCGTGCAGGCGTTTGTCCAGAACTTTGATTTCTATGGCTTTTGTCATGGTGAGCAGTCTCAAGGCTTGGGGGGCTGGCAGGTCAGTGCAAGGTGGGGCCCGTGGCCAGACCTTCATCGCCGACTTCGATCTTGAAGAAGCCTGTGCCGCAGCTGCCGCTGCCCACTTCGGCTTCGGTCGGCTCGCGAACCGATTCGACTTTCAGGTGCAAGCGCAAGGCGATGCCCGACAGCGGGTGGTTGGCGTCCAGCACCACGTGCTCGGGGTAGATTTCGGTCACGGTGTAAAGCGCGTTGCGTGGAGCATCGGGGTTGCAGCCTTGGGGCAGGGCGGTGCCTTCGATCGTGAGGCCAGGCTCCAGGCCTTCCGGAAAAAGGGCCAGCGGCTCCAGAAACAGCAGGTTTTCATCGAAGTCGCCAAAGGCGTCTTCGGGTTCCAGATGCAAGTCGACCTTGGCGCCACGTTCGTGGCCTTGCAGGGCTTCCTCGATCTTGGGCAGCAGGTCTTGGCCGCCAATGAAAAATTCCACAGGCTCGTCCAGGGTGTCCAGAACTTCGCCCAGCGTGTCTTTGAGTGTCCAGGTCAGTGCGACCACAGAAGGTGTCTTGATTTCCATAGGACAATTGTCGCAGTTTGGCGGCCACTTTTTGGCCGCCTTGGCTTTGAGATGTGAGAACCTGCGATGAACACAGAACAACCCTTGGCCCTGTTGGGCGGCTTGACGCCCAGCCAATTCATGAAGCGCCATTGGCAAAAAAAGCCTTTGCTGGTGCGCAACGCCATCCCCAACTTTGTGCCCTGTGTCGGCCGCACTGAATTGGTGGCATTGGCCGGCCAGGAAGGTGTGGAGTCGCGTCTGATTGTCGATTCGGACAAGGGTTGGAAGATGAAGCACGGCCCTTTGGTCAAACGCAGTTTGCCGCCGTTCAGCCAGAAGAAATGGACCTTTTTGGTGCAGGGCATGGACTTGCACCACGACGGCGTGCATGCGCTGATGCAGCAGTTTCGCTTTGTGCCCGATGCGCGGCTGGACGATTTGATGATCAGCTACGCCACCGATGGCGGCGGCGTGGGGCCGCACTTTGACAGCTATGACGTGTTTTTGCTGCAGGCCCATGGCCAACGCCGCTGGCGCATTGGTCGCAACAAAGATTTGACGCTGCAATCGGGTGTGCCGCTGAAAATTTTGCAAAACTTCGAGGCCGAAGAAGAGTTTGTGCTCAATCCGGGTGACATGCTTTATTTGCCACCCAAATACGCACACGATGGCGTCGCCGTTGGCGAATGCATGACGTGGTCCATCGGCTTTCGTGCACCCCAAGAGGGCGAGTTGGCGCGGGAGCTTTTGCTGGGCCTGGCCGATGAGTCTTTTGAGGGTGTGGGCGATGCGCTTTACCGCGATCCCAAACAAGCGGCTGTATCGTCTCCTGCGGCCATCCCGCAGGCTTTGGGTGACTTTGCACGTCAAGTGGTGGTAAAATCGCTCAAAAATCC
>JAGNVG010000090.1 GCA_017986605.1 Limnohabitans sp.
TGATGCGCCACTTGTGCTCAGCCACCACGGTGAGCAGCTGGGTGTGTGTGTCGCGCCACTCGCGCACGCGCCGGATGTTGATGAAGTTCTGGCGCAGCAGCTGTTCGTATTGGCGGTTGCTGAGTTTATGCTGCGAGGCCTCTTGCACAAGCGCATTTAATTGGGATCTGACCCCAATTGATTTGGAGGGGCCGCCACGTGCATCGTGGATCCATTTCCACAGCTTCAGATAACCCGTGAACTCGCTCTTGTCGTCGTCGAATTTGGCGTGTTGTTGGTCGGCCTGGGCCTGGGCGTCCATGGGGCGGTCGCGCACGTCTTGCACGCTCATGGCGCTGGCGATCACCAGCACTTCGTCGAGCGCTTCGCGGCCACGCGCTTCCAAAATCATGCGGCCCACTCGAGGGTCAAGCGGCAGGCGGGCCAGCTCTTTACCGATGGGGGTGAGTTCGTTGTCGTCATCCACCGCGCCCAGCTCGGCCAACAGTTGGTAGCCGTCGGTGATGGCGCGTTTGGACGGTGCTTCGATGAATGGGAAGTCTTCGACCACACCCAGGTGCAGGCTCTTCATGCGCAAGATCACGCCCGCCAAAGACGAGCGCAAAATTTCCGGATCGGTGAAGCGCGGGCGGCCTGCAAAGTCTTTGTCGTCGTACAGGCGGATGCAGATGCCGTTGGCCACCCGGCCGCAGCGGCCCGCACGCTGGTTGGCGGCGGCCTGGCTGATGGGCTCGACCATCAGCTGCTCGACCTTGCTGCGCAGGCTGTAGCGCTTGACCCGCGCCGTGCCCGCGTCGATCACATAGCGGATGCCGGGCACCGTGAGCGAGGTTTCGGCCACGTTGGTGGCCAGCACGATGCGGCGGCCATTCGACGCCTCAAAAATCTGGTCTTGCTCGGCCTGCGACAGGCGGGCAAACAGCGGCAGCACTTCGGCGTTGCGGGTCAGGGGCTGGTGCGCCAAGTGCTTGCGCAGGTGGTCAGCGGCTTCGCGGATCTCGCGTTCGCCGGGCAAAAAGATCAGGATGTCGCCCCCTGCCCCGCCCTGCCAGAGTTCGTCCACGGCATCGGCCATGGCTTCATTGAGGCCGTAGTCACGGGATTCTTCAAACGGGCGGTAGCGCTGCTCCACCGGGAAGGTGCGGCCGGACACCATGATGACCGGGGCCGGGCCGTTGCGGGAGGCAAAGTGCTTGGCAAAACGGTCGGCGTCGATGGTGGCCGACGTCACCACGATCTTCAGATCCGGGCGGCGCGGCAAGATCTGGCGCAGGTAGCCCAGCAAAAAGTCGATGTTCAGGCTGCGTTCGTGTGCCTCGTCGATGATGATGGTGTCGTAGGCCTGCAGCAGCGGGTCGGTCTGGGTTTCGGCCAACAAAATGCCGTCGGTCATGAGCTTGACCGAGGCGTTTTTAGAGAGTCGATCCTGGAACCGAACCTTAAAACCCACCACCTCGCCCAGCGGGGTCTTCAATTCCTCCGCAATGCGCTTGGCCACCGAGCTGGCCGCAATCCGCCGAGGCTGGGTGTGGCCGATCATCCGCGCACGTTCACCCGGTTTGGCGTTGAGCTTGCCGCGCCCCAGCGCCAGCGCGATTTTGGGCAGCTGCGTGGTTTTGCCCGAGCCGGTTTCACCACAGACGATGATGACCTGGTGCTGGTCCATGGCGGCCATGATTTCGTCACGGCGGGCTGAGACGGGCAGGCCTTCGGGGAAGTCGATTTGGAGGGGGGTGGGGTTTGCAAACTCGGTCACGGGCTGGATTATCCCACGACACGTGTTCACGTGCTACACTTGTTTACGTGAACTTTCAACTTGGAGGTTTTGGATGACCAACCTGACCATTTCTCTCGACGAAAACCTCGTCAAACAAGCCCGCATCAAGGCCATTCAAGAAGGCACATCCTTGAGCGCGAAGGTGCGCGAGATGCTGGCTGCCTATGTGCGGCAAGACATGCCTGCCGCCCCGATCGTGATTCCCAAACTGCCCGTTTCCAAAGCCCGTGGTGGTCTAAAGCCGGGCATCGACCCCAGCAGCAACCGATCCCTGTACGACGCGATGGACGCGGGTATGGACCTGAAGAACCTGTCATGACGCCAGATGTGAATGTGTTGGTGGCCGCTTTCCGGCTTGACCACCCTCACCACTTGCCTGCACGAGCTTGGCTAGATGAAGCCATGCTCCAAGCTGCCAATGGACGCAACAGCCTGATCCTGCTGGGCACCGTGGTGACTGGCTTTTTACGCATCAGCACCAACCACAAAATCTTTCGGGAAACCGATCCTTTGCAGGATGTGATCGACTTCATCGACAGCCTGCTCAGCTGCCCAGGCGTGCAATTTCAGCCGCAGGGTGCCACCTGGCCCAATTTGCGGCAAGTGTGTCTGGCACAACAAGCCACAGGGAACTTGATCACCGATGCTTGGATCGCCGCAACGGTGATGCAATCCGGTGAGACACTCTGCACATTCGACCGCGATTTTTCGGGTCTGCTTCCCGCAGACCAACTTCTTTTGCTCAAGCCCTGACACCTCAAGCCCATGCCCACAGTCTTCAATTTCACTTTCGTGCCCTGGTTCCGGTCGGTGGCGCCTTACATCCACATGCACCGGGGCAAAACCTTTGTGGTGGGTATTGCGGGCGAAGCCATTGCAGCGGGCAAGCTGCAACACCTGGCGCAAGACTTGGCGCTGATCCAGAGCATGGGCGTCAAGATCGTGCTGGTGCACGGTTTTCGCCCGCAGGTCAACGAGCAACTGGCCGCCAAAGGCCACGCCCCCAAGTACTCGCACGGCATGCGCATCACCGACAGCGTGGCGCTGGACTGCGCCCAAGAGGCGGCGGGGCAACTGCGCTACGAGATTGAAGCGGCCTTCAGCCAGGGTTTGCCCAACACGCCCATGGCAGGCTCGACAGTGCGGGTGATTTCGGGCAACTTCATCACCGCACGGCCTGTGGGCATTGTGGACGGTGTGGATTTCCAGCACTCGGGCTTGGTGCGCAAGGTGGACGTGGACGGCATCATGCGCACGCTGGACATGGGCGCGATGGTGCTGCTCTCGCCCTTTGGTTTTTCGCCGACTGGCGAAGCCTTTAATTTGGCCATGGAAGAAGTGGCCACCAGCGTGGCTGCCGAGCTGCAGGCCGACAAGCTGATTTTTGTGACCGAGATTCCGGGCATCCGCATGCAACCGGGCGAGCCCGCCAGCGAGGACAACCCCATCGACACCGAGCTGCCGTTGGCTGCAGCCAAACAATTGCTGGCCTCACTGCCCACGCCCACCGAGCCGACCGACATCGGCTTTTACCTGCAGCACTGTGTCAAGGCTTGCGAAGAAGGCGTGGAGCGCTCGCACATCCTGCCCTTCACGGTGGACGGCGCGTTGCTGCTGGAAATTTATGTGCACGACGGCATTGGCACCATGGTCGTCGATGAAAAGCTCGAAGAACTGCGTGAAGCCACGGCCGACGACGTGGGCGGCATCTTGCAGCTGATCGAGCCGTTTGAGAAGGACGGCACCTTGGTCAAGCGCGACCGCACCGAGATCGAGCGCGATGTGGACCACTACACCATCATCGACCACGACGGCGTGATCTTTGCCTGCGCAGCACTCTATCCCTACCCTGAAGCCAAGACGGCCGAGATGGCGGCACTCACCGTGTCGCCCCAGTCGCAAGGCCAAGGCGACGGGGAAAAGGTGCTCAAGCGCATCGAGCAACGCGCCCGCGCCATGGGCCTCAAAAGCATCTTCGTGCTCACCACGCGCACCATGCACTGGTTCATCAAGCGCGGCTTTGTGCAGGTCGACCCCGACTGGCTGCCCGAAGCGCGCAAACGCAAGTACAACTGGGACCGCAAGAGCCAGGTGCTGGTCAAGAAGCTGTGAAAATGCGGTGCTGCCCCCTTGGTTTTGCGTGGGCTACGGCAGTCTTGAGCCTGTTAGCGCTGACAACAAGTCCGGTTCATCCATTTTTAGGACGCATGGATTTCACCGCAGAGGGTGATTTTTCGGAAACCGCCATCACCCGAGGCATCAAAGCCAATGAGGCGACTTGCAAAGAGATCAACAATGGTCTTTGGGCAACAAGCAAAGATCACGGCAGCGAATGCATTCGATATTGGATGGCGGGTCTTGATCCCACCCGAAATGAAAAAGTCATGGTTTTTTTTCATGGCGACATTTGGGTTGGCGCAGGGAAAACCAATAAAAATTATCTGGCCCTAAGCCAAGACAAACTTGCCGAGCAAGCGGCACAAATTCACCGCCAACTGGGCGTTCCCTATGTTTTTATCGGGAGACCTGGTACCCATGGGTCTTCAGGCGACCACATGCAAAGACGGCGTGAAATGGAGTCGCGTCAGATCAATGCAGCGCTGGATGTCCTGAAACAACTGTGGGCCATCAAGGAGTTTGTGATTGCTGGGCAAAGCGGAGGGGGCCACGTCACAGCATCCCTGTTGACGATGCGCAGCGATATCGTCTGCGCAGTACCGACATCTGCACCGTCTTCCCCCAGCATCAGATGGAAACTTTACGGACGGACACGGGATACAACGGGTTATGCGGACTCCTATGAGCCAACCGATAAATTCAATAAAACCATGATGCATCCAGACTTGAGAGTCTTCATGGTCGGCGACCCAGAAGACGCCAATGTACTTTGGCCCTCACAGATTGTTTTAGCCGATAAGCTGGCAGCGCAGGCTATCCCCGTAGAAGTCATCAAGGCGAGCGGCACAGGACCTGATCGACATGGCCTCAGCAACTCAGGCAGAAAAGTAGCCAGCTGGTGTTTGCAAGACATTCCAACAGAAAAAATTTTGCAAAAGGCACGCGGGCTCAAGGGCTAAATTACCCTTCATCACGCCTGTCTCGTCTCACCACTGCCGATGCGAAAAGTCTGGCGCATCCCCAAACATCGAACGCCAGATCTACCCAAACTGCAGCTTTTCGATGCTCAAGCAGATCTGACGTTACCCGTGAGCGCCAAGCGCTCGGCCGCAGCAAAGGCTTGCGTTTGCGGGTTCAGATGGCGCCAGACCTCTTGGCCGTCCACATAAACCCGAAACTCACCTGTGCGCAGGGCTTGCCAAGGTTCATCGACAGTCAAAGGTTCAGTGGCCAGCAAACTCATGACGTCGCCTTCGGCGTTGAGCGGCCCCAAATCCAAGCTCATGTCGCAGTCCACCAGCTGCGCCTTGGGGAACGGGTGGTGCCGGGTGAGCTGGTGCAGGTGGGTCGAGCAGTGCACATAAAGCGCGTGGCCGTCGCTCAGCAGCATGTTGAAGTTGCCGTGTTGGGCCAGATCGCCCGCGATGCTGGCCAGCACCGGGGCCAGCTCTGGCCACTCCGGGGGGTGTTGCCAATCTTTGAAGTGCAAACGCAAGTGGCTCATGAGGGCGCAAAACGCACGCTCGCTGTCGGTGGTGCCCACAGGCATGTCTTGGCAGGTCATCGGCGCTTCAAAGCGGCCGAGGTCCCCGTTGTGGGCAAACACCCAAGTGCGCCCCAGCCATTCGCGCTGAAAAGGATGGCAGTTGGCCGCTTGCACATCGCCCTGAGTGGCTTTGCGCACATGCGCCACCACCACGCGGGATTTGATCGGATGGCTGCGCACGTATTCCGCCAGTGGAGACTCGCTGGCCGGTTGGTCGTCCTGAAAAACCCGGCAACCGTGGCCGTCGTAAAACGCGATGCCCCAGCCATCGACGTGGTCCGAGGTGCGCCCGCCCCGAGCAGAAAACCCAGTGAATGAAAACGTGGTGGCTGCGCGGTTGTTGCAGCTCATGCCCATCAATTGGCACATGGTGGACCTCAGGACAGTGAGAAATCAACGGCGGCCATGGCGTGCAGTTCGGTGGTGTCAAAGAGGGGCAAGCCAAGGTCGCCGGGCTGCAAGATCATGGTCAACTCGGTACAGCCCAAAATCACGCCTTGCGCGCCCTGGGTTGCCAGCTCGCGCACCAAGGCCACCAGTTTCTGGCGCGAGTCGTCATTCACCACGCCCCGGCACAGTTCTTCAAAAATGACCCGATGCACCTCGACGCGACCGGGCTCGTCGGGCACCACGCACTCGATGCCGCGTGCCGCCAAGCGGTCGCGCATGAAGGCTTGCTCCATGGTGAAACGGGTGCCGAGCAGGCCCACCTTGTTCAGGCCTGCAGCCAAAATCGCGTCGGCGGTCACGTCGGCAATGTGCAACAAGGGCAAGGCCGTCACCGATTGCACTTCCTGAGCGATGCGGTGCATGGTGTTGGTACAAATGAGCAAGACCTCGGCGCCGCTGCTTTCGAGTTGGCGCGCTGCCGTTTGCAATATCTCGGTCATGCGGGGCCAATCGCCCTGCTTTTGCAGATCGGCAATTTCCTGAAAGTCCAAGCTGATGAGGTGCACCCGCGCCGAGCGCAGCCCGCCATGGCGCTTGGCCACTTCGCGGTTGATGTGCTGGTAGTAAAGCGCTGTGGACTCCCAGCTCATGCCGCCGATCAAACCAATTTTTTTCATGTCAACCTTGCACAAAATGAGCATCAAAGTTTGCCACCAAATGGTCAGCATGAAGTTTCAAAATAACGCAAGAAATGGCCTATTTTTGGAATAATTTTCTACAATCAGGTCATGAAACAGAAATTAGATGCAATAGATCGAAAATTGCTGGAGTTACTCCAAAAGAGCAGCGACTTGCCCATCAACGAACTGGCTGCGGCCGTGCACCTGACGCCCACGCCTTGCTGGCGTCGGATTCAGCGGCTCAAGGAGCTGGGCGTGATCTCTCAGCAGGTGGCGCTGGTGGACCGGCAAAAGGTGAATCTGGGGGTGACGGTGTTTGTGGCGGTGCGCACGCGTGACCACGACCTGCCTTGGCTAGAGAAGTTTCGGGCCACGGTGCAGGCCATCCCGGAAATCGTCGAGGTTTACCGCATGAGCGGTGATGTGGACTACCTGCTGCGGGTGGTGGTGCCCGATATTGCGGCCTACGACCAGGTGTACAAACAGCTGATTCAGCAGGTGCCGCTGTCGGATGTGAGTTCGAGTTTTGCCATGGAGGAGCTGAAATACACCACGGCGGTGCCGCTCAATTACGCCGCTGGCTGACGCGACTTCAGGGCCACCCACAGGCCCAAAAGGCCAAACGCCACAAAGCACACAAATGACCAATTGGCGATGGAGCCGCCCAAAAAGGTCCAGTCGATCTTGGTGCAGTCGCCGCTGCCTTTGAAGATCATGGGAATGGCGCGGTTGATGGGGAAGTTTTCGACCATGCCGTAAAAGTCACGGCCACAGCTCACGACTTCGGGGGGGTACCACTGCAGCCAACTTTGGCGCGCAGCGGTAAAACCACCAAAGCCCGACACCAGCGCCAGCAGCAACCCCGACACCGTGTGGCCCCAGCCGCGCAAACGCCAGCCCACCGCCGCCACCAACACCACGCCGATCAATGCGTAGCGCTGCACGATGCACATGGGGCATGGGTTCAGGCCCACGACGTGCTGCAAATACAGGCCGAAGGCCAACATGCCGATGCCGGACAAGGCGATCAGGGCCAGCAGGCGTGAGGGTGTGATGGAAGTCAGGTTCATGGTCGTTTTCAAAAGCCAACGGGCGCATTGTGCGCCCGTGTTCAGATGCCGTTGGTGGGGCTTTTCACAAAGCCCCTGTGCCCAATCAGGACTCGGCAAAGGCGCGTTCGATGACGAAGGCACCCGGGGTGCTGGTGTTGCCTTCTGACAAACCATGCTCTTCGCAGATGCGCTTGAGGTCTTTGAGCATGGCGGGAGAGCCACAGATCATGACGCGGTCTGTTTCGGGGTCGAGCTTGGACAGGCCCAGATCGGCAAACAGTTTGCCGTTTTCGATCAGATCGGTCAGACGACCCTGGTTTTTGTAGGGCTCGCGGGTCACGGTGGGGTAATAGAGCAGTTGCTGGCTCACCATCTCGCCCAGAAACTCGTTGGCGGGCAACTCTTTCGTGATGTAGTCGTGGTACGCCAATTCGTTGACCTGACGCACGCCGTGGACCAGGATCACTTTTTCAAAGCGCTCATAGGTTTCGGGGTCGCGGATGATGCTCATGAACGGCGCCAGACCCGTGCCGGTGGACATGAGGTACAGGTTTTTGCCGGGCAAGAGATAGTCGATCAACAAAGTGCCTGTCGGCTTGCGTCCGACCACGATGGTGTCGCCCACCTGGATGTGTTGGAGCTTGGAGGTCAGCGGGCCGTCGGGCACCTTGATGCTCAGGAATTCGAGGTGTTCTTCGTAGTTGGCACTGGCGATGGAGTAGGCGCGCAGCAGTGGTTTGCCGTTGTCGCCGCGCAGGCCGATCATGGTGAAATGACCATTGGAAAAGCGCAGAGCCTGGTCGCGTGTGGCGGTGAAGCTGAACAGACGGTCGGTCCAGTGGTGAACGCTCAAAACGCGTTCTTCAAGAAAAGCACTCATTTGATTTGTCTGGGTTATGGCAGGGACAAGAGCCCCAAAGCCACTGGGGGGATGCTGAAAGCTTGCTACAGTTGCAGCCTGATAGACCACAAGAAAGTCGATCCTGTCGCGAAACAGGGCGTATTTTCGTGTGAACCGCTCAATACTGGAAATACTGAAATTTTATATCTGTATAACCAGAGCTTCTTAAGATAGATCAAGGCTGAAAGACACCATGGCACGCACCGTTCAATGCATCAAACTCGGCACCGAAGCAGAAGGCTTGGACTTCGCGCCTTATCCCGGCGAGTTGGGCAAGCGCATTTGGGAAAACGTGAGCAAGCAAGCTTGGGCTGACTGGCTCAAGCACCAGACCATGTTGGTCAATGAAAACCGCCTGAACTTGGCCGATCTGCGCGCCCGCCAATACCTGGCTCGTCAAATGGAAAACCATTTCTTTGGCGCAGGCGCTGACGCTGCCCAAGGCTACGTGCCACCAGCCGCCAACTGAAGTTGGCTGAAACCGTCGTCAACATCGACACATTGAGCCCCCCGCCTCTGGCACGCCAAGCGCTGGTCATCGGCGCAGGCTTGTCGGGCTCTGCTGTGGCGCACAGCTTGGCGCTGCGCGGCTGGGCCGTCACGGTCTTGGACCGCGCTGCAGGCGTTGGCGCAGGCGCTTCTGGCCTGCCAGCTGGTTTGGCCGCGCCACATGTCTCGCCCGACGACAACGTGCTCTCGCGCCTGACGCGTGCGGGCGTGCGGGCCACCCTGCAACGTGCCGAAGCGCTGCTGCAAAGCGGCACCGACTGGGCTTTGACAGGCGTTTTGGAGCACAACCTGGCCGGCAAGCGCAGGCTGCCCAAAGCCGGACTCGCGCAAGCACCCGGTGCCGACACGGCCTTCGACACGTCAACCCCAGGCAGCACACTGGCCAGCCCCGCACAGATTGCCGCAGCAGGCCTGCCACCCGAAACCCCCGCTCTGTGGCACAGCATGGCGGGCTGGATCAGACCCAGACAGTTGGTGGCTGCGCAACTGCAAACACCAGGCGTGCAGGTGCAGTGGGGGCAAACGATCCAACACATTGAGCGACAAGGCGGCTTGTGGACCGTAGCCAACGCGCAAGGCCAGGTGCTGGGGCAAGCGCCCTTGCTGGTGGTGGCCAGCGCCTTTGACAGCCTGGCTTTGCTGCGTCCCCTGCCCGGCTTTGCCGTGCCGCTGAACCCCTTGCGCGGGCAAGTGAGCTTTGGGCACATGA
>JAGNVG010000091.1 GCA_017986605.1 Limnohabitans sp.
GCCATGGGGCGCATGTCCCCCTGTGCAGCGACGCGACCCATGTGGTCGGCCGCATCGGCCTGCAGCCACACGGTCGTGCAGTGCGATAGCAGTAAATTGAAGTTGGCCGAATCCGACACCAGACCGCCCGGGGTGGCAATCACCACTTCGGGGTAAATCTGGATCGCCTCTTCGAGCGCGCGGCGCTCGTAACGGCGGTAGGCGTTCGCACCATAGAGGTTGTGGATTTCGCTGATCTGGCAACCGGCAAACTGCTCGATTTCGCGACTCAATTCGATGAACGGAAAGCCCATGTCATCGGCCAGGCGCTGGCCCAGGGCGGTTTTGCCTGCGCCGCGCAAGCCAATCAAGGCAATGCGGTTCTTGCGCTCTTGGGCGTTGCCGCCTTCGCCAAACATCTCGCCCAAATACACACGGGCACGTCGCAAATCGGCTTCGCTGCGCTTGGAGAGCAGCTCGCGGATCAACAGCCACTCGGGCGAACTGGTGGTCACATCGCCCAGCAGCTCGGCCAGCGAGCACTGCAAGGCATGAGACACCTGCAGCAGCACCAACACCGAGACGTTGCCTGTGCCGTATTCCAGATTGGCCAGATGGCGTTCAGACACATCGGCGGCCAAGGCCACTGCACGACGCGTCATGCCTTGGCGTGAACGCAGCGTGCGCACGCGCTCGCCCAGCGCCTCCAGAAACGGGCTGCGTTTTGTCTCCGACTCGGACGGTTCCATCAACGTGGACTCTTGACTTGTCATGTTGGACCTTGGATCAAAGGCAAGGGAAAACCCTTAAATTTCAACAACCCCAAAACATGCACTTTATTGCATACTTGCAGGCACGCACAATAGTGCATCAACTGCTGTTTATACCGCCAACTGGGCGGCAAGAACAGTTTTTTGTTGCATCTCCTTGTCTTCTCACCTTGTATTGACTGTCATTTTTTAGCCCACCGAAAGCCTTGTCCATGACCGCATTGCTCCCCAACTTCTTCGCAGGCCGCTGGCAAACCGGCACCGGCGCAGGCACGCCGATGTTTGACCCGGTGCTGGGCACCGAACTGGCCCGCGTATCGAGCGCGGGCATCGACCTGGCCGAAGGCTTTGCCTTTGCCCGCGAGCAAGGTGGCGCGGCCCTGCGCGCCCTGAGCTACGGCCAACGCGCTGCGCTGCTCACCCAAATCACCGAAGTGCTGCAAGCCAACCGCGACGCCTACTACGAGATCGCCACCGCCAACAGCGGCACCGTGGCCAAGGACTCGGGTGTGGACATCGACGGCGCGATCTTCACCTTGGGCTACTACGCAAAACAGGGCGCGGCCCTGGGCGGCGCCACGCTGCTGCTGGACGGCGAGCGCATCCGCATGGCCAAAGACCCGGCTTTCCAGACCCAGCACATCCAGGTGCCCACCCAAGGCATAGCGCTGTTCATCAACGCCTTCAACTTCCCCAGCTGGGGCCTGTGGGAAAAAGCCGCCCCGGCCTTGCTGTCGGGCGTGCCGGTCATCATCAAGCCCGCCACCGCCACCGCTTGGCTGACCCAGCGCATGGTGAAAGACGTGGTCGATGCGGGCGTGCTGCCTGTGGGTGCTTTGTCGGTGATTTGCGGTTCGTCCGCAGGCCTGATGGACCAGCTGCAGGCCTTTGACGTGGTCAGCTTCACCGGCTCGGCCGAGACCGGCAAGATCATCCGCAGCCACCGCGCCGTGACCGAGCTGTCGGTGCGTTGCAACATCGAAGCCGACAGCCTGAACTCGGCCCTGCTCTCGCCCGCCGCCACCGACGACAGCGAAGCCTTCAAGTTGCTGGTGGCCGAGGTCGCTCGCGAGATGACCGTCAAATCGGGCCAGAAGTGCACCGCGATCCGCCGCGTCTTTGTGCCACGCGCCTTGTACAAAGCCGCCGCAGACGCCATTGGCGCGCGCCTAGCCAAAACCACCGTGGGCAACCCGCGCAACGAGACCGTGCGCATGGGCGCCTTGGTCAGCCAGGAACAAAAGACCAGCGTGCTGGCAGGGCTGGCCCAACTCAAAACCGAAGCCACTGTCTTGTTCGATGGCAGCGCCGCTGGCCTGGTCGATGCCGATGCAACCAGCGCCTGCGTGGCCCCGGTGCTGCTGGGCACAGAATCGCCCATGACGGCCAAGGTGCTGCATGCGGTCGAGGTGTTTGGCCCCGTGTCCACCCTGATGCCGTACGACAGCATCGACGAGGCTTACGCCATGATCCGCCGTGGCGAAGGCTCGCTGGTGTGCTCGGTCTACAGCGAAGACCCGGTCTTCACCGCTCAAGCGTCTATCGAGCTGGCCAGCAGCCACGGCCGCGTACATGCCATTTCGCCCGACGTAGCGGCCCTGCACAGCGGCCACGGTAACGTGATGCCCATGAGCCTGCACGGCGGGCCTGGCCGCGCGGGGGGCGGCGAAGAGCTGGGCGGCTTGCGCGCCCTGAACTTTTACCACCGCCGCAGCGCAGTTCAAGGCAGTTCGCTCGCCTTGGACGCCTTGGCCGCACAAGGCGCAAAACTGGCCCTCTGAGCACCTTTGTAGGAGCCGCGCCCTCGCATCGAAAACGCTTTTCCAGGCGCAGCCCCGTGAGGACGCAGCGCCTACAGAAGATTTGCAAAATCAAGCCATTTCAAAAACACTGAGCCCCCAAGGAGACAAAAATGACATCGCCCGTGACCGCCCCGAACACTGACTTCAACTTTGCCCAGCACCTGATCGCCACCAACGTCGGCCGTGCTGCCAAAACCGCCCTGATCGACGATGTGGGCACTCTGACGTATGGTGAGCTGACCGAACAGATCCGACGTTTTGCTGGCGGTCTGCAGGCCATGGGGCTCAAACGCGAAGAGCGTGTGCTCTTGCTCATGCAAGACAGCAGCGACTGGGTCGTGGCCTTTTTGGGCTCGCTCTATGCGGGCGTGGTGCCGGTGGCGGTGAACACACTGCTCACGGCCGAAGACTATGCCTTCATGCTGAGCAACAGCCGGGCGCAAGCGGCACTGATTTCGGGGGCCTTGCTGCCCACACTGCAAACGGCCATGGATCTGGTCAAAACCGAAGTGCGCCACGTGGTCGTTTCGCGCCCAACCGCCGCACTGGCAAAGGGCCAACTCAACATGGCCGACTTGGTGGCGCAAAACACCCCGGTGCTGCCAGCCCAAACCCTGGCCGATGAACCCGCCTTTTGGCTGTATTCGTCAGGCTCAACCGGTAAACCCAAAGGCACTGTGCACAGCCAAGGCAACCTGTACTGGACCGCCGAGTTGTACGGCAAGCGCGTGCTGGAACTGCGCGAAAGCGATGTCGTGTTTTCGGCAGCCAAGCTCTTCTTTGCCTATGGCCTGGGCAACGCGCTCACCTTCCCTTTGAGCGTAGGCGCGAGCGTCGTGCTGATGGCCGAGCGCCCCACCCCACAAGCCACCTTCAAACGCATGGTCGATCACCTGCCCACTGTGTTTTACGGTGCGCCCACCGGCTACGGCGGCATGCTGGCCAGCCCTGACCTGCCCGCCAAAAGCCAGGTCGCGCTGCGCCTGTGCTCGTCGGCGGGTGAAGCGCTGCCGCGCGACATCGCCGAGCGTTGGACGGCGTACTTTGGCTGCGAAATCATCGACGGCATCGGCTCCACAGAAATGCTGCACGTGTTCCTGTCCAACCGCCCAGGAGACGTGCGCTATGGCACCACCGGCAAAGCCGTACCCGGCTATGAAGTGCAACTTCGCAACGAAGACGGCAGCGTGGTCACTGGCCACAACGAGATCGGTGACCTGTACATCCAAGGTCCTAGCAGCGCCCTCATGTATTGGAACAACCGCGAAAAGACCCGCGACACCTTCCAGGGCGTGTGGACCAAGAGCGGCGACAAATACACCCGCGACCCCGACGGCTACTACACCTATGCCGGGCGCAACGACGACATGCTCAAGGTCAGTGGCATTTACGTCTCGCCTTTTGAGGTGGAATCCACCTTGGTGCAACACCCGGCCATTCTGGAAGCGGCCGTGATCGGCAAGGTTGACACGGACGGCCTGACCAAGACCAAGGCCTTCATCGTGCTCAAAGCGGGCCAAAGCGTCACACAAGACGAAGTCAAAGCTTTTGTGAAGGAGCGCCTGGCCCCTTACAAATACCCGCGCTTCATCGAGTTTGTCTCTGAATTGCCCAAGACCGCCACGGGCAAGATCCAGCGCTTCCGTTTGCGCGACTTGGACCAATCAACACACTGAAACCCACAGCCGACCTGTGTGTCGGCTGCGGCTTGATGGGTTTCAGGCTGGATTCACCGGCGTCAGCACCCGCATGATTTCTTTTTGCAGTGCGGCTTGAGACATGGGTTTGGACACATAGCCATCTGCGCCCGCAGCCATGAAGCGCTCCTTGTCACCGGTCATGGCGTGGGCCGTCACCATGAGCACGGGTGTACGGTGGCCGCTAACGGCTTCCTGAATGCGCAATTGCCTCAAGGCACTCACGCCGTCCATGACAGGCATCATGACATCCATCAACACCACATCGAAACGCTCGACGGCCAAACGATCCAGTGCCTGTTGTCCGTCAGCCGCAATGACATAGCGATAGCCCATGCGCTGCAGCATGATCTCGGCCAATTTGCGGTTGATCTCATGGTCTTCCACCAACAAGACCGAACAGGATGGCGTCATCGCCTCGGCAGGCGTCAGCGATGAAGACTGGTCTGAAGACGCCGGGCTTGGCGCTTGCACAATCGACTGGCAGATTTTCTTGACAGGTAGAGTCGCCACAAAACTGGCACCTTTGCCCGGATGCCCCTCGGCCGTGATGAAGCCGCCCATCAGCTGCAACAAACTTCGGGTGATCGCCAAACCGAGTCCCGTACCACCAAAAGAGCGGGTCACTGAGCCATCCGCTTGTGTGAAGGGGCTGAACAAGGCCTCTGTGCGCTCTGGGTCAAAACCGATGCCGGTGTCAATGATGCTGATGCGCATCAGCGCGTTTTGATCATCGACCTGCGGCAGCAATTCTGTTTTCACCGTCACCGAACCTTGGTCTGTGAATTTGATGGCGTTGCCAATCAGATTGGTCAGAACCTGCCGCATGCGCACAGGGTCCATCCAGACCAAGTCCGGGATATCCGGCGAAGTCTCAAGGATCAGCTCAACACCTTTGACACGTGCCAACTGCTCAAGCGAACGGACCGTGTGGCGGATCAACTGCGCCGGGCTGACTTCGAGCAACTCCAACTCCAGCGCTTTGGCTTCAATTTTGGAGAAGTCGAGAATTTCGTTGATGATTTGAAGGAGGTGATTGGCCGAGTCCCGCGCCAAAGTCAGATATTCCTTTTGCTGCTCAGGCGATGCTGTGTCGAGCGCCAACTCGGTCATACCCACAATGCCATTCATGGGTGTTCGGATTTCATGACTCATATTGGCCAGAAATTCACCGCGCATGCGATTGGCCTGTTCCGCCTTGTCTTTGGCTTCGACCAGAAGATCTTGTGCACGTTGAATGGCCGTGAAATCTTGCATGATGCCCACAAAAAAATGTTCACTGTCCAGGCGCGTCTCGCTGATGGTCAAGCGCACCGGGAACACACTGCCATCTTGCCTGCGACCGCTCAAGACACGCGGTTGGTTCATCAACTTTTTATAACCCGTCTTCAGATAAGTCTGTAGGTATTGGTCATGCTTTTCATTTTCTGCCGCGGGCATCAACATGTTGATGCGCTGCCCCTTCAATGACGCCATGGTGTAACCAAAAATGGTGCCGGTGGCCTCATTGCATTGAACAATTTTTCCCTGTGAATCGGCCACCACAATGGCCTCAGGTACCGATTTGAAAATACTTTGGAGCTTGCTCTCGCTCAAGCGCAATTGCCCCTCGATCAACTTTCGTTCGGCGATTTCATCGCTCAATTGACCGATGGCCAACTGGCGTTCTGCGGACAACTGGCGCGAAATCATCAAGGCTGCGCGTATGCGCTTGATGGACAGCCAAATCAGCAGCAAGCCAAGAAACAACAACACCAAAAGGACCACAAAGGTCTGATTGAGGACATCGGAACTGGCCAATTGCCACTGCGATACAGGCAACACCACCTCCAAAGCACCGCGCACATCCCCCTCTTTCCAGTCTGTTCTGGGGGAGCCAGGGTATTGGTTGTGGCAAGCGACACAACTTTGCAGCATGCGGTCGGCTTGCGCAAAGCGCAACACACGGCTGCCATTCAGGACTTCTTCGCGCACATAAGGAGTATTCGGGTGGTCTTTGAGGTGCAGCAGTGCTTGCTTTTGGAAATCATCCAGCGACCGCTCAGCCTCACGCCAAGGAAATGGTTGATCACTGTACAAGCGCACTTGGGTGCCGCCATCCACTTTGGACAAATAGTGGCCCAAATCAATCGTCAAGGTGGCGGGCAAAGGCAAGGCGTTGTCACGTGACTTGTAGTCGTGTGTGACCTCCAAGCCACCATTCCTGGCTCTGGGGACCAATTCCTGGGTGTAAAAGTTGCGAAACTGCGTCACCGACGTCGCATGGGCTTGAGCGCTTTCGGTCGCGTACTGCCTCACCATGGCCTCGCTCGACTGGTAGGTGTAGTAAACCACCCACAAGCCCGTGACAATCAATACCGCACTCAACCATTCCATTGGCCAGCGCAGCAGCAATAGACGAATCGAGAAAATGAGTCGGTTTAAAACATTCACTTTGTTTTCCAAGGAGCAAAGTGAATGATACCAATGAATACACAAGTGGTATTTAATACTCGATAATGCAATTATTAGTAAAACAGCCGCAATATTGAAAAAAATTCAAAAATCAAATCAGTGCTACCCCTGCGCTCGATCAGGTGTCCTTGCTGACCTTGATAGTGGGGAATTTACTGGAAAAATCTTTGGCTTTGGCCGCAATCTTGACGGCCACTTGGCGAGCCACGGCCTTGTAGATTTGGGCCACTTCACCGTCAGGATCAGACACCACGGTGGGTTTGCCGTTATCGGCCTGCAAACGGATTTGCATGTCCAAGGGCAAAGCACCCAGATAGTCCATGCCGTATTCGGCGGCCATCTTTTTGCCGCCATCGGCGCCAAAAATGTGTTCGACATGACCGCAGTTTGTGCACACGTGCACCGCCATGTTTTCAACGAGTCCCAAGATCGGAACGCCCACTTTTTCGAACATCTTCACGCCTTTTTTGGCATCCAAAAGGGCGATGTCTTGCGGGGTGGTGACGATCACCGCTCCTGTCATGGGTACACGTTGCGAGAGGGTCAACTGGATGTCGCCTGTACCAGGCGGCATGTCGACGATCAAATAATCAAGCTCTTTCCAGTTGGTCTGGCGCAGCAACTGCTCCAGCGCTTGGGTGGCCATAGGGCCGCGCCAAATCATGGCTTCGTCTTGGCTGACCAAAAAACCAATGGACATGACCTGCACACCATAGTTTTCCAGTGGTTCCATGGTTTGGCCGTCATCACTCTCGGGGCGACCTTCAATGCCCATCATCATGGGTTGGCTGGGGCCATAAATGTCGGCGTCCAGCAGGCCCACTTTGGCCCCCTCTGCCGCCAAAGCCAGCGCCAGGTTCACGGCGGTGGTGCTTTTGCCCACGCCGCCCTTGCCCGATGCCACGGCCACGATGTTTTTGACTTGCGGCAGCAACGCCACCCCCCGCTGAGCCGCGTGAGCGGTGATCTTGCTGGTCACGTTGGCCGAGACGTTGGTCACGCCCGATACACCTTTGGCCGCTGCAATCAGCGCTTGGCGCAGACCCGGGATCTGGCTCTTGGCCGGGTAACCCAACTCCACATCGAAAGACACATCGCCATTTTCGACTGACAGGTTTTTCAGGGCCTTGGTGGAAACGAAGTCTTTGCCAGTGTTCGGATCGATGACGGTTTGCAGGGCTTGCAGGAGTTGTTCGGTGGTCGCCATAGGGGTCTAATGCTTTCAGAGCTATCCAAGAATGGGAGGAAGTTTACCGACATGCGGTCCGGTACACCCTAAAATCACCGATTCCCCTACAAGTTGCCCCACCATGTCTGCCCCCAACGCTCCGCGCCAGCTTTTTGTCACCACCGCCCTGCCGTATGCCAACGGCAACTTCCACATCGGCCACATCATGGAATACATCCAGGCCGACATCTGGGTGCGTTTCCAGCGCATGCAGGGCCACCAGGTTGATTTTGTGTGCGCAGACGACACACACGGCGCGCCCATCATGATTGCTGCCGAGAAGGCGGGCATCACGCCGCAGCAGTTTGTGGCCAACATTGCTGCCGGCCGCAAGCCGTATTTGGACGGTTTTCACATCGCGTTTGACAACTGGCACAGCACCGACGCGCCCGAAAACCACGAGCTGGCCCGCCAGATTTACCGTGACCTGCGCGACATCCCCGAATCTGAAGGCGGCTCGCTGATCGAGCGCCGCACGATTGACCAGTTCTTCGACCCCGAGAAGAACATGTTCTTGCCCGACCGCTTCATCAAAGGCGAGTGCCCCAAGTGCCACGCCCACGACCAGTACGGCGACAACTGCGAGGTGTGTGGTGCGGTCTACGCCCCCACCGATTTGATCAAGCCCTTTTCTGCCTTATCAGGCGCGACGCCCGTGCTGAAAAGCTCGGAGCATTTCTTCTTCAAACTGTCGGACCCACGCTGTGTGGCGTTTTTGGAAAAGTGGACCCAAGGCCCCGACGAAAGCGGCAAGCCCCGCCTGCAACCGGAGGTGGCCAACAAGGTCAAAGAGTGGTTCACCGTGCGCACCAACCCCGATGGCTCCACCAGCGAAGGCTTGGGCGACTGGGACATTTCGCGGGACGCACCTTACTTTGGTATCGAAATACCCGATGCGCCAGGCAAGTACTTTTATGTGTGGCTGGACGCCCCCATTGGCTACTTGGCGTCATTGAAAAACCTCTGCACGCAGCGCGGCATTGACTTTGACGCCTACATGGCCAACCCTGGGCTGGAGCAATACCACTTCATCGGCAAAGACATCGTCACCTTCCACACGCTGTTTTGGCCTGCCACCTTGCACTTCAGCGGCCGCAAAACGCCCAACAACGTGTTTGTGCATGGCTTTCTCACCATCAACAACGGCGAGAAGATGAGCAAAAGCCGTGGCACGGGCCTCGACCCACTCAAGTATTTGAGCCTGGGCATGAACCCCGAATGGCTGCGCTATTACTTGGCCACCAAGCTCAACAACAAAAACGAGGACGTGGATTTCAACGCCGAAGACTTTATGTTGCGCGTGAACAGCGATTTGATTGGAAAATTCGTCAACATCGCCTCGCGTGCAGCGGGCTTCTTGACCAAGCGCTTTGAAGGCAAGCTCACACAAAGCTTTGGCGAACAAGGCACGGCTTTGCTCTATGAAATCCACGCCGCCAAAGACAGCATCGCCCAAGCTTACGACGCCCGCGAATACGGCAAAGCCGCCCGCGAAATCATGTTGCTGGCCGACAAGGTCAATTCGTACGTGGACCAACACAAGCCTTGGGACTTGGCCAAAGACGCTGCCAACAACGAAGCTCTGCACCAAGTCTGCTCGTTGCTCATCAATGCGTTTGCAGAGCTGAGCCGCTACTTGGCACCCGTGTTGCCCTCGCTCGCACAAGCAGTCGAAGCCTTCACCGGCAGGCCCATGCAAAACTGGTCC
>JAGNVG010000092.1 GCA_017986605.1 Limnohabitans sp.
TTCCCGACACGGATGCACAGTTCAAGGGGGCTGACTCCTCCGTCTTACTGGCCGAAGCCATGCGCCGCGTGCGTGCGCAAGGCTGGGAGCTGGTGAACGTGGACAGCACCATCGTGGCCCAAGCGCCGAAATTGGCGCCTCACATGGCGGCCATCAACGCTGGCGTGGCCAAGGCGCTGGGTGTGAAAGCGGATCAGGTGAATGTGAAAGCCAAAACTGCTGAAAAGTTGGGCCCAGTCGGCATGGGCCAGAGCATGGAAGCTCGGGCTGTGGCCTTGTTGGTGTTCAATTCGGCTCAGCCTGCCTGAACTTCATCAGGGCCATCAAGCCCCCCGCGCTGTTGTTGAACACGGAAAACGTGCCCCCCATGCGCTGAACTGAGCGCTCCACAATGGCCAAGCCCAGACCGGAACCTGTGGCCGACGTTCGGGCGGCATCGCCGCGGAAAAACGGTTGGGTCAGGTTACGCAAGGCCTCGCTCGAGACCCCCGGGCCTTGATCTCGCACACGCAGCAGCACCCAGCCATCGTGGACGCGGGCCACAATTTCGACACGGGTCACACCATCGGACGGGCTTTGGCCGTAGCGGCGGGCGTTTTCCAGCAGGTTCGACAGCACACGGCCGAGTTCGACGGTTTCGGCTTTGACGTGCAGGTCTTCGTCCACATCCACCGTGATTTCAAAACGCGGGTTGTTGCGCCAAGGGCCAATGCTGCGGCTGATGACGCCCGATAACAAAACCGGCCCCAACTCGGTGGGCTCAGGCCTCGCGTAGTCCAGAAACTTGTCAATGATGGCGTCCAGTTGGGCGATGTCCGCGGCCATCAGGTCACGGGTTTCAAGGTCGGCGACGCTCAGCTCAGTTTCCAGCCGCAAACGAGCCAAAGGCGTGCGCAAGTCGTGTGAGATACCGGCCAGCATCAAAGCCCGCTCTTGTTCAATTTTGGCCAGGCGCTCGGCCATGCGGTTGAAGCCGATGTTGACTTCCCTGATTTCGCTGGTGGCTGCGTCTTCGTCAAGCGTGGAATTATTGAAATGGCCGTCACGCACCTGGCTGGCAGCAAATGACAGGCGCTTGAGCGGGCGGTTGATCAAGCCGGCCATCATGGCTGCGCCCCCCAGCGAGAGCGCCAGCGTGATGCCCAACCAGGTCAGCCAAGCTGAGCCGCCAAGAGGTCGCAGACGTTCTGGGTCCATCTGGAGCCAATAGCTGTCGCGCTCCATCTTGAAACCCACCCACAGTCCCTCTTCATCGTTCACGCGTGAGGCGATCACAGTACCCGGGCCTAGGCGCTTGACCAACTCTTCGATCAGTTGTTTTTCCATGCCCGAGGAGCCAAACGGCACGATCCGGTCACCCGGCTCTCGGGTCTGAATGCTGACGTCTTCTTCGTCGGCCAGCATTTTGAGAAGAGCCACCCGTGCAATGGCGTCGGAATGCATCAGTGCAGTTTTGGTCAAATTGACCACCGTGGCAATTTGATGCGCATTGCGCAAGATACGGGGCTCGTACTCTTGGGTGCGGAACATTTGCAGCCAAGCCAGACTGCTGCACAAGATCAACAAAGCCAGCAAAAAGAAAGTGCGCCAAAACAGGCTGAATTTGAGCCTGCGCGGCGCGCGTTCGGCTGGCGAGCCTTCGTCGATCGCGTTGTCAGCGGTGGTCACGGCTGGCCGTCAGGAACAAACACATAGCCCACGCCCCAAACCGTCTGAATGACTTTGGGTGAAGCGGGGTCGGCTTCGATCATTTTGCGCAGTCTGGAGATCTGCACGTCCAAGCTGCGGTCAAAAGGTTCGAAGTCACGGCCACGCGCCAGTTGGGCCAATTTGTCACGCGTCAAAGGCTGTTTGGGGTGGCGTGCCAATGCCTTGAGCATGGCAAATTCGCCGCTGGTCAAGGCGATGTCTTCGCCCGCTTTGGTCAAGGATCGCTTGCCCAGGTCCAGCGAAAATGCCCCAAATACGATGACCTCGTTGTCACCAGATGCGGGGGCTCCGGGCACCTCATTTTGAGGTCTTCGGCGCAACACGGCATGTATGCGGGCCAACAACTCACGTGGGTTGAAGGGTTTACCCAAGTAATCGTCAGCGCCGATATCGAGGCCGGTGATGCGGTCCACATCTTCGACTTTGGCGGTCAGCATGATGATGGGCGTCTTGACACCCGAATGGCGAAGTCGGCGGCAAATGCTCAGCCCATCTTCGCCGGGGAGCATCAAGTCCAACACCATCAGGTCAACGGCTTCCCTTTGCAAGATGCGGTCCAGTGCGCGGCCGTCTTCGGCCAACAAGACATCGAAACCTTCTTGCGACAGAAAACGGCGCAACAGGTCGCGAATTCGGGCGTCATCGTCAACGATGATGATTTTGTCAAGGCGGGGTGATGTGCTCATGGTTTTACTGGGCTGTCCAGCCGCCGTCCATGTTCCAGGCCACGCCGCGAACGTTGTTGCCTGCAGGTGAGCAGAAGAAAACGGCCAAATCGCCCAGTTCTTCGGGGGTGGTGAATTGCATGGACGGCTCTTTTTCTTGGAGCAGGACTTTTTTGGCGTCTTCGTTGGACAAGCCCATGGCGGCTGCTTTGGCGTCCACCTGTTTTTGCACCAGCGGTGTCAAAACCCAGCCAGGACAAATGGCGTTGCAGGTGACTCCGGTGGTGGCGTTTTCAAGGGCAGTCACTTTGGTCAGGCCCACCACACCGTGCTTGGCAGCCACGTAGGCTGATTTTTCGGCTGAGCCGACCAGTCCATGAATGGAGGCCACGTTGATGATGCGCCCCCAGTTGGCTGCTTTCATTGCGGGCAGGGCCAAGCGGGTCGCATGGAAGGCACTGGTCAGATTGATTGCGATGATCGCGTCCCAGCGCTCGACCGGAAAGTCTTCGATCTTGGCCACATGCTGGATACCCGCGTTGTTGACCAAGATGTCCACGCGGCCAAACGTGTCAGCGGCAAACTTCATCATGGCTTCAATTTCGCTGGCTTTGCTCATGTCAGCGCCGTGGTAGGCGACTTTCACGCCCAAGGCGGCAATCTCAGCTTTGGGGCCTTCAGCGTCGCCAAAACCATTCAAGACAATGTTGGCGCCTTGCTTGGCCAGTGACTTGGCAATTCCCAAGCCGATACCGCTTGTTGAACCCGTGACCAGCGCTGTTTTACCTTGCAACATGATTTCCGCTCCGAAAGATGAATTAGGATGTTCAAAAGTCCATTATGGCGCTGCTGAAGCTCAGTTTTGACTGACAAGTGCTCAGATTGTTTCCTATTGTCATGACCTCCAAGCCAGATCAACCTTTGCTCGAATTCGTGTCTTGTCCCCATCCCGAGGGGCAGCATCGCATGGCTTATTGGCGCTGGGGTGATTTGCAGGCGCGTCATGTGGTGGTTTGCGCCCATGGCTTGACACGCCAGGGTCGTGACTTTGACCGATTGGCTCAAGCCCTGATCGCGAAAAGTCCGCATCCTTTGCAAGTCATTTGCCCCGATGTGGTGGGGCGCGGCCGAAGCGAATGGCTGAGCCAAGCGGCTGGGTATCAGATCCCACAATACGCAGCGGACATGCTGGCCATGTTGGCTCAGGTGAATGCGCAGTTGGGCACTGAAAAGCCCATACAGACGCTGGATTGGGTGGGCACCAGCATGGGCGGCCTGATCGGCATGGTGCTGGCTGGGCAAGCGGGGTTGCCATTGCCTGCGCCCATTTGCCACCTGGTCTTGAACGATGTGGGGCCCGCCATCACCTGGAGCTCGATTGAGCGCATGCAAACCTATGTGGGTCAATATGGGCAATACCGTGACCTTGATGAGGCCGCTGCTGTGATGAGGGCTTTGTCTTCAGGCTTTGGTCCTGTGCCGCATGATCTTTGGCTGGCCATGTCGTCGCACATGACCCGCCCCGGCCCAGATGGCACGTTGACTTTGCATTACGACCCCGCCATCGGTGTCCCCGTGCGCGGCATGACGCCGGAGCTTGCGACCGCTGCTGAGGCGGCACTTTGGGCTTTGTATGACCAGATTCAAGCCCCAACACTGCTGATCCGAGGGCAAGACTCTGACCTGCTGACCCCGGAAACGGCCTTGGCCATGACACAGCGCGGCCCCCGCGCGCAGCTGCAAACCTGGTCTGGGTTTGGCCATGCCCCCACGCTGACCAGTGAAGAGCAGATGGCCGTGGTCACGCAATTTTTGCTGGGTGCGTGACAGCATGGTCAGCCCCACCTCCAGCCATTCCGCGAGCCCGATGTCAGCATCGAGCCGCTTGCACGCCTCGCATGTTCCCCCCGTGATGCTGGCCACGGCCGATGGGTCTGAACAGGCTGACACCCTGGCCAAAGCCCGTGCCTTTGCAGAACCTTTGCTGGGCGCTGAAACGCTGGACACCGGAGAAAACATCTTGGTCCACGCCGACGCGGTGGCGGCCATCTTGGCGGACATTGGTGGCTCTGTGGCCATGCAGGCAGCCAGTTACCTGGTTTATGCGTGCCCACATCTGAACAAACCCGAAGAGGTGATGGCCAAGGCGTTCGGCCCGCACTTGGCCCAGTTGGCGATGCAAACCAACCAATTGGTGCATGTGCAGCGCTTGTCCAGAGCGGCCGAGTTGAATACGCAGGGGCCAGACAACACGCCCCTTAGCCCCCGTTTGCAGACCGAGAACGTGCGAAAAATGCTGCTGGCGTTCAGCCGCGACTTGCGCGTGGTCATGCTGCGCCTGGCCTCTCGTCTGCAAACCTTGCGCCATTACGCGGCTACCAAGTTGCCTGTGCCACCGGTCCTGGCAAGCGAGTCCCTCCAGGTGTTTGCGCCGCTGGCCAACCGCTTGGGCATCTGGCAAATCAAATGGGAGATGGAGGACCTGTCCTTCCGCTTTCTTGAGCCCGCCACCTACAAAGACATTGCGAAGCTGCTGGACGAAAAGCGCACTGAGCGCGAAAAGTACATGGTGGACCTGCGCCAGCGTCTGCAGCAAGCCCTGGCCAGTCAAGCGATTCAGGCCCAAGTGGAGGGGCGGCCCAAGCACATTTACAGCATCGTCAAAAAGATGCGGGGCAAGTCTCTGCCATTTGAGCGCGTGTTCGATGTGCGCGCACTGCGTGTGGTGGTGCCCAATGTGGCCGATTGCTACCAAGTGCTCAGCTGGGTGCATGAGCATTTCACACCGATCTCAGAAGAGTTTGACGACTACATTGCCAAGCCCAAAGCCAATGGCTACCAATCGCTGCACACCGTGGTCCGCGATGCAGATGGCGGACCGATTGAAGTGCAAATTCGCACCCAAGCCATGCATGAACACGCCGAGCATGGTGTGGCGGCGCACTGGGCCTACAAAGAAGCCGGTGCCAAAGGCTATGCCGGGGTGTCTGCCAACAGCGAATACGACACCAAAATTGCGGTGCTGCGCCAATTGCTGGCCTGGGAACGTGATTTGTCCGGGGCTGCACAAGTTCAGGGCCAGGACAAAGGCTTGTTTGACGACCGCATTTATGTGCTGACGCCAGACGCTGCGGTGGTTGAGCTGCCTCAAGGCGCCACGCCCATCGATTTTGCGTACACCGTGCATACCAATCTGGGCCATCGTTGCCGAGGTGCCAAAGTCGATGGGGCCATGGTGCCGCTCAGTACCCAACTGGCCAACGGTCAAACGGTGGAAATCACAGCGGTCAAAGAGGGCGGGCCATCGCGCGATTGGCTTAACCTCGAATTGGGCTATTTGGCCAGCCCCCGTGCCCGCTCCAAAGTGCGGGCCTGGTTCAATGCGCAGATCAGCGAAGAAACCATTTCACGGGGCCGAGAATCCGTCGAAAAACTGCTGCAGCGCCTGGGGCGAACCGCGATGCGCCTGGATGACTTGGCCAGCCAGCTGGGCTTTAAATCGGCAGATGGTTTGTTTGAAGTTGTGGGCAAGGACGAGTATTCGCTGCGCAATATCGAGGTCTTGCTCAACCCGCCTGAGCCCGCGCTGGAGCCCGACGAGTATTTTCAAAAGAAGTTCAAAGGCGCTGTGGCCCGAAAATCACCCTCCGGCGTGCTGGTGGTGGGGGTTGATTCATTGCTCACGCAGCTCTCGCGCTGCTGCAAACCCGCGCCACCCGATGTCATCAGTGGCTTTGTCACACGCGGCAAGGGCGTGAGTATCCACCGTCAAGACTGCAGTAACTTCCGTGAACTGGCTTCGCGCCACGCAGAGCGGGTGATTGATGTCCGCTGGGGAGACAACAAAGGCCCAGATGCTTCGGTTTACCCGGTCGATGTGGCAGTCGAGGCGTTTGACCGACAAGGTCTGTTGCGTGATATTTCCGAAGTCTTTGCCAAAGAAAAGATGAACGTGATCGGTGTGCAAACCCAGTCGGTCAAAGGCACGGCCTGGATGACCTTCACGGTAGAAATCAACGATGCCGTCACTTTGAACAAAGTATTGGGCAGTGTGCGGGGTGTCAAAGGGGTGCGTGCGGCACGCAGGCGATAAAACACGTCAAAGTTGGAATGCGGTCCTCAAAAGACGTTTTTTTGCCGCTATAATTCAAGGCTCCAACAGGCGCGTAGCTCAGTTGGTTAGAGCACCACCTTGACATGGTGGGGGTCGCTAGTTCGAATCTAGTCGCGCCTACCAAATTTTTTGGTAGATAAATCAAGCACTTAGCGGAAACGCTCGGTGCTTTTTTTTCGTTTGCGTGGCTTCAAACGCATTTGGTGGCTTCGGCTCCGTCATTTCTCCGCCAATCCCACGCCCCTTTGTGCCACAGGGTGTAAAGGCGTGCCTTTCAAGCACGCATAGGCATCACGGCTTGTTCGGTGTTTTGAGCGAGCAGGACTGCAACTGCGCCAGCGTCACAAACAACAGCGCCCGTTCGTGTGTGCACTCCAGAACGACGGGCGGCGCAACGCCAGCTTCCAGCGCTTCTTTCCAGCGCATGGCGCACAGGCACCAACGGTCACCGGCTTTCAAGCCCGCAAAGCGGTATTCGCTGCGCGGCGTGACGAGGTCATTACCCCGTGCCAGCGAAAAGTCCAAAAACGCTTGAGTCACTTTGGCACACACCACGTGGCTGCCTCGGTCGTGCTCGTCCGTGTTGCAGCAGCCATCGCGGTAATACCCTGTCAAAGGGTCATAAGAACAGGGGAGCAGCGCTTCACCCAAGACGTTCAATGCGTTTTGACTCATGGTTTTTAGATCTTCACAACGACGAATGAGCGATTTGAGTCCCAGACACAAGGGCTTTGCGGCGAGGACACCATTGGGCGGCAATCAGGCCGCGACCATGCCTTGGTGGCGCAGCAAAGCGTCCAGGCTCGGCTCGCGCCCACGGAAGGCCTTGAAGGACTCCAGTGCCGGGCGGCTGCCGCCGGCTTCCAAAATGGCTTGGCGGTACAAACGGCCGGTTTCCACACTGGGTGTGCCGTCGGCGGCTGCCGTTTCTTCAAAAGCGGCATAGGCGTCAGCGCTCAGAACCTCGGCCCATTTGTAGCTGTAGTAGCCTGCGGCGTAACCGCCTGCAAAAATGTGGCTGAAGGTGTGGGCCATGCGGTTGAAGGCGGGTGGGCGCATCACGGCGACTTCGTCGCGTACCTGCTGCAAAAGCGGCATGAAGTCTTGCGCCGGGTCGTGCTCGGCGTGCACCAGCATGTCGAACAGCGAAAACTCGATTTGGCGCAGGGTTTGCAAGCCGCTTTGGAAGTTTTTGGCGGCCAACATCTTGTCAAACAGCGCACGCGGCAAGGGCTCGCCGGTTTCCACATGGGCCGTCATGTGGCGCAACACCGACCATTCCCAGCAGAAGTTTTCCATGAACTGACTGGGCAGCTCGACCGCATCCCACTCCACACCGCTGATGCCCGAGACATCGCGCTCGTTCACTTGCGTCAGCATGTGGTGCAAGCCGTGACCGAACTCGTGGAAGAGGGTGATCACGTCGTCGTGCGTCAGCAAGGCGGGCTGACCGTTCACGCCTTCGGCAAAGTTGCACACCAGGTGCGCCACGGGCGTTTGCAGCACGCCCGTGTCGGGGCGCTGCCAGCGGCCGCGCACATCGTCCATCCAGGCACCGCCGCGTTTGCCCGCACGGGCAGGTGGGTCGAGGTAGAACTGGCCTACCAATTGGCCTTCGCGTTCAATGCGGTAAAAACCCACGGCAGGGTGCCAGACGGGCGCTTGGTCGGCGCGGATATTCACCTCGAACAGGGTTTCGATGATCTTGAACAGACCGGCCAGCACCTTGGGCGCGGTGAAGTACTGCTTGACCTCTTGTTCGCTGAAGCTGTAGCGCGCTTCTTTGAGCTTTTCGCTCAAGTAGGGCACGTCCCAGGCGTTGAGCGGACCGGTGATGCCCAGGGCGTTGGCTGCGAATTCGCGCAAGTCGGCCAGGTCTTTTTCGGCGAAAGGACGGGCCTTGGTGGCCAGATCGCGCAAGAAGCTGGTGACTTTTTCGGGCGACTCGGCCATCTTGGGCACGACCGACACTTGGGCGTAGTTGTCGAAGCCCAGCAAGCGGGCCTCCTCTTTGCGCAAGGCCAGAATTTCTTTCATCAAGTCGGTGTTGTCGTACTGCTTGGCGTCTCCCGCCGCTTGATCCGAGGCGCGAGTGACATGCGCTTTGTAGAGTTGTTCGCGCAAAGCGCCACTGTCGGCAAATTGCATGACGGGCAGGTAAACGGGCATTTTGAGCGACAGGCGGTGACCTTCTTGGCCATCCTTTTGGGCCGCGTCGCGGGTGGCCTGCACCACGTCCGCAGGGACGCCCTTGAGCTGGTCTTCGCTCACGTACAGAACAAATTTATCGGTCGCATCCAGCGTGTTCTCGCTGAACTTTTGCGTGATTTCAGCCAAGCGCTCCTGGATCGCGGCATAGCGTTCTTTGGCCACGCCTTGCAACTCTGCACCACCCAAGACAAAGGCGCGCAGAGCGTTTTTGTGGGCTTGGGTTTGCTCGGCGTTGAGGCTGCCTGGGTCGATGGCCTTGTATTTTGCGTACAGGCGCTCGTCGCTGCCCAAGCGGGTCCAGAACTCGGTCACGCGGGGCAGGGCGGCGTTGTAGGCGGCGCGCAGCTCGGGCGTGTCGGCCACGCTGTTGAGGTGTGAGACCGCACCCCAGGCGAGCCCCAAGCGCTCGGTGCTCACGTCCAGGTTGCGGGCGATGGCTTTCCAGTCGGCCGGAAAGTCGTCGGCCGTGACTTTTTCAAGAGACTGGTCTGCGGCGGCCAGCAGTTCGTCCATGGCCGGGGCCACATGCTCAGGGGCAATGCGGTCAAACAGGGGCAGGCCGGAGGTGTCGAGAAGAGGGTTGCTTGCGGTCATGGTGGTTTCCGGTGGTTCTGGTGAATCCGCGATTCAAGCCAAAGGATGACACGGGTCAGTTTTCATGTGCCCAGTGAGGTTTTGTCATGCCCGGTGAGGCCGGGAATCCCTGCTCTTATTTGGCGACGCGTTCAGCCGCTTCAAGGGTATTGACCAGCAGCATGGTGATGGTCATGGGGCCCACGCCGCCGGGCACGGGGGTGA
>JAGNVG010000093.1 GCA_017986605.1 Limnohabitans sp.
GTGATGGCTTCGGTGGTGCGTTACTTTGGCGGCGTCAAGCTGGGTGCTGGCGGGCTGGTGCGGGCCTACACCGATGCGGTGGCGCAGGCGGTGCTGACGGCAGACAAAATCCCCTTGATCAAGAAAACTGAATTGGCGTGCAGCGTGCCCTACTCGCTCGAGGGCTGGGTCAGGCGTGAGGTGGAGTTGGCCGATGCCCTGCTGGTGTCCGTTGAACACGGCAGCGTGGTGACGTTGCGTTTTGCCCTGCCCGAGTCACACGCCGCCGCCTTGGTGCAGCGCTTGGGGGACAGTGGACAAGGCAAGCTGGCCTGGATCGACACGGATAATGCAGCGCATGTCTGAGCCAAGCCCTCTCAACCGTCCTCGGTCCAAAACGGACCTTTTCTTGTCATTCACCTTGCTGGCCTTACAAGGCTTTGGTGGTGTTCTGGCTGTGGTGCAGCGCGTGCTGGTCGAAGAAAAACGCTGGATGACCAAGGAGCAATTTGTCGAAGACTGGGCCGTGGCCCAGATCATGCCGGGGCCCAATGTGGTCAATTTGTCGCTGATGATTGGCGGGCGTTATTTCGGACTGCCAGGGGCATTGGCCGGCTTGGCGGGCATGCTCACAGCCCCTTTGGTGGTGGCACTCCTGTTGGCTATGGCTTTTGGTGGTGTTTCGGACGCAGCATGGGCACAAGGGGCCCTGAGGGGCATGGGGGCCGTTTCTGCTGGGCTGATCGCGGCGGTCGGACTCAAATTGATCAGCGCCCTGCGCAGCAACCCGATGGGTATGCCTGTCTGTATCGCACTGGCTTTTGCCAGTTTCATGGGGGTGGGCGTCATGCGCTGGCCCTTAGCCTATGTGCTGCTGGGCACGGGCTCCGTCGCGTGTGCTTGGGCTTATGTGCAACTCGCCCAACAAGCGTCAAGCACAAGCAATTCAGGAGACACGCCATGAACCCCGTGTTGCATTTGGTACCGGCCGATTGGCTCTCGATGTTCAACCACTTCGCCTCGCTCTCACTTTTGGCCGTGGGCGGTGCCATCACCACGGCACCCGACATGCACCGGTATTTGGTGGATGAAACCCAGTGGTTGAGCGAAAGCCAATTCACCTCGTCGATTGCGTTGGCCCAAGCGGCGCCAGGCCCGAACATCCTCTTCGTGGCACTGATGGGCTGGAACGTGGGCATGAACTGCGCTGCAGGCCTGGGGCCTGATACAGGTCTGTGGGCCACTTTTTGGATGGCCACGCTGGGCGTGCTGGTGCCGATGCTGGGCATCATGCTGCCCTCCTCCATCTTGACCTACACCGCCACCCGCTGGGCCCATCAACACCGCGACAAGATCGGCATCAGGGCCTTCAAGTCGGGCATGGCCCCCATCGTGATCGCACTGCTGCTGGCCACCGCTTGGCTGCTGACGCTGAGCCACAACACCCCCGCCAGTGACTGGCCTCTTTACGTGCTCACGCTGGTCACCACCTTGGTCGTGTGGCGCACCCGAATCCACATGCTCTGGCTCATTGGTGCGGGAGCCGTGCTCGGGGCTATGGGCTGGGTCTGACCGTGCTTCAGCGCGGGTTCTCGAAAAACACCGTGTTCGAGTAGTCGCTGACTTCGAAATAGACCTTCTTCTCGCCTGGATCGGCAATCATGTTCAGGTTTTCATCCAGCACGCCGTAGCCGTATCGGTAGGAACGCGGCATTTTGTCCTCGGTGCCCAAGGCTGTACTGACCTTGTCCACTTTCAAAAAGCGGCGCACGACTTTATCGCCGGCATAAACCTCCATCACGCCGTTGGTACCGGTCCAGTTCTGGATGTCACGGCTGATCTTGTTTTGCTGCTCTTGGGTGCAAGCGGCCAACAAGGCGGCAGATATGACGACGCCCCACGCTGAGATGCGTTTCAAATTTTTGTGCATGGAAAACTTCCCCTGTATGTCTTTGAATGAAAAAAGCCGAGGCGCTAGCCCATCCAACGTCAAGAGCGCTGGCGCAGGGCCTCGTAAAGGCAGACACCACTGGCCACCGACACGTTCAGGCTCTCCACGGCCCCACGCATCGGGATGCTGACCAGTTCATCGCAGTTTTTGCGCGTCAACTGCCGCATGCCGTCACCTTCTGCGCCCAGCACCAAGGCAGTGGGCACCTTCAAATCGGCTTGGTAGATGCTGCGTGGCGCATCACCGCTGGTTCCGATGACCCAGATGCTTCGCTCCTTGAGTTCACCCAAGGTGCGCGCCAGATTGGTGACCATGAAATAAGGCATGGTTTCGGCCGCACCGCTGGCCACTTTGGCCACCGTGGCATTGATGCCAGCCGCATGGTCTTTGGGTGCAATGACCGCGTGTGCACCTGCGCCATCGGCCACACGCAAACAAGCGCCCAGGTTGTGCGGGTCGGTGACCCCATCCAGCACCAACAGCAAAGGTGGCCCTTGCACGGTGTCCAGCAAATCGTCGAGTGAGTGGTTTTGCGGAATGGGGGCGACCATGGCCACCACGCCTTGGTGCCCATGCCCCCCGGCCAATTTGGCCAGTCGCTCGCCATCCGATTCAATCAAACGCATACCCGAATCACGGGCTTTGTCGATGAATTGGCGCATGCGCGCATCTCTGCGTGTGACCTCGTAGTGGATTTCAATAACGGATTGGGGGGCGATCTTGAGGCGGACGCCCACGGCATGAAAGCCGAACAGCACTTTATGGGATGACATGCCCTGATTATCGTTGGTCTGTCATGCGCGATGGGCGGTGTCGGGCAAACACATTCAGGCTTTATGCCGCAGAGATCGTCGATTCAGACAGCCGCCCCGCCTGAATCACCAAATTGCGTTCGCAGCGGGCGGCCAACTGTCGGTCGTGCGTTACCAACACCAACGTCGTGCCTTGCTCACGGTTGAGCGCGAACATCAAATCCATGATGGCCTCGCCCGTGGCGTGATCCAGGCTGCCCGTGGGTTCGTCGGCGAGCAGTAAATCCGGTTGCACCACAAAAGCGCGAGCCAAGGCCACACGCTGCTGCTCTCCACCTGACAGCACTTTGGGCAGGTGCTTGAGTCGTTCGCCCAAACCCACGCGCTGCAACATCGCCGTGGCGATGCTCTTTGCGTCAGGGCGGTCGGCCAATTCCAGCGGCAACATGACGTTTTCTAAAGCGGTGAGGTTGGGCATGAGCTGAAAGCTCTGAAAGACAAATCCGACGTGTTGGGCACGCACCGCCGCACGATCGTCCTCGGACAAATCAAACAGGGATTGGCCCGCAAGCACCACTTGTCCGGTACTGGGCGTATCCAGCCCTGCCAAAATGGCCAGCAAGGTGCTTTTGCCCGATCCGGAAGCACCGACAATAGAGGCCGTTTCCCCGGCATTCAGAGAGAAGTCGATATCGCGCAAAATGTCCAGCTGACCGCTGGCATCCTGCACACTTTTCGAGACGCCACGCACGGCAATGATGGATTCAGGCATGCACAAACCTTTGTTAAGACGACGTCACTTTAACTGGACGCTGCTGGCCCTTGCAGGCTGGGGCTTTGTCGTGCCCGCACATGCCTCAGCCCAACGCATTTTGGTGGTGGGTGATTCGCTCAGCGCCGAGTATGGCCTCACCCGAGGCTCGGGTTGGGTGGCCTTGCTTCAAAAGCAACTGAGCCAGGTCAAGCCCGGGGTCGAAGTGATCAACGCCAGCATCAGCGGCGACACCACTTCGGGTGGCCGCTCACGCTTGACCGCTCTACTGCAAAAACACCAGCCCAGCCATGTGATCATCGAACTGGGAGGAAACGACGCCTTGCGCGGCCTGCCCCTGAACATGACTCAAGACAATCTGCTCACCATGACCCGCCTAGCTCAAACTGCTGGCGCTCAGGTGATTTTGCTGGGCATGCAAATGCCGCCCAACTATGGCCCTGACATGGCTCGCCAATTCGAGGCCGCCTATGCACAAGTGGCCAAAAGCCAAAAAGCAGCGCTCGTGCCTTTCTTTTTGAAAGGCATTGGCGATGACCCAGAACCACTGAAATGGTTTCAGGCTGACCGCATCCACCCCAATGAAGCGGCACAACCGCGCATGCTGGCCAACGTGTGGCCTACTTTAAAGAAGCAACTGAAATGAGCGTTCACCTGATCTCGGCCTTGGATGCCATGGCCAAACTGAACCAGTTTGACGCCATTTTGGATGCCCGCTCCGAAGGCGAACACGCCGAAGACCACCTGCCTGGCGCATTGAGCTGGCCCTCACTCAACAACGAAGAACGCATCCGAGTGGGCACGCTTTACAAGCAGGTCAACCCGTTTGAAGCCCAAAAAGTAGGCGCCGCACTGGTGGCCAAAAACATCGCCCGCCACATTGAAACCCATGTGATGGACAAACCCCGCAGCTGGCAGCCGCTGGTGTACTGCTGGCGCGGGGGCAAGCGCAGCAACTCGCTCGCGCTGATTTTGGGGCAAATCGGTTTCAAGGTGCACCTCATCGAAGGCGGGTACAAAGCCTTTCGTAAAGAGGTCATGGAAGACACGCCTCGCCAAGCGCAACGGCTGCATTTTCAGGTGCTGTGCGGCCCTACTGGCTCTGGCAAAACGCGCTTGTTACAGGCTTTAGCGCAAAAAGGCGCACAAGTGCTCGACCTTGAGGCCATTGCTTGCCACCGCAGCTCGGTGTTGGGCTTGATTCCGGGTACGCCACAGCCGACGCAAAAAGCGTTTGACACGCAGGTGTGGGATGCCTTGCGCGGGTTCAGCGCTGAGCGCCCGGTTTATGTGGAAGCCGAAAGCAAAAAAGTGGGCAACCTCACAGTGCCGGCCGAGCTGATGGTGTCCATGCGGACCAGCCCTTGCCTGCGTGTGGACCTGTCCTTGGAGAATCGGGTGAACTTGCTGCTCGAGGACTATGCGTTTTTCACGCAAGACCGCGCCCTTTTTGCTGAGCGACTCGAACGCCTGACCGCATTGCGCGGCAAAGCCGTGGTGCAAGGCTGGCAAGAAAAAATTGAACAAGGAGAAATGCGAGAAGTGGTGACTGAGCTCTTGTCAGTCCATTACGACCCTGGCTACGAGACCTCGACAGGAAACAATTTTGTGCATTACGCCAAAGCCCCCCTGATCACGCCAGCCAGCCATAGCATGGGCGATATGTTGGCACTGGCCTGTGAACTGGTGAAAGCGCCTTCTTGAAAATGACCTCGGCGCTTTAATTTCAGCGTGGTCTGTCGCTGTTCAAACTGGGGGCATTTGCGGTTCCGCCGCCGCAGCAATGTCGGCGTCTTCTGAAGTGTCCGGGTCGGATCCATCCTCAGGCAAAAGGCCAGATTTTCGGTCGGACTTGGCTTTGAGCTTGTCTTCTTTTTTGCGTTTTTTGGCCAATTCTTTCTGGCGCTTTTCGAATCCGTAGTTGGGTGTGGCCAAGATGGCTCCTTTAATTTGAGCTGCCCAATGTAACAGCTTCCGAAGCGCTATCTTCCCATTCCACGCTGCCACGGTAGGCATGCCAACTGGCATGACCTAGCCACGGCCCCACCACAATGATGCCCAAAGCCCATGGCCACAAGGCCGCAAGCACCAGCACACTGAGCAGCAAACCCCACAGAAGCATCACGCCGGGATTGGAAAAAACCACCCGCATGCTGGTGATCACCGCCGAAATCGCATCGGTGTCGCGGTCCAGAATCATGGGAATGGACACCACTGACAAACCATAAACCAAGGCGGCAAAAGCACCACCGACCCCAAGGTAAACCATCAAAAATTCGATGTTTTGGGGGTTGAATACGGCCTCAATCACCCCTGTGGTCGAAGGCATACCGGTGTTGAAAAACACCGCAAACACCACCAAAGATGCCCTGCCCCACAACAACTCCAGCACCATGAGCACCAAAATCAGCATGGCCATGCTTCGAATGTGGCGGTCCCAACACATCAGCGATGTGGCCATGTCAGGCACTTCGTTGCGCTCTCTTTTGCGGCTGACCTCGTACAAGCCCATGGCCAAAAAAGGCCCCACCAGCAGGCAGCCAGATACCAGCGACAAGGTGTACTCGGGCTTGTGCTTGAACACCAGAGCCAACACCTGTGCCATGAACCAAAAGCAAAGACCATAAAACAAAGCGATACCGGGGTGACGGCTCATGTCTTGCCAGCCCTTGGCCAGCCAGCAAAATGGTGCAGAAAAACCCAAAGGACGGATGCGAGACTCTGGGCCTTCAGGCGCTGGCGGCACATAGGGCGCGGCCATGATAGGCAAGTCAGCGAGCTGTTCAGCGGATAAGGGAAGCTTGGCGTCTGTGGTCATGGCAATCGGGTCGTCGATAAAGACTTCAGATTACCCCCGCAGTGTCAGTTTGAACAGTCAGGAAACTACCAATCAGATCCGCCAATAAGCGGCATTCAGCTTGTCCACGGCAGATGCGCTTGCATGGCTTGAATCAGGTCGTGCATCAAGTCTTCGGCGGACTCCAAGCCCGTTGAGAAACGCACCAGCGTGCCGCGCTGCAAATGAGCAGGCCAGGCTTGGCGCATTGAAGCCAAGTCATAAGGCACGACGAGACTGACCGGCCCACCCCAGCTGTAGCCAATTTTGAACAATTTCAGGCTGTCGCAAAACGCATCCACCTGTGCCTGGCCGTAGCGTGGATCAATCATCACGCTGAACAATCCTGCAGCCAAGCCCTTGCCAGGCGCACGCTCACACAACGCTTGCCAATGCGCATGGCCCGGAGAACCATCAAAAGCCGGGTGCAGCAACTGAGCACATTGCGGCTGAGCTTGCCACCAAGCGGCCAAAACCCGTGCAGTCTGATCGTGCGCCTTGTAGCGCAAATCAATGCTGGGCAAGGAGCGCAGCACGGCTTCAGCGTCGTTGGCGGCCACCCCCAAACCCAAACGCATGTGACACAACTTGATTTTCAAATGAAGCCCGGGGTCTTGGGTGATGATGCTGCCCATCAGTACGTCGCCACCGCCACTGGGGTATTTCGTCAAAGCATGGGCGCTGATATCCACCCCCAGACTGCCCCGTCCACCCGTTTCAACGGCATCGCCCCGCAAATCAAATGGCTTGAACGCCAGGCCTGCACCCCAGGTGTTGTCCAAAGCACACAACACGCCTTGGGCTTGGCACAGGCGCACCATCTCGGGCAAATCCGGAAACTCCATGCTGACCGAGCCAGGTGCCTCCAGCCAGACCAAGCGTGTGCGAGGTCCGATCTTGCTGGCGAGGTCAGAAGGGTCCATCGTGTCATAGACCTGATGGGTGATGCCGTAATGGCGCAACTCACCTTCCGCCAAAGCCTTGTTGGGACCGTAGGCATTGTCTGGCAGCAGGACCTCGTCACCCGTTTGCAGAAGGGCCAAAGCGACGGTGGCCAAAGCCGCCAGACCACTGGGCACCAGCACGCACTGGCCGCCGCCTTCGAGGGTGCACAGCCGCTCTTCGAGCGTATAGGTCGTGGGTGTGCCATGCAGGCCATAGGTGTAGGCCGATTTGTCTTTCCATTCACGCTGGCGCATGTCGGCCACGGTCGGAAAGTACACCGTCGACGCTTTGAAAACCCCTTGTTGCGGAGCTTCAAAGCCGATGGGTGGCGTGTAGGGGTGGTGGATCAGGCTGGTGATGTCTCGGTGTGTTTTGCTCATGCCAGCATCCTAATGCAAACGGCCTCCAGAAGGAGGCCGTTTGCAGCTCAAAAGAGGTGTTTTAAAGCGCCCCTCAGACACTCCACTTTTCGATCAACTTCTCGGGGCGCATGTTGTCATACGGTTCGAAAGGCTGGTGAATCCAAGGATTAGTAGGCAAGTCATCCACCGAGTAATCAGGCTTGAAGGTCGACACGCCCTTGGTCCAGATCACGGCAGTGCGCAACTCCGTCACAGGCTGGTAGTTGTTCTTGAGTTGATCAACCACTGCACGCAAAGTGTGGCCGGTATCCGCCAAGTCGTCGACCAACAGCACTTTGCCTGCGATCTCGCCCTTAGGGGTGGTGATGTAACGGGCGATGTCGAGGTGACCCTGGGCCGTCCCAGCTTCAGCGCGGTAAGAACTGGTGGACATGATGGCCAGTGGCTTGTCAAAAATGCGCGACAAGATGTCGCCAGGGCGCATGCCGCCACGGGCCAGACACAGAATGTTGTCGAACTCCCAGCCGGACTGGTGAATTTTGATGGCGAGTTTTTCGATGAGGTTGTGGTACTCGTCGTAACTCACGTACAGGTGCTTGCCGTCTTCGGTCAACATGGGATAACTCCAGAAAAGTCAGGGGTGGATGAGGTCAATGTGAACTTGTACAACCTGCGCTCAGGCGCCAAAGGGGTTGTGCAACAAAATGGTGTGGTCGCGGTCTGGGCTGGTGGACACCACGTGCACAGGTACGCCCGTGACTTCGGCGATGCGCTCGAGGTACCGGCGAGCCGTCGCAGGCAGTTTGTCCATTTCGGTCACGCCGACCGTGGTTTCTGTCCAGCCGGGAATGACTTCATAAATCGGCTTGCAGCGGGCGATTTCGTCTGCGCCCATGGGCAGGATGTCGATGGTTTCGCCGTCCAGCTCGTAGCCGGTGCACAGCAGCAACTCTTTGAGGCCATCCAGCACATCGAGCTTGGTGATGCACAAGCCGCTCAAGCCATTGACCTGGGCACTGCGTTTGAGCAAAGCGGCATCGAACCAGCCGCAACGGCGCGAACGGCCGGTGGTCACGCCTTTTTCAGCGCCCACAGTCGACATGTGGTAGCCGGGTGTGCCGGGGGTTTCCCAATCGAGTTCAGTGGGGAATGGGCCACCGCCCACGCGGGTGCAATAGGCCTTGGTGATCCCCAGGATGTAATGCAGCATGCCCGGGCCCACGCCAGAACCGGCTGCGGCATTGCCCGCCACACAATTGCTGGAAGTGACAAACGGGTAGGTGCCGTGATCCACGTCGAGCAAGGTGCCTTGCGCGCCTTCAAACAGCAAATTGGCACCAGCCTGGTGAGCATCGTTGAGCTCACGCGACACATCGGCCACCATGGGCAGCAGCTCTTTGGCGTAAGCCATGGCTTCGTTGTAGGTGGAGTCAAAGTCCACGGGCGCAGCGCCCAGGATGTTGACCAGAATTTCGTTGTGCAAAGCCAGGTTCTCACGCAGCTTGTTGGCAAAACGCTCGGGGTATTTGAGGTCTTGCACGCGCAAAGCACGGCGGGCCACTTTGTCTTCGTAGGCGGGGCCAATGCCGCGGCCTGTGGTGCCGATTTTGGCGGTCCCGGCTTTTTCCTTGGCGGCTTCGCGGCCCACATCCAATGCGACGTGGTAAGGCAAGATCAGCGGGCAGGCCTCGCTCACGCGCAAGCGCGAACGCACCTCGACACCGGCTTTTTCAAGGCCAGCAATTTCTTCGAGCAGCTTGGGCACGGACAAGACCACGCCGTTGCCGATGTAGCACTTGACACCTGCTCGCATGATGCCACTGGGGATCAGATGCAAAGCGGTTTTCACGCCGTTGATCACCAAGGTGTGACCTGCGTTGTGTCC
>JAGNVG010000094.1 GCA_017986605.1 Limnohabitans sp.
TACAAAGCGACCTTGCTGTTTTGCATGTCGTTGTACGAGTTGGTCATGGCGCCATAACCCCAGGTGTTGGCCACACCGGCCACGGTGGTGGAGTGGCAAATGCGGGCCTGGTGGTCGCAGTTGTTGGTGCCCCAGAAGCTCACGAACTTGCGCAGCAAATAGGCTTGTTCGTTGTTGTGCTTGGACGAACCGATGAAGTACACGCTGTCAGGGCCGCTGGCTTTTTTCAGCTCGAGCATCTTGGCGCTGATTTCGGTGAGGGCGGTGTCCCAGCTGATGCGCTCGTATTTGCCGTTGACCAACTTCATGGGGTAGCGCAAGCGGTACTCGCCATGGCCGTGTTCGCGCAGTGCAGCACCCTTGGCGCAATGCGCGCCCAAGTTGATGGGCGAGTCGAACACGGCTTCTTGGCGCACCCAGACGCCGTTTTCCACCACGGCATCGACCGCACAACCGACCGAGCAGTGGGTGCAGATGGTGCGTTTAACTTCGACCTTGCCTGCGCCCAAGATGGCAGCGCCTGTGGCAGCCTGGGCTTTTTGCACCAAGCTCAGTTGCGAGGCGGCCAAGCCCACGCCCACACCGAGACCTGAGCGGCGCAAAAAGCTGCGACGATCAAGTGTGGGCAAAGCCTGCGACAAACCACGGCGCAAGCTGTGGATGAAGGGGGAGGACACGGTGCCGGTCGTACCGGATTGTTTTTTAGTCAGCAACATGGAAGGCTCCAGTTGGGGATGAACAGGAAAGAGAGACGAGAAATCAAACGCGGGTGGTCTTGTAATACTGCTGAACGTGCTCGCTCAGGGTGTAGCCACCACCGCGCGTGGGCTTGGGCAAGGCAGCAGCAGCCGGAGCAGTCGACTTGACCACACCAGGCATCACAGCGGTGGCCGCAGCCACAGCACCCACAGTGGCCGCGCCTGAAAACAGGCTGCGACGAGAAAGAGAAGAAGTTTTGGAAGACATCAAGGACTCCAGAAATGTTTTAACAAGCCCATGCAGGACTTAAGCATTTATTTGCATAGGTGATGTTAACGGTTTGCGGGGCAGTTCTTCGACGGAAAACCCTTATTCCCACTGAGAAAGGATGGGACATCGATCAAACAAAGTACTCAAAAAAAACCAGCGCAAGCCCACCGAAGGTGAGGCGTGCGCTGGTTGAGTGTGGACTTTTATTTGTAAAGGACTTCTGGCAACCACATGCCAATGGCCGGGAACATATAGAGCAAGATGATTGCAAACACCTGGATCGCCATGAAAGGCAGCATGCCGGCAAAGATCTGGTTCAAAGTGACATGCGGGGGGCTCACACCCTTCAGGTAGAACGCCGCCATGGCCACGGGTGGGCTCAAGAAAGCGGTTTGCAGGTTCAAGGCCACCAACAAGCCGAAGAACAAAGGATCGATGCCAAAGTGGGGCAACAAGGGGATGAAGATCGGCATGAAAATCACGATGATCTCGGTCCACTCCAAAGGCCAGCCCAGCAAGAAGATGACGACTTGCGCCAGGATCATGAACTGCACAGGCGTCAGGTCCATGCCCAGCACCCAAGTGTTGATGATCTCCTGGCCGCCCAGCAACGCAAAGGCTGCAGAGAAGATGCTGGAGCCCACAAACAGCCAGCAAACCATGGCACTGGTTTTGGCCGTGAGGTAGACCGACTCGCGCAGCACCACATAGTTGAGCTTGCGGTAGGCCGCCGCCAACAGCAAGCCGCCCATGGAACCCATCGCCGCCGCTTCGGTGGGGGTGGCCAAGCCAAACACAATGGTGCCCAACACCGCCAAAATCATCAGCGCCAACGGGAAGAACGAACCCAGCAGCATCTTGAAGATTTCAAGCCTTGCAAAACTGAAGTAAGCGTAAAAAATCGCCAAAGCCACGGCACAGCTGGCCAGTCCGATCCAGAAGGCGGCGGGCGCAGCTTGGCGCTCACCCTCCACAGCCACAGGGCTGGCGGTCTCCGTGGTGGCGGGGGATGCAGGCGCCTGCGCAGCGGTTGCAGGTACTGCCTGCGAGGCCACGGGCTCAGCCGCTTTTTCAGTACCCGGAGGCGCTTGCAATTCATCGCCAGGCGGCTCGGACAAGCTGCCGTCTTGCTCAGCAGCGTCATCGGTCGCATCGGACAACTCGCCGCCCATGGCCACCACGCCCTCCACCACTTCAGGTGCCAGTGGTGCTGTGACCTTGAAGTAGATCGCGCCCATGATCAGGGCCACGGCCAATGCGGGCAACAGGGCAATGCCCAAATGGTTGACCAATTCGCGCATGGGCACTGCTGCATTGCGCTTGCCTTTGATGGCACCGATCAAGCCAGGCAACACCTTGTTGCTGACCTGTGCAGACACTTGCTGAGCAAATGGCGGCAAAAGAACAATGCGGTCTTCGGCCGACATCGGCGGTGCCATGTGGGGCTTGAATTTGGCAAGCAACACCACATAGAGCACATACAGCGTAGCGAGCATCAAGCCGGGAAAGAATGCGCCAGCGTAAAGCTTGACGACCGACACGCCTGCGGTGGCACCGTAGACGATCAGCATGACCGAAGGCGGAATCAAGATGCCCAGACAACCACCCGCCGTGATGGCACCGGCAGACAACTGCACGCTGTAACCGGCGCGCAACATGGCAGGTAACGCCAGCAAACCCATGAGCGTGACCACCGCACCGACGATGCCGGTGGCCGTCGCGAAGATGGCACAGGTCACGATGGTCGCAACCGCCAAGGAGCCCGGCACGCGGGCCATGGCCAGGTGCATGCTCTTGAACAATTTTTCGATCAGGTTGGCGCGTTCAATGAGGTAACCCATGAACACGAACAGGGGGATCGAAATCAACACATCGTTCGACATGACCGAATAAGCACGTTGAACCATCAGGTCCAATGTTTGGTTCACGGCCAAATCGGGGTTGGTGCTTCGGTAGGCGATCCACGCGAAGATCATGCCCATGCCCATGAGGGTAAAGGCCGTCGGAAAACCCAACATGATCGCCACCACCACCAGCGCCAACATCAGCAATCCCAAATGACCATTGGTCATTTCAGAGGGCGCAGGCAACAAAACAAAGGCCGACAACACGACCAAGGCCATGATCGTCAGGCCAAACCAGACTTCTTTTTTCATTTGTGATTTCCCTTGCCTGTCACCAGGACATCAAGTTTGGCGATGTCTTCGTCTTTGACGTTGACCATTTCCTTGAGTTTTTCGACGTCAACTTCGTCCACGTCATCGCCGCGTGAGGGCCATTCGCCCTGCTGGATGCACACGATGCAACGCACGATTTCGACCAGACCTTGCGCCAGCAAAAATGCGCCAGCGATTGGGATGATGGTTTTGAAGGGGTAAACCGGTGGCCCGTTGGCCGTGATGTTGGAATGTTCACTGATGGCCCAGGATTCGGCCGCAAAACCGTATCCCGCCCAAGCCAGGGCGAACACGCCGGGCACAAAAAAGAGGATGTAGAGCGCCAGATCGAGCCAAGCTTGCAGACGCGGCGGAAAAAATCCATACAGCACGTCACCACGCACATGCCCGTTTTTGGACAAGGTGTAGGCACCGGCCATCATGAACAACGAGCCATACATCATGCTCATCACATCAAAGGCCCAGGGGTGCGGGTCATCCAGCGCGTAGCGCGAGAAGACTTCCCAGGAAATCATGAGCGTCAGGGCCACAATGAGCCAGGAGAAAAACTGGCCAATCCAGGTGCTCACCCTGTCAATGAAGAGCAACAAATTTTGCATAAGGCGTCACATCCAAATGAATCAGCCATCTGGGAAACCCAGATGGCTGACGGGGTACTACAGAGCAAGGAGATCAGGCTTTTTTGGCACCAAAGAAGTGGTTCACAGCCATGCGACGGCTGATGTTGGTGTCTTGGTCCCACTTCACGGCACGTGCAGCAAACGCTTTTTGCGAGGCCACGATTTCCTTGAACAAGGGGTTTTCAGCCGACTTCTTCTCGACGATCTCAGTCCAGATCTTCAGCTGCTCTTGCAAGATCGCGTCAGGTGTCTTGTAGAACTTGACCTTGTCCTTGGTTTGCAGCTCAACGTAGTCTTTGGAATAGCGGTCAATGGCTTTCCAGGACATGTCGGCCGAAGCAGCTTCGGTAGCACCGGCAATCACGGCTTTCATCTTGGCTGGCAAGGCGTCGTACTTGGTCTTGTTGAACATGACCTCAAACGTCTCAGCGCTCTGGTGGTAGCTTTGCAGCATGCAGACCTTGGAAACATCAGGGAAGCCCAAAATGCGGTCCGAAGTGGCGTTGTTGAACTCAGCACCGTCAAGCAGGCCGCGGTCCATCGCAGGCACGATTTCGCCGCCTGGCAAGGCATTGACAGCTGCGCCCATGGCAGTGAAGAGGTCGATGGCCAAGCCATTGGTGCGGAACTTCAGACCCTTGAAATCAGATGATTTGGTGATTGGCTTTTTGAACCAACCCAATGGCTGGGTGGACATGGGGCCGTAGAGGAACGACTGCACGTTGCCACCGATCGAGGCATACAACTTGGCCAACAGCTCAGCACCGCCGCCATACTTGTGCCAAGCCAAGATCATGTTGGCGTCCATGCCGAAAGCAGGGCCTGAGTTCCACAAGGCCAGGGCGTTTTGCTTGCCGTAGTGGTAACCCAACACGCCATGGCCACCATCCAAAGTGCCTTTGGACACAGCCTCGAGCAAACCGAATGCAGGCACCACGGCACCAGCAGGCAGCACTTCAATCTTGAGATCGCCACCGGTCATGTCGTTGACCTTCTTGGCGTAGTCCAAGGCGTACTCATGGAAAATGTCTTTGGCGGGCCAAGTGCTCTGCCAACGCATGGAGATTGGACCTGTTTGTGCCGAAGCAATCATGGGTGCTGAAATCGCACCAGCAGCAACAGCGGCACCCTTGAGAAGGTTACGGCGGCGTGGGGTTTTGGATTCTGTCAAGGTGATCTCCAATCGTTGTTGAACTTACAAGCGCGAAAAATTACCGCTTGGTCTTGCATTATGCGATTGGGCTTTGCTGCAGTCCTAAGTGAAAACCCGCAAACTGATCGTCATTTTTTTCAACTCAGTTCACAAAAATTTTCAATTACGCCACTAAATCGAAGCCTTGCGATTCAACGCTGATGAAAGCCTCGGTGAACGCCGCAAGTCTGGCGTAAAAAACCGCACGGGGATGTGCCTGCAGTGTTTGGCACAAAGTAGGCAACCAGGATTGGACATGCTGCGCAAAAAAAGCTTGCTGGCGGGTCAGGTTGGACAGGGCCACATCGTCGCCCGCAATCAGGAAGCGCATGACCTCGCAGACATAAGCCACATGGTCTTCGGTTTCAGACATGGTCTCGCTGCGAGCCAAACCGAGTTCGGCCAAATCGTCACGCAGGCGCACAAGCGATTTTTCGTTCAAAAAACCGCTCAGATAATGCGACCCGAACAGGTAGACCTCGGGTTTGCCCACACCGCCAAACAGGCTGTTGTATTCGGACGCGATCTGGGACTGGCTCAGGCTGCGGGCGCAAGCCACCAGTTCGCGCCAGGGCTCTTCCAGAAAGCCACCGGCAGCAGGTGCCTCGGTCACCGCCACTTGCAACTGGCCCAGCAATTCATCGCCCGGGGCCTGGTAGTACAACTGCGACAGCAGGCCATAGACTTCGGCGCGTGCGGTTTCTTCGTCCAGCGCGAGGCTGTTGGCGGACAGGTTCAAATCTTGGCTCATGGCAACAACTTATTGGGGTTTGGAAGGCGCGCCCGGCACGCGCACCTGGTTCTCGTCGGTGAACATGTCCACCACGCGGCAATCGCCGCACATCTTGAGGCGTTCCAGCGCAGCGCCCTGAAACATGCTGTGCCCCGCCAGACGGCCCAGCATGGCTTCAATGCCCTTGAGGGTGCCAAAGGGTTTGCTGCAGCGGATGCAGGCGTAGGGAGGGCTGCCATGCAGCACGCGGGGCTGCTGGCGTTCGGCCAGCAGCGACAAGCGCGGCTGCAATGTGATGGCGTTTTCGGGGCAGGTCTTGGCACACAGGCCGCACTGCACGCAGTTTTTTTCGACCAATCGGATTTCGGGTTGCAAGGGGTTGTCTTGCAGCGCCGATGAAGGGCATGCACCGACGCAGCTCATGCACAGCGTGCATCGACTGCCATCGACCACGATGCTGCCCAACGGCGACCCGGCAGCGGGCAGGTCGATGGCTTGGGGACGTGTGCTGTCGTCCTGCGCCATCACGGGCGACTGGGCCATCAGGTGGTCAATGACCAATTCAAGATTGCTGCGTTTTTCGGCTTGCACCGCATGACGGGCGGCCACTGCGGGCCCGCTAGGCATGACAGCGGCTTTCAGGCTGCGTACAGCACATCGTTGCAAGTCAGCGTCCAAGGATGTCGGGGTTTTCGCCTCGATCAGCTGAAAATGCACGCCGCTGTAACCCAGTCCATTGAGCAGGCTTTGGGCAACGGCCATTTGCTCGAGGAGTGCCGCGCGGTACTGCGGCGCTTCTTCGGTGGTGAGCAGCACCATGACTTGGCGTGCGCCATAAGCCACAGCAGAGAGCCAAAGCTCCATACCCACGCTGGCGGTGTGCCACAAAGCCACGGGGATGACCCGAGCAGGGACGCCCTGCATGACGCCCAACTGTGCACCACGGCCCAATTCGTCAATCAAGGCTTGGCCTTTGTCTTGGCTGTGTAGCAGCAAAGCGGCATCGCGCCCGCCTGCGGCCTGATAGGCCGACAGGAGTGTGCGGATTTTGGCCCCCTGCTCGGCCGGACGTGGGTAGGCGTAGGTGAGTGCCCCAGTGGGGCAAGCCGTGGTGCAGGCCCCGCAGCCCACGCACAGATTGGGGTTGACGACGATTTGCTGGCGGCTTTTGTCGGAGCTGATGGCGTCGGCGGAGCAGATGTCCACACAAGCATTGCAGCCGACCTGTTCATTTCGGCTGTGCGCACAAAGCTTTTGTTTATAGGCAAAAAAGCGGGGCTTTTCAAACTCCCCCACCAGCTCACGCACTTTGAGAAGGGTTGGCAAATCTTGCCCGTCCCAACGGAAGTAGCCCTGCGGCAGGGCGTGGGAGGTGAAAGTGGGAGAGGCATTTTCGCCGCGCAAATCCAGCACCACATCAAAGCGCTCTTTCTGTGGACGAGCGTCCCGGGTGAAATCAAGGGCACCAGCGGCTTCACACACTTTGACGCAGTCACGGTGCGAGGTGCAGCGTGACAAGTCAACTTGGTAGTCCAGCCCAATGGCCTGTTCGGGGCAGGCGGCGACACAAGCGTTACAACGGGTGCACAGGTCCAGATCGATCGGGTTGCTGGCGTCCCAGCTCACGTCAAAAGCCCCCAGCCAGCCTTGGATGCTTTGCAGGCGTCCGGCCAACACCGGAAAGCGCCTCTCTTGGCGACCGCCTGCGTTGCCCGGACCTTGCGCAAAAATCGTGACCTGCATCGCATCAGCCAACAGACTGGCCGCACGTTCAGCAGCATCCATGGCGCCAATGATGAGCACACGGCCTGTGCTTTTGTAAGTCACCGTGGCCACGGGTTCGGGCTCAGGCAGTCGAGCAGCGGCCAGCAAAGCGGCCATTTTGGGCGTGGCATGCTCGGCTTCGCGGCTCCAACCTCCCGTTTCGCGGATATTGACGAAACGGATCGGCGAAATGGCCCCTTCAGTTTGCTCTGCCAGTTCGGAGAACAGGCGCTTTTCCTGAGTGCAGGCCACGACCACGGTCTCGCCGGTCTTCAGGGCTTTTTGAAAATGTCCTGCCTCACGGCGGCACAACGTGGTGTGGAGTGTTAAATTTTCACCCAGTGCTTGGCCCAGGGACTGGGCTTGCAGTGGCATGGTTTGGTTGCAGTTGCAAATCAGGGTGGTCATGTTCTAAGAGGTCGGTAGCCTGCGGGTCAAGGGTGGCTTGCAGCGCTTGAGTCGTTTGGGATTGCGGCGACTGTGCCACAAGTGGCGAGCCTTCTGGTGCAACAGGACTTTGCTCAGGGTTTTCCAGTGCGTGGGGCTCGGCCATCTGGCTGGGCACGTTCGTGGTTTTAGCGGGGAACAAGTTCAACAACTCGGCACCTACCATTTTTTCGAGCATGCCTGGGGGCAAAGGGTCGGGGGTGTTGTAGTCGCCAATGTAGATGTCCAGACCGTCCATGACATTGAAGTGCGGATCGGTGAAGAGTTTTTTCATGGCCGCGTTGCGAACTTCGCCGGGTACGCCCTCGCGCATGAAGGACTGGAAGTCCGATGCAGGGGTGAGGTTTTGCGCATCTTCGAGCGTCGGGATGGGTTCGGACGCCTCTGAGCCAGAGGGCGTGGTCTCATCAGAAGTCAGGGGTTTGGCTGGCACCTGAGAGGACGACAAGTCTGTCGTACTCGGCGCGGCGACGGATTGACGGTCTGTCTGAAAGCGGGCGATTCGGCTCGCGTCTTCAGCAGGCTTTGACGCCTCGTCCTGCTCCAGACCTTGTTTGCGTCGAGACCAACGGCTGAAAAAATTGTCACTCATGCGCCGGCCCTTCCGCCTTTGCGCTTGGCGTCGGTACTGACCGAGACCGGTTGCCCAAAACGATCGGTCAGTCGCTGAAAGCTTTGTGGACGCTGGCGCTTTTTCTCTTCGGGTACAAAGTGCTGCTCGGCAAAACTCTGCATCCATGAAATCACCTCTGCGGGCGCAGGCACCGTTTCCACGGTTTCTTGTGCATCCAGCCAACGGCCTGCATCGTGGTAACTCAAACTGACGGCTTGGGGGATGGCCACCGGCTCGGACTCACCTTCGAGATCGATCATTCGCCACATCACGAAATAGCAGGGGCTGGGTGCCGTTGCATTGAGCCAGTAGCCTTCTGCATCATCGGTGTACAGCGCCACTTCACGGGCGGGGTGCATCCAGAGAGTCTCGGTATCCGTCTGACGCAAACAGCGCGGCTCGGTGCCAAAAGCCGCTTCATGCGGCACGACATCGGCAAGAACCCAGCGCCAAGCTTGCCAACGGGCCATAGGCCCTTGAACCGCCTCACGGCGCATCAGGACAGCCACATCAATTTGCGGACGTGTAGACATGGACAGAAGAACCTCTGGAGAAATGAAACATCACGCTGTCAAGCCGTATTCACGAGCTGGCAAGCTCAACAAGAATACCGTACCCCGTCCAGCTTCGCTCTCAAAGCCCAAATGCCCACGGTGTGATGTCACGATGGACTGGCTGAGCCACAAGCCCACACCCATGCCTTGTGATTTGGACGTCTTGAATAACGCAAATACATCTGCATGCTGTGAGGTATCCATACCGCAACCATTGTCGGCAATGGACAGGTCCACAAAGCCAGGGCGAAGCGTGCCTTTGACCTGAATACGTGAAGGTTGTCCGGGTTTTTCAACCAGCGCATCGATCGCGTTGTTCAACACATTCAGCACCACCTGCTGAAGCTGGGTCACATCCCCCATCATGGGCAAGGGGGTATTCAAATCGACATCCA
>JAGNVG010000007.1:0-27157 GCA_017986605.1 Limnohabitans sp.
GCTAGAGGATTCCCATGAGTGACACCCCAGTCGACAGCAGCAAACGGACCTGGCTGATTGCCTCCGGTTGCGCAGGTGCCGTAGGCGCTGGCTTTGTGGCCACCCCCTTCGTCAGCAGCTTTCAACCTTCCGAACGCGCCAAAGCGGCCGGTGCAGCCGTTGAAGTGGATATCTCCGCTTTAAACCCGGGCGAAAAGCTGACCGTCGAATGGCGCGGCAAGCCCGTATGGATCATGAAGCGCTCACCCGAGCAGCTCGAATCCCTCAAGAAGATCGAAGGTCAGCTCGCCGACCCTACATCGGCTCGCAACGCTTACCCTACACCCGAATACGCCAAGAACGCTCACCGTTCGATCAAGCCCGAAATCATGGTGGCTGTGGGTATTTGCACCCACTTGGGATGTTCGCCTGGCGACAAGTTTGCGACAGGCCCTCAGCCTTCGCTTCCAGATGACTGGCAAGGTGGTTTCTTGTGTGCCTGCCATGGCTCGACTTTCGATCTGGCTGGCCGTGTGTTCAAGAACAAACCCGCGCCCGATAACCTCGAAGTGCCTCCGCACATGTACCTGTCTGACACCAAATTGATCATTGGTGAAGACAAGAAGGCCTGATGGAGAACAACATGGCTGAATTCAAAGAAATCTCTCCCAACGCCCCCGCTGGCGAAAAACTGCTCAACTGGGTGGACAACCGTTTCCCGCTGTCCAAGCTCTACAAAGAGCACATGAGCGAGTACTACGCACCAAAGAACTTCAACTTCTGGTACATCTTCGGCTCCTTGTCGCTCTTGGTGCTGGTCATCCAGATCGTGACCGGTATTTTCCTGGTCATGCACTACAAGCCTGATGCTGCAGTGGCTTTCGCATCGGTTGAGTACATCATGCGCGATGTGCCCTGGGGCTGGTTGATCCGTTACATGCACTCCACAGGCGCTTCGGCGTTCTTCATCGTGGTTTACTTGCACATGTTCCGTGGCCTGATTTATGGCAGCTACCGCAAGCCACGCGAGTTGGTCTGGATCTTCGGTTGCGCCATCTTCTTGTGCCTGATGGCTGAAGCCTTCATGGGCTATTTGCTGCCTTGGGGCCAGATGTCCTACTGGGGTGCGCAGGTGATCGTGAACTTGTTCTCGGCCATTCCATTCATTGGTCCTGATCTGGCTTTGTTGATCCGTGGCGACTTCGTGGTGGGCGATGCCACCCTGAACCGCTTCTTCAGCTTCCACGTGATCGCTGTGCCTTTGGTTTTGCTGGGTCTGGTTGTTGCGCACATCATTGCCTTGCACGAAGTCGGCTCGAACAACCCAGATGGCGTTGAAATCAAGGGTCCGAATGCTCCCAAGGATGCGCAAGGCCACCCTCTGGACGGCATTCCTTTCCATCCTTACTACTCGGTGCACGACATCATGGGTGTGAGCGTCTTCTTGATGGCTTTCACCGCGATCGTGTTTTTTGCGCCTGAGTTCGGTGGTTACTTCCTCGAATACAACAACTTCATTCCGGCCGATCCACTGACGACACCTTTGCACATTGCCCCAGTGTGGTACTTCACGCCGTTCTATTCGATGCTGCGTGCCATCACCAGTGAGATGATGTACGCCTTGATCGCTTGCGTGGTGATCGGTGCCGTCTTGGCTGTGGCCAAAGGTAAGCTGCCACAGTTGCTCAAGGGCGCTGTGATCGGTGCAGCTGTGGTGATCTCAGCGCTGATGCTGGCCATCGATGCCAAATTTTGGGGTGTGGTCGTCATGGGCGGTGCCGTCGTGATCCTGTTCTTCCTGCCATGGCTCGACAACAGCCCGGTCAAGTCGATCCGCTACCGTCCTGACTGGCACAAGTATTTGTACGCTGTGTTCGTGATCAACTTCCTGATCTTGGGCTACCTCGGTGTGCAGCCACCATCGCCCATAGGCGAGCGTGTCTCCCAAGTCGGTTCCTTGTTCTACTTCGGCTTCTTCTTGTTGATGCCTTGGTGGAGCAAACTGGGTACGCCCAAACAGGTTCCTGACCGCGTGACCTTCACGCCTCACTGAGATCACGGAGATTCAAGAACATGAAAAACATCAAGAAACTCGCGCTGGGCTTTGTGATGGCCCTCGGTTTGATGGCCGGCGCTCAAGCTGCTGGCGGTGGCGGAATTACATGGGACAAAGCGCCCGTTAAGACCAATGATCTGGCTTCCTTGCAAAATGGTGCCAAGTTGTTCGTCAACTATTGCCTGAATTGCCATTCGGCTGCTTTCATGCGCTACAACCGCCTGAAAGACATTGGTTTGACCGAGCAGCAGATCAAGGACAACCTCTTGTTTGCATCGACCAAAGTCGGTGACACCATGAAGGCCGCTATTGATCCGTTGCAAGCCAAAGAGTGGTTCGGCAAGAACCCTCCTGATTTGACTTTGATGGCTCGTTCGCGCTCGGGTCACGGCGGTACGGGTGCAGATTACCTGTATACCTACCTGCGTAGCTACCATCGGGATGACACCAAGTTGACCGGTTGGAATAACTTGGCTTTCCCCAATGTGGGCATGCCCAACGTGTTGTGGGAATTGCAAGGCGAGCGTGAGCCTGTCTTCGAAGAAAAAGAAGAGCACGGTCATAAAGTCCAGATTTTCAAAGGCTGGAAGCAAACCAAACCCGGCACGATGACACCCTTGCAATACGACCAAGCCGTGGGTGATTTGGTCAACTACATGCAGTGGATGGCCGAGCCTGCCCAAAACAGCCGTGTTCGCATCGGTGTCTGGGTCCTGATTTTCTTGTCGTTCTTTACCTTTATCGCTTGGCGTTTGAATGCTGCGTACTGGAAAGACATCAAGTAATTGATCTTTCACCCGGTAATATGCCGGGTTCTGTGGAGTGGTGGGTCCAAAAGACCCCCCACTCTTTTTGATTTTTTGAGGAGCCTCTTGCCATGATGGTGCTTTATTCCGGAACCACTTGCCCTTTTTCCCATCGTTGCCGCTTTGTGCTGTTCGAAAAAGGAATGGATTTCGAAATCCGTGATGTCGACTTGTATAACAAGCCCGAAGACATCAATGTGATGAACCCTTATGGTCAAGTTCCCATTTTGGTTGAGCGTGATCTGATCCTGTATGAGTCGAACATCATCAACGAGTACATTGATGAGCGATTTCCACACCCCCAATTGATGCCCGGTGACCCAGTTGATCGTGCTCGCGTGCGCTTGTTCTTGCTCAACTTCGAAAAAGAACTTTTCGCCAATGTGTTGACACTCGAAAACCGCGCCCTCAAAGGCAACGACAAAGCACTCGAAAAGGCCCGCTCACACATTCGTGACCGTTTGACTCAATTGGCACCTGTGTTCTTGAAGAACAAGTTCATGCTGGGCGACAACTTTTCGATGCTCGACGTGGCGATCGCACCGTTGCTCTGGCGTTTGGACTACTACGGCATTGAACTGAGCAAAAATGCTGCACCTTTGCTCAAGTACGCTGAGCGCATTTTCTCGCGCCCCGCTTACATTGAGGCCTTGACGCCTTCTGAAAAGGTCATGCGCAAGTAAGTTTCGCTGGAGCTCATGATGATCAGTGCTGCTGAACTGCCTTCCACGCGCCCTTATTTGATCCGCGCTTTGTACGAGTGGTGTTCCGAAAATGGGTTCACGCCTTACGTGGCCGTCAAGGTTGACCATTCCGTGCAGGTGCCGCGGGAGTACGTGCAAGGGGGCGAAATTGTGCTGAACGTCAGCATGGATGCCACCAGTTCGCTCAAGCTGGGCAATGATTTCATTGAGTTCAAAGCCCGTTTTGGGGGTAAGCCGCGTGACATCATGGTGCCGATCCATCGGGTGATGGCTATTTATGCGCGTGAAAATGGCCAGGGCATGGCATTTCCTGTGAGCGATGACGAGACGCCTGCAACCGTCTTGTCTGCGGTGGGCGCTGCTTCAGATGCGTCTTCAGACGATGGTGATGAGCCTACGCCATCCCCGACAACGCCTGCGCGTCCTGCACTCAAGCGGATCAAGTAAAAAATTACGGGTTGAGGCCCTGATATGGGTCAGGATCAAGTTAGAATCTAGCCCGTGCCGCTTTAGCTCAGTTGGTAGAGCACCCGCCTTGTAAGCGGTAGGTCGTCAGTTCGAATCCGACAAGCGGCACCACAAACCTGAAAAGGCCCTGATCCATGATCAGGGCCTTTTTTTTGTCTTGGGAGCTAGGTGTCAGTGTGCCGCGCACAGGCCTTTCACATCAAAGGGTGCGATTTTGCACCTTGATGCGGATCGAGCTCACGTGCAAGTCTTTTTGTTTCAGGTGCGCTTGGAAAGCCGGCACCAATTGGCGCAATTTGGCCGCTACGGCGTTGGAGCTGACCAGCAAGCACCAGCACCCGTCTTCAATGGGACCTGCCTGTACGCTGGCGCGTAAGGGGGCGGGCAGCAAGCTTCGAATGGCAGCGAGTCTGGCCGATGACTCTCGCACCAGGTCCGCCAGCCGTGCAAAAGTGGGGGACTCTTGAGCGGCTTGCTGTAATGGAATGGCTTGGTTGCGTCTTTGCATGTTAGTCAGTCGAAGGCCCGATTATCCGGTAGCAGGCACGGGTTCGTTCAGTACAGCAAAAACAGGCATGCCCAGAGGCTAAAATCATCTGGTTAAGCTGGCGCTTGTGGCGGCCAGCTGGTGGCACAGGGTTTTACAACCCATAGGCCCGGTTTTCTGAACCCTTTAACTTGACAGGATAGACGGTCTGTTTCTCAGCCCATGGCTGAAGGTGGATCTTGTAGACATGGCCATCCCATTCCTCACTAAAATTTTCGGCAGCCGTAACGACCGTCTGCTCAAGCAATACCGCAAAACGGTGGAGCGCATCAACGCACTGGAAGCCGGTCTGGAGTCTTTGAGCGACGATGAACTGCGTGCCAAAACCCAGGCTTTTCGCGACCGCTTTGCCGCAGGCGAAACACTCGATGCCTTGATGCCCGAAGCCTTTGCTGTGGTGCGCGAAGGCTCCAAGCGCGTCATGAAGATGCGCCATTTCGATGTTCAGTTGGCAGGCGGTATCGCCTTGCACAACGGCAAGATCGCCGAGATGCGCACGGGCGAAGGCAAAACCCTGACCTCGACGCTGCCCGCTTACTTGAACGCCTTGGCCAGCAAAGGCGTGCACGTCGTGACTGTGAACGATTACTTGGCCAGCCGCGATGCGAAATGGATGGGCAAGCTCTTCAACTTCCTGGGTTTGTCTGTCGGTATCAACCTCGCTCAGATGTCACGTGAAGAAAAGCAAGCGGCTTACAACTCGGACATCACCTACGGCACCAACAACGAATACGGTTTTGACTACCTGCGCGACAACATGGTCTATGAAGCCCATGACCGCGTGCAGCGTCCGCTGAACTACGCCATCATCGACGAGGTGGACTCCATCTTGATCGACGAGGCACGCACCCCTTTGATCATCAGCGGCCAGGCCGAAGACCACACCGCCACTTATTTGTCGATGAAGCAGGTCGTGCCTTTGCTCACACGCCAGGAAGGTGAAGCAGACCCCCGCACGGGTGAAGGCATCATCACCCCGGGTGACTTCACACTGGACGAAAAATCACACCAAATTTTCCTGACCGAACAAGGTCACGAAAAAGCCGAGGCGGTGTTGGCACAAATGGGCTTGATCCCTGAAGGCGCGAGCCTTTACGACCCCGCCAACATCACATTGATGCACCACCTGAACGCGGCCTTGCGTGCGCAGCACCTCTACCATCGCGATCAGCACTATGTGTTGCAGGAGGGCGAAATCGTCATCGTGGACGAGTTCACCGGCCGCTTGATGACAGGTCGCCGCTGGAGCGATGGATTGCACCAAGCAGTCGAGGCCAAAGAGGGTGTGCAGATTCAGGCCGAGAACCAAACACTGGCCTCCATCACCTTCCAGAACTATTTCCGCTTGTACAACAAAATCGGCGGCATGACCGGCACGGCTGACACCGAGGCTTACGAGTTTCAGGAAATCTACGGTCTAGAGACGGTGGTGATTCCGCCGCACCGCAAGAGCCAACGAGAAGACCAACTTGACCGTGTCTACAAGACCTCTCAAGAACGCTACACCGCAGCCATTGCTGACATTCGCGAATGCCATGAGCGCGGACAGCCTGTGCTGGTGGGCACCACTTCGATTGAAAACTCCGAGCTGATTGCCCAATTGCTGACACAAGAGAAGTTGCCGCACCAAGTGCTGAACGCCAAGCAACACGCTCGTGAGGCCGACATCGTGGCGCAAGCGGGTCGCCCCGGCATGATCACGATCGCCACCAACATGGCCGGTCGAGGCACCGACATTGTCTTGGGGGGCAACATCGAAAAAGACATTCAAGCCGTTGAAGCCGACGAGAGCTTGTCTGAAGATGCGCGCCAAGCCCAAATCGCCCAATTGCGTGAGCAATGGAAAGTCGTGCACGAACAGGTCAAGGCTTTGGGTGGCTTGCGCATCATCGCCACCGAGCGTCACGAGTCACGCCGTATCGACAATCAGTTGCGTGGCCGTTCGGGGCGTCAAGGTGACCCTGGCTCTTCACGCTTCTATCTGAGCTTGGACGATCCGCTCATGCGCATTTTCGCGGGTGACCGTGTGCGCGCCATCATGGACCGCTTGAAAATGCCCGAGGGTGAAGCCATCGAGGCGGGCATCGTCACGCGCAGCATTGAAAGCGCACAGCGCAAAGTCGAATCGCGCAACTTCGATATCCGCAAGCAATTGCTGGAATACGACGATGTGTCCAACGACCAGCGCAAGGTGATTTACCAGCAGCGCAACGATATTCTGGATGCACAAGACTTGAATAGCCAGATTGCTTCGCTGCGTGAAGGCTGCTTCAACGATCTGGTGCGTCAATATGTGCCCGTGGAGTCGGTGGAAGAGCAATGGGACTTGGCCAGCCTTGAAAAAGCGCTGACCGATGAGTGGCTGCTCAATGTGCCCTTGCGTGACAAGGTGCAGGCTTCCAATGCCATCACCGATGAAGAAATTCTGGAAATGGTGGTGGCCGCCGCCAACGCGCATTTCCAAGCCAAGCTCGACAGCGTGGGTGCGGACAACTTCACCTCGTTTGAGCGCATGGTTTTGCTGCAAAGCATCGATACGCACTGGCGTGAACACCTCAGCGCGTTGGACTATCTGCGCCAGGGCATCCACTTGCGCGGTTACGCCCAAAAGCAACCCAAGCAGGAATACAAACGCGAAGCGTTTGAGCTGTTTGGCCAATTGCTCGATGCGGTGAAAAACGAAGTCACACGCACCTTGATGACCGTGCGCATCGATTCGGGTGACCAGATCGAACAAGCAGCCCATGACATCGAAGAGCGCGCAGAGCACATCAGCAATGTGACTTACAGTGCGCCGGACGAGTCGGGCCAGCCCCAAACCGTGGCGGCAGATCTGGCGGGTCTGCAGCAAGAGTGGGGCCCTGTGGGGCGAAATGAGCCATGCCCATGTGGCAGTGGCAAGAAGTTCAAACAATGCCACGGCAAACTCGCCTGAGTTTGCTGCGCGGATGAAACGGGCTTCGGCCCGTTTTGTTTGTGTACCGCCAAACCATCACCGTTATTTTGAAAGACCACCATGCCTGTGAATTTGCCACCACTGGATCCTGCACAACTGAAGCCCATTGCGGGCGTTCGCATTGGCATTGCCGAGGCCGGTGTGCGCAAGGCCAACCGCAAGGACCTGACTGTTTTTTTGCTGGATGAAGGTGCCAGTGTGGCGGGTGTATTCACCAGCAACCGTTTTTGTGCCGCCCCTGTGCAGGTGTGTCGTGAACATTTGGCGGCAGGCAATCTCGTGCGGGCCTTGGTCATCAACACCGGCAATGCCAACGCCGGTACCGGTGCGCCGGGCATGGCGCATGCACGCCAGACCTGTGATGCCCTGGCCAGTTTGCTGCAATGCGCGCCTGCGCAGATCTTGCCCTTCTCGACCGGGGTGATCATGGAGCCCTTGCCGGTGGACCGCATTGTGGCAGGGCTACCTGCAGCGCTGGCCCATGCCCAAGCAGCCCATTGGGCCCAGGCCGCCGAAGGCATCATGACCACCGATACGCAACCCAAGGCAGCCAGCACACAAGTGAAAGTGGGCGGCCAAACCGTCAGCATCACGGGCATCAGCAAAGGTGCGGGCATGATCCGTCCCAACATGGCCACCATGCTGGGCTTTGTAGCGACAGACGCCTGTATTGATCCGGCCTTGTTGCCTGCGCTGGCCAAGCAACTGGCTGACGGTTCGTTCAACCGCATCACCATCGATGGCGACACTTCGACCAACGACTCATTCATGCTGATCGCCACACACAAAGCCGGCAACGTGCAGATCACCTCCTTGGACAGCGCTGACGGCCAGGATTTGGTGCAGGGCCTGATGCAAGTGGCCCGCCAGCTGGCCCATGCCATCGTGCGCGATGGCGAAGGCGCCACCAAGTTCATCACAGTGCAGGTCGAGGGGGGGCGCACAGGTGAAGAGTGTCGTCAGGTGGCTTATGCGATTGCGCACTCGCCCTTGGTCAAAACGGCGTTCTTTGCGAGCGACCCGAACTTGGGCCGCATCTTGGCTGCCGTGGGCTATGCTGGGATCAACGATCTGGATCAGGGTCTGATCGAGTTGCATTTGGACGATGTGCATGTGGTGTCTCAAGGTGGTCGCCGCGCCGAATACCGTGAAGAAGATGGCCAACGCGTGATGAAGGGCAGCGAGATCACCGTGCGTGTGGGCTTGGGTCGGGGCACCGCCACCGATACGGTCTGGACCTGTGACTTGAGTCACGAATACGTCACCATCAACGCGGATTACCGTTCATGAACGACGCTCCCTATTCAGCCCTGAACCAACTGCTGGTCAAAGTCAGCCAACTGGTAGACCGCATCGAGTCGGTCTTGCCCCAGCCGCTGTCTGCGCCCGACTGGACGCAGGCGATTGCCTGGCGCTACCGCAAGCGTTCGTCGGGTCACGGCGTGCTGGAGCCGGTGCGTCATGTTGCGGCCATGACCCTGGCAGACCTGAAAGAAATCGACGACCAGAAGGAAAAGTTGCAACGCAACACCGAGCAATTTGTACATGGACATCCGGCCAACAACGTGCTGCTCACGGGTGCCCGCGGCACAGGCAAGTCGTCGCTCATCAAGGCCTGCTTGAACACCTATGCGCCTCAGGGCCTGCGTTTGATCGAGGTGGACAAGGAAGACCTGACCGATTTACCTGACATCATTGAGGTGGTGGCAGGACGCGCTGAAAAGTTCATTGTGTACTGCGATGACTTGAGCTTTGAGGATGGTGAGCCGGGCTACAAGGCCCTCAAATCCATCCTCGACGGCACCGTGGCGGCATCGACCCCCAATGTGCTGGTCTACGCCACCAGCAACCGCCGTCACTTGTTGCCTGAATACATGAGCGAGAACCTCACCTACAAGCACACCGACGATGGCGAAGTGCACCCGGGCGAAGGCGTGGAGGAAAAAATTTCTTTGTCCGAGCGCTTTGGTCTGTGGATCAGTTTCTACCCCTTCTCGCAAGACGAGTACCTAGCCATCGCCGGGCAGTGGCTCAGTGCCTTGGGTGCTACGTCCGCACAGATCGCCGCGGCACGCCCTGATGCGCTGTTGTGGGCTTTGGAGCGTGGCTCGCGCAGCGGTCGTGTGGCCTACCAGTTTGCACGCGACATGATGGGTCGCCAATCGGACCGCGCATGAGCACAGGTTTACTGGTGGCGGATGGCGAGCGAGCGCGCGAGGACCAGCGTGCTGACCAAGCCCCACGTACAGTGGTCGATGTCGCGGTGGGCGTGCTGATGCGAGCCGATGGCCAGTTTTTGCTCACCTCGCGCCCCGAAGGCAAGGTGTATGCGGGGTACTGGGAGTTTCCGGGTGGCAAGCTGGAAGCGGGTGAGTCGGTCGAACAAGCACTGCGCCGTGAATTGCAAGAAGAGTTGGGCATCACGATCGCTCAGGCGCAGGCCTGGAAAACCCAGATGGTCGATTACCCGCACGCGCTGGTGCGACTGCACTTTTGCAAGGTGTGGGACTGGCAAGGTGAGCTGCAAATGCGCGAAGCGCAGTCATATGCCTGGCAGACGCTGCCCGTAGCGGTTACGCCTGTGCTGCCGGGCACCATTCCTGTTTTGGCTTGGTTTGCCGAGGAGCGTCAATTCACCGGGGCCACGCACGCCTGAGTCCGCTGACGGGTCTTAACAGGCGAACTCGGTGCTTATTGCAGGCGCGGATCGCCAAAAGGCTCGTCGGGCGGTGTTTCGTCGGGCAGTTTGAACTCTTCGCTGGCCCAAGCGCCCAAGTCGACCCCCTTGCAGCGTGCGCTGCAAAACGGGCGATAAGGATTGGTGCTGCTGTAAAGGCTGGTGCCCGCGCAGGCTGGGCAGCGCACCTTGCGGGGCGCGAAATCTTGGGGCTGGTTCGAGTCGCTCATGCGCACAAAGACATTTCAAACGGCACGTCATCGGTGCAGGCCACCAATTTGCCATCGCTTTGCTGGCGCATCATGCGGATCACCACCAGTAAGCGGTTGCAACTGATTTCCGGGGTGATGCCCAGTGCCGGGTCGATTTTGAGGCGCAGCAACTGGAAGGTGCGCCCTTGCGGCAGGTTTTGTTGCAACTGGCCAGCTGTCGCCATCACTTTTTGGCTACTGCCCGATTCACGCAGCATTTGCAGCAGCAACTGGATGGCTTGAGCCAAGGGGGCAAACGGTGCCACCCATTGCGCCAAATCGCTGGCACGCTCAGAGGCTTCGTGGTGTTGCCATGCGTAATAGGCTGGTAGGTCGAACTCACAGGTTCCACCAGGGATCACTGCGCGACTGCGCAAAGCCATCAGAAAATCATTGTCGTTCAGGCTTTGGCCTACTTTGCCGCTGATTTGGTTGAGCGATTCAAAGTGCTCATCCAGCTGGGCAATCAGCCCATTGAGGGCTTTTTCGGAAATGGCGGGGTTGCCGCGGTAACCGTTGTAGAGCTGCTTTTGGCGTTCCAGATCCTTCAGAACGTCTGACTTGAGTTCTGAACGCGATGCCACTTCGATGATTTCGAACAAAGTGGTCAGCGCAAAGTGGTGGTCCAAGGCCTCAGTGCGGGCCAGCAATTGGCCCAAGCGGTTGAACAATTGTTGCAGGCGCAGGTAAGTGCGGATGCGTTCGTTGAAGGGGTATTCGTACAGTATCACGCGGCGTCTTCCAGTGCCGCCATCATAGCCCGAAGTCAGCAGCCACTTGGCCCACTTCGGCCTCTAATTCGGCCAGACTCAACCCTTGGTTGAAGATCACCACATCGGCACAGGCCAAGCGTTGTACCCGGGAGGCTTGCAAGTCGATGATGCGGTCAATTTCATCGGCCGCCAGACCGCTTCGGGTCATGACCCTTTGGCGCTGGGTTGCTGCATCGCAATCGACCACCATCACCCGATCAACTTGCTTGCGCCAACGTTCGCCCGACTCCACCAACAGGGGGACATCGAACACGAGGCAACGCTGGCCGTTTTGCAAGGCCGCTTGCGCCTGCTCTGCCGTGATGAGGCTCACCAAGGGGTGAATGATGGCTTCCAGTTGCTTTTTGGTGTTGGGGTCTCGAAAGACCCGTTCACGCATGGCTTGTCGGTCCATGGCGCCTTCGGCATTGACCATTTGGGGGCCAAAGACTTGGGCAATGCTGGGCATGGCACGTCCACCCGCAGCGGTTACGCTGCGTGAAATCGCGTCAGAGTCGATGACCGCCGCGCCTCGGGCAGCCAGAAGGCCAGCCACTGTGCTTTTTCCGCTGCCAATGCCACCAGTCAAGCCGATGCGCCAAATACGTGGTTTTTTCATGTTTCAAACAGGCAAGACGGGCAGGGGACCAAAGGCCATGACCCACAAACCCGCCAAGGCTAAAAAGGGTCCAAACGGAATATAGCCGTCTTCGGACAAGCGCTGGCGCGCACGCAGCCACAGCCCCCCGGCAACGCCCGTCAGAGAGGCGATCAGTACCACCGACAACAAGGCGGGCCAACCCAGCCAGGCACCCAGTGCAGCCAGCAGCTTGAAGTCCCCTTGTCCCATGCCCTCTTTGCCGGTAACGAGTTTGAACAGCCAAAAGACTGACCACAAAAAGAGGTAACCCACCACAGCCCCCCACAAGGCCGTGGACAAGTCCACGGCGCTGAGGCCGAGGCTCGCGGCCAACAAACCCGACCAGACCAAAGGTTGGGTGATCGCATCCGGCAGCAGCGTGGTGTCCGCGTCGATCGCGGCCAAGCACAACAAGGCGGCCGCAAAACCAGCCCAGGCCAAGGCTTGCATGCTGAAACCATGCTGGTCAAAACACCATACGAACAGACAGGCGGTGAACAGTTCCACCGCCAGGTAGCGCCAGCCAATCGGGGCATGGCAGTGGCGGCAGCGCCCTTTGAGTCCAAGATAACTGAGTGCGGGTATTTTTTCTGCCCATGTCAGGGCATGGTCGCAGTGGGGGCAGTGTGAGCCGGGTGTGGCGATGTTGTAAGGCCTGGCGGCTTGCAGGAGGTGGGCATTGGCAGCGTCTTGTTCATGGAGCGCCTCGCTCCATTGCGCCTCCAGCATGCGAGGCAGGCGATGGATGACGACGTTCAGAAAACTGCCCACCACCAGCCCCAGCAGGGCAAAAACGCCCCAGGTAAATACATCGGTGAGCATTTTAGAAAACCTGACCCAAACGGAAAATAGGCAAATACATGGCGACAAGAATACCGCCAATCAAGCCCCCCAGCACCACAATGATCAAAGGCTCCAGCAAACTCGACAAACCGTTCACGCGGTCATCCAGTTCCGTTTCCATCAGATCCCCCGCTCGCGCCAGCAGACTGTCCATGGCGCCGGTCTCCTCGCCTGTGGCACACAACTGCACGATCATGGGCGGGAAACGACCCGTTTGTCCCATGGCTTCACTCAAGCGGCTGCCTTGAGTCACTTGTCTTTGCAATTGCAAAGTCACGCGCCCAAACACGGTGTGGTCGCAGGCCTGAGCCACAGGCCCCAGGGCTTCTGCCAGAGGAATGCCTGCAGCCAATAAGGCCGATAAAGTTTGCGCCCATCGCGCAATCACGGCCGTGCCGATCAGCGAGCCGAGTAAAGGCCACCGGAGTAACCAGCGGTCTTTTTTGATTCGGAGCTCGGACTGTGCACCCGTATGGCGCTGCCAAAACAAAATACCGAGCACCAAGCCCGATAGCAGCAAGGGGCCTGAGACGCTCAAACCATCGCTCAAGGCCATGACCATCTGCGTCGGCCAAGGCAAATCTGCACCAAAGGACTTGAAGACATCTTCAAACACCGGCACGACAAACACCAGAATCAGCGCCAGGACCCCGATGGCCACGCCCATCACGGCACAGGGGTACATCAGTGCCGAGCGGACGCGCGAGCGCAAGGTATCGTTTTTTTCGAGGGTGTGCGCCAAGCGCTCCAACATGGTGTCCAAAATCCCTGCGGACTCGCCAGCCTGAACCATGCTGACGTAAAGCCCTGAAAAGTGGGTGGGGTGTCTGCCCAGTGCTTCATGCAAAGACATGCCAGAGGCGACATCGTTTCGCACTTGGCGAACGATGACCATGAGTGCCGCCGAAGTCAGGCTGCGCAGCAGCATATCCAGCGTTTGCAACAGGGGTACGCCCGCGCGCACCAGTGCGGCCATTTGCCGTGTCATGAGCGATAAATCGCGTGGACGAACACGTACGGGGCGATCCCACCAGAGGCGTTGCAGTCGCGCATGGTGCACGCCTTGTCTGCGAAGCAGGGCTCTGGCCAGACCGGCGTCTTGTGCGCTCAACTGCCCTTGCGTTGGGCGGCCTTGGGCGTCACGTCCCCGCCATGCAAAATTGCTGAGTTGGCGCGAATTTTCAGACGGATTCATGCGTCGTACCTTGTGTTGGCCAGGACTTCATCCAGCGATGTGATGCCCTGCAATACTTTGCGCAGACCTGCCAATCGCAAAGTGCTCACCCCCTCACGCAGCGCGAGTTGGGCCAAGTCCTGATGGCCTGCGTCACGCAAGATCAGGTTTTGCATGTCGGCACTGACAGGCATGACCTGAAAAATGCCCGTGCGTCCTGCAAAACCTTTGTGGCAATGTGAACAACCCACGGGGGTGAACGCAGGAACCCTGTCTGCACTCAGCATGGTTGCAGGCAGTCCAGCTCTGAGGAGGACCTCCGGGGACAAGTGCACACGGCTTTTGCATAAAGGGCAAAGACAACGCACCAGCCTTTGGGCCGTGATCAGCGTCACGCTGGCCGCAATGTTGTAGGAAGCTGTGCCCATGTTGCGCAAACGCACCAAAGTGCTGGGGGCGTCATTGGTGTGCAGCGTCGACAAGACGAGATGGCCTGTTTGGGCTGCCTGAATGGCAATGTTGGCTGTTTCCAGATCCCTCACCTCGCCCACCATCAGGATGTCAGGGTCCTGCCGTAAAAAAGCACGCAAAGCGATGGCAAATGTCAGTCCCGGTTTGTCTTGCACATTCACTTGGTTGATGCCTTGCAACTGGATTTCGCAAGGGTCCTCTACGGTGGCGATGTTCACTTGTGCCGTATTGAGCAGATTCAGGCAAGCGTAAAGCGATTGCGTTTTGCCTGAGCCGGTGGGGCCGGTCACCAGCACCATGCCGTGTGGTCGATGAATCGCTTCTGTCAGGCGTGCCAAGTCTTCGACTTCATACCCAAGTTTGGCCAAGTCGAGTTGCGCCTGGGTCGAGTCCAGCACCCGAATCACCAGTTTTTCGCCAAACAAAGTGGGTAAGGTGCTCACCCGCAAGTCAATCTCGCGCCCGCTTTGTAGCGCCAGCTTCATCCGACCATCTTGCGGGATGCGTTTTTCTGAGATGTCGAGCCGTGAGAGCACCTTGATGCGAGATGAAAGCTGGTCTTTGAGCGCCATTGGGGGCGTGGCCATTTCGCGCAATTCGCCATCAATGCGCATGCGCACCCGGTAATGGTGTTCGTAAGGCTCAAAATGCAAATCGGATGCTTTGAGCGCTACAGCTTGTTCAAGCAGGTGCTGCACCAAACTGACAACGGGGGCATCATCGACGTTGCCGAATTTGGATCGGTTGTTGGCGTTGTCCTGCACAGCACCTCCTGAATGATTTTGTTTTCTTTTGAAAACGCATCATGAGCTGCCTTGGACATTTTGTAAATGCGGTTGGTGAAACCGTCAAAGGGCAATGAGCTCAACCGCCAGCTTGGCTAGCCTTTTGGTTGGGGCCCTGGATGACCTTCTCGCAACTGTTGCCCCCGCTTTGCGCGCAAGGCATTTGGCAGAGCTCGCGGTTTTGTACCGGGCATGCACGGTTGAACGTGACGACGTGGTCCACCTCGGCACGGATGCCGATCCATTCGCCCAGTTTGTGATCGTGGTGGCTGGGCACATGGGCCATCAGGTGCTCGCCTGTGGCCAAACGCAAGGTGTATAAAAATTCAGAGCCACGAAATGCCTTACGGATGATTTCGGCCTTCACCGGGGCGTGGTCGTCGTGCACGATGTCGTCGGCTCTCAACAAAACGTCGCACTGGCCCCCCTCAAATGCACAAGGCAATGGGCATTCAGCCACATCGCGCAAGGTGCCAACGGGGGTGTCGACCATGACTTGACCATTCACTTCGCGCAGCGTGGCAGGTGTGAACACGCCATGGCCAATGAAGTCCGCTACAAACCGGGTGGCCGGGCGGTGGTACAGGCTGTAGGCATCGTCCCATTGGTGTAATTGCCCTTCGTTCATCACCCCAATCACGTCGCCAATAGCAAAGGCTTCGAGTTGGTCGTGTGTGACCAGCAAGGCAGTGGCTTTGGCTGCTTTCAGAATGTTGCGTACTTCTTGGGCTAAACGCTCGCGCAAGTCGATGTCGAGGTTGGAAAAGGGTTCATCCAGCAGCAACAAGTCTGGCTTGGGGGCCAATGCGCGTGCCAAAGCCACTCGTTGCTGCTGACCGCCTGACAGTTCATGCGGGTATCGTTGGTCTGCGCCGGTCAAGCCCACCAAATCGAGGACTTCGATGATGCGCCGCTGACGCTCAGCCTTGGGCAAGTGGTTCAAGCCAAAGCCGACATTGCGCCCCACATCCATGTGCGGAAAAAGGGCGTAATCCTGAAACACCATGCCAATGCGTCGGCTTTCTGCGGGTTCGGTGTGACCCGCTTCGCTGACCACACGGTTGGACAGAAGGATCTTGCCCCCGGAAACTGGCTCCAGTCCAGCGACCGCACGCAGCAGCGTGGTTTTACCGCAGCCAGATGGGCCGATCAGGACACCAATGTCACCCGAACGCAGGCCCAAGCTCACACCGCGCACGGCGGGTGTTGGGCTGGCTGGGTATTGAATGTCCAGTTGGCGAAGCTCTAAAAACATGGGCTCGATTGTAGGCAGGTTGTGGTCGTCGGCAGGCAAGCCTTGGCTTGGAGCCAGCCGAGGTCCCATCGTCGGGACTCGCTCCTACAATAAGCCATGACCATGTTCACCCCCAATTTCTGATGCTGCACGCCCTGGCCCGTCGCTTTTCGGGTCTTCCCTCCTTGCTTTATGCCCTGCTGGCGCTGACTTTGGCTTTGCCCGTCTTGGCGGTGCTCGGTTCGTGGCTGCAATGGCGCGGGGAAAGTGCCAGCATCTTGCTGGAGATGGCGCGCACCGTGCTGCCCGAGTACACACTGACCACGCTGGGTTTGTGCCTGATGGTGGCGGTGGGTGTCACGGTGCTTGGTCTGGCAACCGCGGCGCTGGTCACGCTGTTCGATTTCCCCGGGCGGGGTGTTTTTGAATGGCTGCTGCTTTTGCCGTTGGCCATGCCCGCTTATGTGGTGGCTTATGCCTACACCGATTTTCTGCAGTTCAGCGGTCCTCTTCAAATGGGCTTGCGGGAGTTGTTGGGATTGCAAGGTCGCCTGTGGCCCGATGTGCGCAGTGTCTGGGGGGCTGCTTTGGTGTTCACCTTGGCGCTCTACCCCTATGTGTATTTGCTGGCCCGCACGGCGCTGGTGGAGCGTGCCTCTGGCCTGATGGAGGCTGCCCGCTTGCTGGGTGCGCCGTTGTCACGCCGCATTCGTGAAATTGCGTTGCCTTTGGCCCGGCCAGCGGTGGCGGCCGGGGTGGCGTTGGCGTTGATGGAAACCCTGGCTGATTTTGGTGTGTCAAGCTACTTTGGCATCCAAACCTTCACTGCGGGTATTTACAAAGCTTGGTTGTCCATGGATAACCGTATTGCGGCAGCACAACTGGCCACGGTGCTGTTGGCGGTGGTGGTGGTGCTACTGCAACTGGAGCAACGGGCTCAAAAACGGATGCGTTTCAACCAGGGGCGTGGTTCACGCCAAGGCTCAGCCGAGGCACAGCCGGTCGCCTTGCAGGGCGTGCACAGGGTCATGGCTTGGGGGGTGTGCAGCATACCGGTGCTGCTCGGCTTTGCCTTGCCCGTCCTCATCATGCTGCGGGCATTGATGGCGGAGACGACCGATGTGCCTTGGGATCGTTTTGGCCAATGGGCGTTGACGAGTTTGCGCTTGGGCGCGGTGACCGCATTGCTGGCGGTGGGCGTGGCACTGGCGCTGGCGTTCAGCGTACGGACACGGGCTGACCGCATCAGCCAAGGGGCCATTCAGTTGGTCGGCTTGGGTTATGCCATTCCCGGTGCGGTGGTGGTGGTGGGCCTGCTCTTGCCTGTGGGCTGGATCCAGCAGGCCTGGCCTGCATCGTCTGCAGGTGCTTGGATCACAGCCACATCATTGGGTTTGGTTTGGGCCTATCTGGTGCGCTTTTGTGCCGTGGCTTTGCAGTCGGTGCAAAGCGGCTACGCACGGATTCCTTCCAGCTTAGACGATTCAGCCCGCATGCTGGGTGTGACGGGCTGGGGACTGATGCGCCGAGTTCATGCGCCGTTGCTCAAGCGAACCACTTTGGCTGCGATGCTGTTGGTTTTTGTGGATGTGATGAAAGAGTTGCCCGCCACGATGGTGTTGCGTCCCTTTAACAGCGACACGCTCGCTGTGGTCGCCTACCAATTGGCCAGAGATGAAAGATTGGGAGAAGCCGCATTGCCATCGCTTGCTCTGGTATTGGTGGGTTTGATCCCTGTGATTTTGCTCAGTCGGACCCTGCGTCAATCCAATTCCTAAAGCCCATTTTCAGCGGGGCGGCTTTTGCGCGTAAAGAGACTGCTCTTCAATAATCTGTCGAATGATCGCCCGGGCGTGTTTCTCGGTGAGGCTGAACTCCCGACGCAAGTGCTCAATGGTCCGTTGCTCTTTGGCGTTGATGTGACCATCTTTGATCAATTCTTCGACTTCGGTGGTGAACTCGATTTCTTGTCTGCGAACCCGAGTGCTGAAAGCCGACGCGACGATACCGGTCAGCAGTGCCACCGTGAAGACACCCGAAAGCGCCGTGAAAGCACCAATCAATTTGCCATAGCCTGAAATCGGGGCCGCGTCCCCATAGCCCACTGTGGTGATGGTGATGATGGACCACCACATGGCATCGGGAATGGTGCCAAATTTATCGGGTTGCAGTTGGTGTTCTGCGTAATACATCAGGCAAGACGTGATCAAAATCGATAACATCAACAGGTACAAGGCCGAAATGAAGGAGCTGATTTCCGCATATATCGACGCAATCAGGTCTTCAAGTGCAGTGGAGTAATGCGAGAGCTTCAAAATACGCAAGATGCGCAGTACGCGCAAAAAGCGCAAATCGAGTCCGGGAAAAACCGATTGCAAAAAGAAGGGCAGGATGGCGAGCAAGTCAACCAAGCCATGAAATCCCAGCACATAGCTCAGCCGACTGCGCAAGGCGGTGGGTTTGGCTTTGTGGGGTTTTTCGGCCGCAGTCCAAATCCGCAGCAGGTATTCGATGCTGAAAAACGCCACGGAAAATGTGTCAAACGCCATCAAGAAAGACGGGTATTGCGCCTCGATGGACGGCACCGACTCCAACATCACGGCCACCACATTGCTCAGGACCATCAAGGTCAACACCCATGAAAATACCAAGGCGGTCTTTCTGTCTTTGTTGCCTTTGATTTCAAGAATCAGGAACAATCGGTGTCTGAGGTGGTGAGTGGAGGTCATGGGTAGATCTTAGACAAGAAAGCAGGGAGTTCCCTTTGCGCTCGTTGGGGCTGCTATATCTTCATTGGTGCATCTGCAAACAACCAATCAATGTTTGGGTAGGCGATGCAACCTTGCCACAATGCATGTTTGTTCAGCCTTCGGTCTATTGCGACGAAAAACGATGAAAAATAAGAGAACTCCCATGTCTGCGCTCACCACACGTCGTCAATGGCTGCATCACACGGTTGCCAGCGGCTTATCGATGTCCTCCATCGGCTTGCCTTTGGCGGCCTCGGCTGCGTCGCCTGCTTTTGAGAGCAAAACCTTGTTGCAAGTGGCCAAGTCATTTGGGGCCAAATCGCTTTCACCCAGTGCAGAAATCAAACTCAATACGTTGGACTATGCGGAGAATGGTGGGTCTGTGCCGATGGACCTCAGCACATCTTTGACGGGTGTTGAGCGACTCGTTTTGTTTGTGGAGAAGAACCCCACCCCTTTGATTGCGGTTTTTCAGTTGAGTGAATGGACAGATGTGGGTCTGACTTTGAATACGAAGATGTCCCAATCTTCGGCGGTTTACGCGATGGCGGTGACGACCGATGGTCGAGCTTTTTTCGCCAAAAAAGAAGTCAAGGTCGTGCTGGGCAGTTGTGGGATGGTCTCTGAAATGCCAGAGAACATGGATACCAAACGCCCCACGGAGCCGACCCGCATACGCGCACAAATTCAGGCTGAGTCGGCCTTGGTGCGCATGCGCATGGCCCACGAAATGGAGTCTGGCCAGCGTAAAAATGCGGCAGGTCAACTGGTGCCTGCTTGGTACATCGACCAGGTGACGATTTTGCTCAACGGCAAACCGGTTCTGACGGGCGATTGGGGCCCAGGGGTGGCCCGAAACCCCTATTTGCAATTCAAACTCAAAAAAGCCAAAGCGGGGGACAAACTCTCGGTGGTTTGGCGCGACAACAAAGGTGGCATGCGCGGCGACGATCTGTTGCTGGTCTGAATTGACCAGAATCTTCGCATCAGGATGGTCTTGGCGCAGGGGAGTCGCCGATTTGGCCTTGCCAGCCGGTGGTGTGCTGTGACCGTGATAAATTCAAACCCATGATTCCCATCCAAATTGACTCTGCTTGGAAAGGCACCTCGGATTGCCGCAACTGCGGTATTCGGGACATGGTGTTGTTTGCTGATTTGAATGAGCAAGACTTTGGCCAAATCCACACGCCCATCGACGACATGGTCTTTGGACCCGATGAGCGCCTTTACTCAGAAGGACAACAAGCCTTGGGGATGTTTACCCTGCGAAAGGGCATGGTCAAATTGGTCCGTGTCACGGCCGATGGTCGTGAGCGCATTGTGCGTGTTTTGCGTCCAGGCGATGTCGCGGGTCTGGAAGCGCTGGCCACCGAACGTTATGACACTGAGGCCGTTGCCTTGGTAGAAGCCAGTGTGTGCCGAATTCCTTTGTCGGTGTTGCACCATTTGTCGGCCACTTCGCCGCGTCTTCACAAGCGCTTGATGCAAAAGTGGCAGCAAACCCTCAAGGATGCGGATGACTGGTTGGCCGATCTTAATTTCGGTTCAGCCCGTCAACGTGTGGCAGCGCTGGCTGTCAAAATGAGAGACCCCGATCAGCCCCACATCACCTCGTTCTTCGCCAGAGACGACATGGGTGCCATGCTCGACATCAAGCTCGAGACCGTGAGCCGTGAAATCAGTGGTCTCGTTCGTGATGGTGCGCTCAGGCCCTGTGACAAGCAAGGCCGTCGTTATGAAATTTTGAACGAATCGATCTTGTTGCGCTGAACAGCGCTTGCGTTTAATTGTCTTCATGCCGCTGCTGCGCGGAAATCCATGTTCAGCGCCGCATCCTTCGTGTGCGGTACACATCCCCAAGCCCCCCAAGTGGTGAGTCGCTGAGAAGACCGTATTCATGCACGCATCGTGCCGGAATGGATCTGCCTTCTGTGTGGGCCAGCACACTGACTTTTTAGCTCGGTCCCTTCAAATTCACGACGCTTAGCTCAAGGATGTGAAGGCAGCCCGGCGTTCGGCAGATTTGTTCATTTGCCGCGCAATGTTGCCGCAAACCAAGTCGCACAGCTCAAAGATCGCGGTGTCAGCAATGCGGTAATAAGCGCTGGTGCCGCGGCTTTCCCGCTCGACAAGACCTTGTTGTGTCATCAACGCGAGGTGTCGAGACACATTGGCGGCGGTGAAGCTGCACATTTGGGCTAATTCACCGACGTTGCGTTCTCCTGAACGCAGGATGTTCAGAATTTGCAGCCGCGTGGGCTCGGCCAGCACCTGGAAGTAGGCGGCGACTTCCACCAACGCGCCTTCAGGCAGCTGTTTCATAGGGCTGCAATCGCTAGGGTTTGGAGAAAGTGAAGAATTCATGAGGTGGCTTCTGCAAAATTTGAATTTTATTGTATCATTGCATAATTAATCAATCAGTTAAATAAGCAAATTCTGAAGGAATAACAATGAAGCGCACCCATTTGCTGACCTTGGCTCTTTTTGCATCGGTGTCTGTGCATGGCACCGCCATGGCGGCCGATGCGCAGGCCCTGAAAGTGATTTCGGTCCAAGTGGCCAACGGCGCTCAGTCTGAAAGCAGCGTGGATGCGGTGGTCGAAGCCGTGCGACAAACCACCTTGTCAACCCAGGTTGCGGGCGCAGTGGTGACCCTGCAAGTCAAAGCCGGCGACCGTGTCAGGGCCGGACAAGAGTTGTTGCGCATTGATGCCCGTGCGGCCCAGCAAGGTGTGGTGGGGGCAACAGCACAGGTTGAGGCTGCACAGTCTCAATTGGCAGTTGCAACACAAGAATTGAACAGACAAAAACAGTTGTTGCAAAAGCAATACATCAGTCAAGGTGCTTTTGACCGCGCACAGGCTCAATGGGATGCGGCCAAGGCGCAAGTCAAATCGTTGCAAGCTCAGACGCAAGTGGCGCAAGCGCAGTCAGGGTTTTTCATTGTGAAAGCCCCCTATGCTGGCGTCGTGAGTGATGTGTCGGTGACTTTGGGCGACATGGCCATGCCAGGACGTGCTTTGGTGACGATGCACGATCCGTCCGCCTTGCGTGTCACAGCATCTGTTCCACAAGCCTTGTTGGCTTCAGTGAGCGCTCAGCAAAAAGCCATTCGCTTTGAGTTGCCGGGTGTGGCGGGCTTCGCAACACCTCAAACGCCTCAGCAAGTACAGGTCTTGCCCGCAGTGGATCCTGTGACGCACACAGGGCAGATTCGATTGAGTTTGCCTGCAGGTGCCCAGGGTTTGGCTCCGGGCTTGTTTGCAAGGGTGTGGTTGCCGGGTGTCAGCACGGGGCAGTCGGTGGCTGAGCGGGTTTATTTGCCCAGCAGCGCCATTGTCCGTCGGGCTGAAATGACGGCCGTTTATGTGGTCAATACCCAGGGCAAGCCCAGTTTGCGTCAAGTTCGACTGGGGCAAACACTGGGTGACCGCGTGGAGGTTCTGAGCGGACTGCGCAAAGACGATCAAGTGGCGGCTGAGCCGCAATTGGCTGGCGCGGTGCGCTGAAAGGGCTTGGAAATGAATGAGCCTAAAAGCCAAAGCGTTGAATTGAGCATTTCGGGTCGCATCGCGGCTCTGTTCCAGAGCGCACAGATCACGCCGCTCTTGGCCTTGGTGGCTTTGCTGCTGGGCATATTTGCGGTGCTGGTCACGCCCCGTGAGGAAGAGCCTCAAATCAATGTGACCATGGCCAATGTGCTGATCCCGTTCCCTGGAGCAGCTGTGCGCGATGTGGAGCAGATGGTGGCCATTCCGGCGGAGCAGGTGTTGTCAAAAATTGCCGGTGTGGAACACATCATGTCGGTTGCGCGCCCGGGTGTGGCGGTGTTGACGGTGCAGTTCAAAGTGGGCGTGCCACGCACCGAGGCATTGGTGCGTTTGCATGACACCATCCGAAACAATGCCGACTGGCTACCTAAGGGCTTGGGTGTCATGGAGCCCCTGGTTAAACCCAAAGGCGTGGACGATGTGCCCATTGTGACGCTAACGCTCTTTAGCAAGAATGAGGATGCCAGCGCCTACAGCCTTGAGCGTGTGGCACACAGCATAGAAGCCGATATCAAGCGCGTCAAAGGGACGCAAGATGTACAGACTCTGGGTGGTCCAGATCGAGCGGTTTTGGTTCAGATTGATCCTGGGAAAATGGCCGGATTTGGCGTGACTGTCCAAGACCTGCGCATGGCACTGCAGTCGGCCAATATGGGCTTGCCTGTGGGTGAACTGATCACAGGCAATAAAAGTGTCAGCATTGAGGCTGGACCTTTCCTGTTGCAAGCCAGTGACGTGGCTGACCTGGTGGTTGGGGTGCAAGGCGGTCGTCCGATATTTGTGAAAGATGTGGCCGAAGTGGAAGAAGGTCCTTTGCCTGCCACCCGTTATGTGACGCATGGCCTTGGCAAGGAAGCTGGTGGCGGCGAATACCCCGCTGTGACACTGACGGTCACCAAGAAACCGGGCGAGAACGCCATCGACGTTGCTAATGCAGTGATGGACCGCGTGGCTGAGCTGCGCGGCACGGTGATACCGGACGAGGTGGATGTGGCCGAAACCCGCAATTACGGCACCACGGCCAATGACAAAGCTCAAAAACTGATTCAAAAACTGCTTTTTGCCACCGCTGCGGTGGTTGCACTGGTGTTCATTGCGCTGGGCAAACGTGAGGCGGCGATTGTGGGCACAGCTGTCATCCTGACGCTCACGGTGACACTGTTCGCCTCATGGGCTTGGGGCTTTACGCTTAACCGTGTGTCGCTGTTTGCACTGATTTTTTCGATCGGCATTTTGGTGGACGATGCGATTGTGGTGGTGGAAAACATCCACCGCCATCAACAGCTTTACCCAGGTAAGTCGCTGGCCGAGATCATCCCCGGTGCGGTCGATGAAGTAGGCGGGCCGACCATTCTGGCCACGTTAACGGTCATTGCCGCACTCTTGCCCATGGCCTTTGTGAGTGGCTTGATGGGGCCCTACATGAGTCCGATCCCGATCAATGCCAGCATGGGCATGCTCTTGTCGTTGGCGATTGCTTTTGTGGTCACGCCTTGGCTGGCACGCATTTGGATGAAGCCATCGCACGCAGCTGATGCGCATGCCGCACCTGCTGGATTGGCCGCCAAACTGGGTCCTTTGTTTGAGCGGGTATTTGAGCCCTTGCTGCACAACGAGCAGGGGGCGCGCAACCGCAAGTTGTTGGGTCTGGGCATTGCAGGTTTGATCGCTTTTTCGCTGGTGCTGCCAGCGACGGGGCTGGTGCTGCTCAAGATGCTGCCATTCGACAACAAGTCTGAATTTCAGGTCGTGGTGGACATGCCTGCAGGCACACCCGTCGAGGAAACTGCCGCCGTCATGCGCGAATTGGGTGCCCACTTGGCGCAACAGCCCGAAGTGACGGACTACCAAGCGTATGCGGGCACTTCATCGCCGATCAATTTCAACGGCTTGGTGCGCCAGTACTACTTGCGCTCGGGTGGTGAGGTGGGCGATATGCAGGTCAAACTGGTGGATAAGCACGACCGAAAAGACAAGAGCCATGCGATTGCCACGCGTCTGCGCCCTGAACTGCAAGCGATTGGCCAGCGCTTTGGTGCGAATGTGAAAGTGGTCGAAATGCCACCTGGCCCACCTGTGTTGGCGCCCATCGTCGCTGAAATTTACGGCCCTGATGCTGAAGGCCGTCGTCAGGTGGCTAAAGCTGTTCGGGCCATCTTTGAGAAGGCCGACAATGTGGTGGACGTGGATGACAGCAGTATTGCCTCCGCACCGCGCACATTGTTGCTGGTGGACCGTCGTAAAGCGGCCGCATTGGGCATTCCCCAGCAGGCTATCGTCACCACTTTGCGTGCGGGTTTGGCCGGAGAGGCCGCCACTTACTTGCACGACGGCAGCAAATACCCAGCTGCTGCTTTGATCCAGTTGTCCGCAGAGCGGCATGGCGATTTGTCTGCTTTGCTGCAACTCACGGTTCGCGGCGCTTCTGGTAAGTTGGTGCCGATCCGCGAGCTGGTCACCGTGACCGACAGCGAGCGCGAACAGCCGGTGATCCACAAGGACTTGTTGCCTGTGAACTTTGTGACCGCCGATATGGCGGGAAAGCTGGACAGTCCGCTGTACGGCATGTTCAAGATGCGCAGTGAGATTCAAAAAATCCAGACGCCCGATGGCTTGGGCCTCGATGAATACTTCATCAGCCAGCCATCAGACGCATGGCGCGGCTACGCTCTCAAGTGGGACGGCGAGTGGCAGATCACTTACGAGACCTTCCGTGACATGGGCGCTGCCTATGCGGTGGGCTTGGTACTGATCTATTTGCTGGTGGTGGCGCAATTTGGCTCTTACCTCACGCCGCTGATCATCATGGCACCGATCCCACTGACCATCATCGGCGTCATGCCCGGACACGCGCTGCTGCAATCACAGTACACCGCCACGAGCATGATCGGCATGATCGCGTTGGCTGGGATCATTGTGCGCAACTCTATCTTGCTGGTGGACTTCATTAATCTGCAGGTCAAAGAGGGCATGGCTTTCAAGCAAGCAGTGGTCCAGTCGGCCATTACACGTGCACAGCCCATCATGCTCACGGGTGGCGCGGCCATGCTGGGTGCCTTCTTTATCTTGGATGACCCGATTTTCAACGGTCTGGCGATTTCGCTGATCTTCGGTATTTTTGTCTCGACCATCCTCACGCTGGTCGTCATTCCCACGCTTTACTACGCGGCTTACCGTCGTCAGTATGAAGCGGCTTGATTTTTAAACCTGAAACTTTTGGAGAAATTCTCATGAAATCCTGGCAAATCGTACGCCTCGTCGCTGGCACCTTCATTCTTTTGTCGCTGGCTTTGGGCATTGAAGGTAGCCCCATTTTTGTGAGCCCTTGGTGGTTGGCTTTTACCGCTTTTGTGGGTGCCAACCTGCTGCAAAGCGCACTGACAAAGTGGTGCCTGATGGACACCATTTTGCGCAAAGTGGGTGTTGAGCCTGGTTGCTGATTCGTTTCCAGATCATTCGGAGCCCTAAGATGATTTCACGCACGCTGATCGCCGCTTGGGTGCTGAGCGCTACAGCCGCCAACGCCACAGACCTGATGCAAGTTTGGCTGGCAGCTCGCCAGCACGACCCGCAAGGCGCGGTTAGCCAGTCCAGTCGGGCGGCTGGGGCCACGCGGAACGACCAAGCCGCTGCTCTGTGGCGACCCCATCTTGGCTTGAGTGCCAGTGGGGGGTGGTCCAGTGCTCAAAGTCAGATGAATGGTGCGCAGTTCGCCATGCCCAATTCGAGTCCTGTCAGCGGCGCATCGTTTGGCACCTCGGTCAATGGTGGTGCGGCCACGCGCTGGACCCTCCATGCCAAGCAGCCGCTGTACAGTCTGGAACGGCGCGCTCAAAGCAAGCAATTGGGCATTGCTGCCCAGGCCAGCGAGCACGAATGGCAAGGGGTTCAGCAGGACTGGATGTTGCAAACTGCACAGCGTTACTTTGATGTGGTGCAGGCTGAGCGACGGCTTGCGCTGGTGCTGCAACAGCAGCAAGCGGTGAACAAAGCCTTGGTCGAAGCGAAAGATCGCTTTACTTTAGGTGATGTGCCAGTGACCGACACACACGAAGCTCAAGCAAGGGCTCAGGCTTTGTCTGCCCACGCGATTGCTGCAGTCAATGACTTGGACATGACGCGGCAGGTTCTGGCTGACGTCACAGGCTTGCCGGTTCAATCGATTCAACTGCAAGCGCCTGGGCGTGCAACGGTGACCCAGGTCATCGAGCCTTTGGCCGATTGGCTGCAACGCGCCGAGCAAAGTAATCCGTTGCTCAAGCTACAGCAGGCGCAAGCGGATGCGGCGCAGCAAGACATTGAAAAATACCTCGCCGTGGCTTCGCCCACTCTCGATTTGGTGGCACAGGCTTCGCGCGACCGCATCAGTGGTTCTGGTGACTATGGTTCGGCCAGCAACACACAAAGCCAGCAGATGGTCGGTTTGTTGCTGAATGTGCCGCTGTACTCCGGTGGCTGGCGCAGTGCCAAGCTTCAAGAGGCCATGCATTTGCATGACAAGGCTCGCGCTGAG
>JAGNVG010000007.1:27257-31345 GCA_017986605.1 Limnohabitans sp.
TCTGGTATGGCCTGCAGCTTCATGCAACAGATGGGTTACCAGCAAGTGAGCAATGGCGGTTCAGCAGGATCGGTGTCGGTGCAATGTGGTTTACCGATTGACCGTCTCTGAATGAATTTTTGAAAGGAAAGAGCATGAGTACCTTTGATCACCCCGGTTTGATTCAGAACATCAACCATTCATTGGCTGGCTTGCGCAAAGCGCAACCGGATGCCATGCAGGGCTTTGGTCAGCTCGCCAAAGCGGCGATGGCCGAAGGTGCAGTGAGCGAGAAGCACAAGGAGCTGATCGCACTGGCCATCGGCATCACGCAGCATTGTTCGGGTTGCATTGGTTTCCATGTCAAAGCTTTGCGTCGTTTGGGTTGCACGCGTCAGGAGTTGGAAGAAATGCTGGCTGTCTGCGTGTACATGGGCGGTGGACCTGCATTGATGTACGCGTCTGAAGCCGAGGCGGCTTGGGATGCATTTGCCCCAGCACAAAGCTGAGGTCGTTGATTGAGGCCATTGTGGATTGGCGGTTTTAAACGCCATTCAGTGCAAACCAAGAGGCCTGGTTGACAGTCAAGACATCGATCGCCCCGATGTCTTGGCTCGGGTGGCCATCAACCCAGACATTGCTTGGCAGCCTCGAACGGTTGCCAGCTTTTTCTCTGCCCGCCCCAAAAATGCCCGGTTGGCGATCACGGGCTGTGCTGAAGACCGTTTGCAAGACTGCATCATCTAGTGCCCGTCCATTGCATACGCTGGTCCAGCGTCGCCACAATCTCATCATTAACGCAGCCAGTTCTGAGCCGGCACGCGTTTGGCACGGTTTCTGTCGACTTTGGCAATGCGCCCAAACTGACTGAGGTTCGGCATCGCGGAAGATGGGGGATCCAGCGTGGCGCTACGGCCTGATGAGTCCCCTTGCGAGAGGCTGGCGTTGATCGGGCCTATTCTGTGGTGATGAGCGAAGGGATGCCATGCTGAATGACGGGCCATCAAAACGCATGCGGCCTCAAAAGTATGAGGCCGCCATTTGGAAGAGCGATTTTCCTGTGAATTTGATTTCCGAGGGTGGAAATCAGAATTCGTCTTTCACCATCGTCAAGCCCAGCGCATCCCAGTCAAGCATGCCGCCACGGTAGTAATAAATTTTGTCTGCAGGAAAGCCATCGCGTGTCATGGCGCGGATCGCCAGCGGGCTTTGCGGACATACGGGGCCATTGCAGAAAGCAAATATTTTCTTCGCAGCGGCGCAGTTCCACTGTGTGCCTGATTTCTGGCATCCGAGTTCATTCAGGCGCGATGCCACTTCGGTGTAAGGAATGCCCACGGAGCCGGGGATCGTTCCTTTGACACGGTCGTTGGCATCGCGCATATCGACGACCAATGAATTGCGATCGCTCAGGGCTTCGATCACTTCGATCTCACCCACAGGGTGAACACCTGGTACAGGAATCAAAGGTTGCAAGGTGCCACCATTTTTAGCGGCTGTGGTCATCGCACGGGTGATTTCCACGGGACCTTTGGCGGTTTTGACAACGACTGCTTTTTGGTTGTCGAAAATGTTCAATGGTGTTCCAACGGGAATGACGGCAGCTTGGCCAAAAGCCACCCCTGCAAAACCGAGTCCCAAGAGCCAAGTTGTAAAGCGTTTCATGGTCATATTTCAAAACTGTAAAAAGGGGCTTATGGTGACTCTTTGTAGGGAAGCCAAGATGACATAAGTCAATGAATGAATAAGGGTTAACCCCGGGTGTTTTGATGGGTAGGAGCTACACGTACCAGATGGGGGCATGGGCAGTGAATGTTTTGGGGGACAATGAAGGCTTAATTCTGAAATCAGACGGGAAGAACTATGGTCAATACGACCAAACAATCGTTGCAAGATCAGTCCATCGCAGTTTCGGACGAACAAATCGAAAAAGCTGCAGAAGTTTTTCGTGTGATGTCTGCCCCCATGCGTCTGAGGATCATCAGTTGCCTATGCAGTGGTGAGAAAAATGTCGGTGAATTGCTCCATGAAATCGACACCACCCAGCCCAATATGTCGCAGCATTTGAATACGCTCTATCAGGCGGGTGTGCTCGACAAACGCCGCGATGGCGTTCAAATTTATTACCGCATCGTCAACGACAACATCGTCAACATTTGTCGTGCGGTGTGCAAACAAACCGACATTGAAAGCTGAGCGTCAGTTTCGAGTCGGGTTTTCACTGTCGCTTTAATGTCCTTCAAGACGCTAATATCAGTCCATCAGGAGACACCAATGAAACGTTTTTTATTTTTGATTTCAGGCTTGCTCGCATGCACTTTGAGCATGGCGCAAATCAAGGTGGTTTATCACTTGAGCGAAGGGATTCCTCAAGCCTCGCGCGCGATTGGCAATATTCGCAACCACCTCAATGCAGATCCCACAGCCAAAATTGTGGTGGTCACTCATGGCTTGGGTATTGACTTCCTTCTCGATGGTGCAACCAATCAGATGGATCAACCCTTCGCTGGCAGCGTCAGCGATTTGGTGGGCAAAGGCGTGGAGTTCCGTGTGTGCAACAACACATTGGTTTCGCGCAAAATTCCTGCAGAGAAGGTACAGATGGAGGCCAAAGTGGTTCCTTCCGGGGTCGCAGAAGTGGCCAAACTACAAGCCAAAGAAGGCTTTGTGTATCTACGCCCGTAAGGGGCATTGGTCGTCAGTTAACAGTTTTTTTGAGGAGTCTTCATGAAAATTCAACATGCTTTGACAGCGGCCGCCTGGGTCTGTTTGTCGGGCCTGGCGCAAGCCCAGGTTGATCCGCTGCATGTGCGCAGCTGGGCTGCATCGTGCGCGGCCTGCCACGGCACTGATGGGCGTGCGCAGCCAGGCATGGAGTCATTGGCGGGAGCCAACAAGGACGATATGGTCAAGAAAATGTTGGATTTCAAAGCAGGCCGTAAGCCTGCCACCATCATGCACCAGCTGTCCAAGGGTTATTCCGATGAACAGATCGTCGCCATCGCAGGCTACTTTGCCGCCCAAAAGAAATAAGGAAAGACCGCCATGCAACGTCGTCATTTTTTACAGACTGGTTCCGCATTGGGAGCCATGGGCTTGGTCTCGGGTTGTGCCACGGTAGGCGGGGGAAGCGGCCCCAAAGTGGTGGTTATTGGCGGTGGCTATGCCGGCGCAACAGCGGCCAAATACCTGAGGATGTGGTCTGAGCACAAAATTCAAGTCACGCTGGTTGAACCCAACGATGCTTTCATTTCATGCCCCATTTCCAATTTGGTGATTGGTGGCAGCAAAACCATCAATGAAATCACCACGCCTTATGACAACCTGACCAAGCGCCATGGTGTACAAATCATCAAGGACCGTGTCAACACCATCGACGCCGACAAGCGCATCGTCAAGTTGGCGGGTGGCACCGAGTTGAGCTATGACCGCCTGATCGTTTCACCCGGCGTGGACTTCATGTGGGAAACGTTGCCAGGCATGGCCAAGGCAGGTGCCAAGGACAAAGTCATGCACGCTTGGAAGGCGGGCGTGCAAACCCTCACGCTGCGCAAGCAACTCGAAGCCATGCCCGATGGCGGCGTGTTTGCCATGTCGATTCCGCTGGCTCCATACCGCTGCCCGCCCGGCCCGTATGAGCGTGCTTGCCAAGTGGCCGAATATTTCACAAAAGCCAAGCCCAAGAGCAAAGTCTTGATTTTGGATGCCAACGATGACGTGACCTCCAAAGGTCCTTTGTTCAAGAAGGCGTGGGCTGAACGTTACAAAGGCATCGTGGAATACCGCGCTAAACACCGCGTGACCGATGTCGACGCGTCCACCAACACCTTGAAGTTCGAGTTCAACGACGACATCAAGGCCAACGTGCTCAACGTTATTCCTGAAATGCGTGCGGGTGACATCGCTGTCAACGCCGGCTTGGCCACAGCCAACAAGCGCTGGTGCGAAGTTGATTTCCTGACGTTTGAGTCCAAGGCCGCGAAAAACGTGCACGTTCTGGGTGATTCGATCCAGATTGCTCCTGGCATGCCTAAATCAGGCCATATGGCGAACCAGCATGGCAAGACCTGCGCGGCAGCTGTGGTTGCCTTGTTGATGGGCAAACAGGT
>JAGNVG010000007.1:31445-36626 GCA_017986605.1 Limnohabitans sp.
ACAGCCATGGCCGACATGGTGGCCAAGTTGACCCCTGATGAAATGGCTGCCTTGGGTAAATTTTTCGAGAAACAAACCGCCGCCGTTGAGCCGCCTAAAGACGCTGATTTGGCTGCGGTAGGTAAGTTCATCTACCACAAAGGCAACAAATACAGTGGTTTGGCCGCTTGTGCCAGCTGCCACGGGGCAGAGGCCAAGGGCACGACCTCTTTGCCACGTTTGGCTGGCCAATACGCTGCGTACACGGAAACGCAGCTCAAGCAATTCAACCAGCGTGAGCGCACCAACGACAACGCGGTGATGCATGCCATCACGAGCAAAATGTCTCCCTTGGAGATGGCGGCTGTGGCTGAATATTTGAGCGGTAAATAAGCAGGGTGAGTTGGTTTCAATCACCTGCGGCCACTGAGTGTGTGGCTGCATTGATTGCCAACTTCAGGGCAGTTTGAATCCCTCTGGCTGAGTCTTGGTCGATGAGGCAGAGTTGCTGCTCTTGTCAAGCCAGTGATCGGTCAGGCCAGCACCAAGCCACATACCGATCAGACTCAACCATGCGGTGAGCGCGAAAATAGCGCCGCCTGTGACACCAGCGCCCACTGCGCAACCGCCCGCGAGCATGGAGCCAAAGCCCATCAGTATTGCCCCACCAATATAGCGGCGCATGCTGTAGCCATCTGTAAATCCTTCGAGCTTCCAGTCTTTGCCAATCAAAGCACCGATCAGTGACCCCAAGAAGACGCCTGGCATCAACCCAAATTCAAAACCAATCGCTGGCCATGGCCATTGCATGACGCGCATCAACCATTCGGCGGAGGGGCCACTGAAGGTGAGGCCCTGAATTTGGACGGGATCAAACGATTCACGCGCAACCCATTGGCTAAATCCCCACGCGGCAGCCACCATCAAACCTGTGCCAACGCCGCCCACCCACATCCAAAAGCTGCGGTTGGGGGAGCGTAAAGAAAAATACAGCGCAGCGACGAGCCATATGCCGCCCATGGCCAAGCCCGCACCATGACCGAGGCCTGTGATGGCCAGCAAGTCACGTGATGCACCACCGGGAATGGTCCACCAGCTGCTGATGGCCAAGCGCAGGGGGGATAAAACACCAGAAAGCGCTGATTGCGCTGTGACTGCAAAGATCAGTCCGGAAAGCAGCGCACGTAAATTGCCATTGGCCGACAGCACCAGCAGACGGCTGGCACAACCCCGCGTCATGACCATGCCAATGCCAAAGGTCAAGCCACCTATGAGTGCGCCAGACATGCTGCCCGTGGCCGAAATCTGACGTGCATTGTTAGTGTCCAGCCAACCCATCAAGACCATGAGTTGTACGGCAATCACGGCGGTGGAAAAAGCCAAGAGCCACACCGAAAGCTTGTCGCCAAAACGGCGATGCCAAAATTCGATCACCGCTGCACGCAAACAAAAACGAGACCGCTGTGCAAAAAAACCAAACAGTCCGCCGATCACTGCGCCACCGCTGGCGAGAACTGCGGGGTTTCCATAGGCTTCGAGCCAGTGACTCATTGACATGCGGCGCTCCGTAACATCATTATCGAATGATGTATATCCTACGCCTGAAACACCTACCGCCCTTGATGGAGGTCAAGTGTCGCTATCTTTGACGAATGCTTCAGGTGTTCCGCGCATGATGTGTCAAGCTTCTGATCACTTTAAGCCACGGGCAAACCACCGTTTACCTCAGCAACTTGTACACTGTACTGCGATCTTCCATCCTTCCCGAAGTGCTCATTTTCTGGGATTATTTTTTTCAATTGCATGACTGAACTTCTCGCCAATGCTGTCATCCGTCGGCGTCATTTGTTGACGTTGGCTTGTCTTGCTTCATCGTCTGCAGTTTGGGCTCAGCCAAGCAGCTCTGCTGTATTGCCCGTGCCGCAGTCTTTACAGTCGGAGTTGACGAACGCGATTCAGCAAAAGCAAGTCCTGATCGTGATGGTCAGCCTTGAGGGGTGTCCATTTTGTCGGATCGCCCGAGCCAGCCATTTGGTTCCCTTGCAAAAAGCGGGCATCCCCATTGTTCAATTGGACATGCGCAGTCCCCAAGTGGTGCTGGATTTCCAAGGTCGCAAGACCACGCACGATCAACTGATCAAACAATGGCGCATCTCCATTGCCCCCACTTTGCTGTTCTTTGGCCCGGGCGGTAAAGAGGTGGCTGAGCGCATGGAAGGCGGATATTTGCCAGACTTTTACGGCCCCTATCTTGAAGAGCGAATGCTCAAAGGTCGGCAAGCGCTTTGACGCGGCACCCTGAATCCGGGCACTTCTTTTCTGGCGTGGTGTTACACCCTCAGCGGGGTTGATTTACCGCTTTCGTGCCGTCAACCCCAGCAAGCCTGACATGCCACTGTGGGCACTGCCTTCATCGATCTGCGCTGTATAAGTTTTCAGATCAATGATGTCGTAATTGACAAAAGCTTCGCGAATCATCGCCTCATCGTACATGTGATCCAGCTTGCCAGGGCCTCCGGTGTTGAAGCTCAATTGTTCGGCTGTATAGCCTTGAATGATGAGTGTGCCGCCTGATTTGAGCGACGCGTCCATCTGCGCAAACAGCGCTGTGCGTTCCGCTGGCGTGGCAAATTGGAAAAAAATGCCGACCACATTGTTGTAATGCGCCACTTTCCAGTCAAACGACTGCCAGTCACTGCAATGCCATTGGACAGATTGCCCACGGCGTTGAGCCAACTGGTGTGCTTTTTGAACGGCATTTTCTGAAAAATCGAATGCCTCAACACGCAGCCCTTGCTCGGCCAGCCAAACACCATTGCGGCCTTCTCCATCTGCGACAGCCAAGGCAGAGCCTGCTTGCAAGTGCGCCACTTGGCTGCACAGGTAGGCATTCGGCGCTTCACCAAAGATGTATTGCTCCGTCGCGAAACGTTGATTCCAAGTGTTGAGTGGGGAATTGAATGCCGTCATGGTCTAGTGTGTTTTGCAAAAGTTTGAGCAGTTGCGTGAAAATTTGAGTATATTCGTGAAAACTTATTTATGATGGGCAGAGCGATCGGTACATGTTGGACGGTTGAAAGGCCAGACGGCCAAGATGCTCGTTGTAAGCGACGCCTCAATCTTCCCCAATGAAAGGAACTACCATGAAAAATGCACACGATTTGGTCGCCGAGGCCAAAAGTTGCACACAAGAAGTTGCTTTGAAAGATGCCGAACAAGCGATCCGAGAAGCAGCTGTGTTGATCGATGTTCGCGAGGCCGACGAGTTTGCTGCAGGCCATCTGGCTGGCGCAATTTTGATGCCTCGCGGTTTGCTTGAATTCAAACTCAGCGCAGCACCCACGTTGGCTGCCCGAGATTTGAAAGCCGTTCTGTACTGCAAGACCAGTGGCCGAGCAGCCCTGGCAGCACAGAGCATGCAGGCCATGGGGTACTTGAACGTTCAATCGATTGCCGGGGGCTTTGATGCTTGGGTTGCAGAAGGCAAACCGGTCGTCAAGCCAGAACAACCCTCTTTCGAGTAAAAAACGCTCGGCAATCAGTGAAACCACTGATATATCGGTGTTCTTTTACTTGCGCGAGCAAGCGGAATTTACGTTAAATTAGCCGCTGTTTATATTTCTACTTTGGAGCTCAAATGAAACTGATTTCTGCACTCATCGTTGCGTCTGCTGCTTTCGCTGCACCTGCATTCGCCAATTTGGATCTGGCCAAGAAAAACGCTTGCATGGCTTGCCATGGCGTGGACAAGAAGGTGGTGGGTCCGGCCTATCAAGATGTTGCAAAAAAATACGCAGGTCAAAAAGATGCAGCAGCTGCATTGGCCAAAAGCATCAAAGCAGGTGGCTCTGGCAAGTGGGGTCCCATCCCTATGCCAGCACAAGCTGCTCTGAGCGATGCCGATGCCAACACATTGGCCGCATGGATTCTGGCTGGCGCCAAATAATTTCCAAAACCCCGATCGCGAACAAGTGGTCGACGGGATGTTCAAGTTGTGAAAGCTCGATTGGTACTCGTGGCTTTTTTCTTCCGCTCTTCGGGTAACCGAAGAGCGGTTTTTTTTGGAGTGAACCCATGATGACAAGCCTGAAATGGACGTTTGTGTTTTTTCTGTCTGCTGCTTTGATGGGGGTTCAAGCGCAACCCGCCATATTCAATGGCGCTGACCTGAAGTTGGGCCAAAAGCTGATAGATGAAAACAAGTGTGTGGCATGCCACGCCACCAAAGTCCCTGGAGACGGCAGCGCCATCTACAAACCCAAGGGACGCATCAATACGCCAGGCTTGTTGCGTGGCATGGTGGAGCAGTGCAACACGGAGTTGAACTTGGGTATGTTCCCTGAAGAGGTCAATGCTGTGGCCGCTGTTTTAAACAGAGATCACTACAAATTTAAATAAACCTTCACTTATATAGGGTAATTCCTATATTAGCCTTCGTTGATTTAAAGGATGATCTAAATCAAGCGGCATCAGTGCGTTTAGGTACTTTTGCCAATTTGATTGCTGCAAATCTGAAGGAGAAACACATGCGCAAATCTTGGACGTGGGTGAAGTGGGGCGTTTTGGCCAGTTCGTTGTGGTTGACGGGTTGTGGAACGATCAGCACGATGGGCAAACTCGAGACAGGCGCTGCTACAGAAGCCGGTCGCATGTGGGACCGCTGGATCGAGGGCAACGGCGATATCGCGATCGCCACCACTTGGGAACGCAAGGTCAAGGCCGGCGTCACGGCCAACGAAGTGGAGCAAGTGCTTAAGCAAGTGGCCACTGAGCGCAATATGAAAGACGTGGGCACGCTGCCATTGTCCAAAGAACTCGAAGCACGCACCGGGCAAAAGCAAAAATTGCTGACGGTGTATTCGTTCTGCACTCCCGCTACGGCCCGCCGCATGGTGGACTTCAGCCCGCATATGGCGGCTTACCTGCCTTGCCGCATTTCATTGGTTGAAAAAGAAGATGGCCTTTGGATGTACACCCTCAACATGGACATGATGGTCAAGATGGGGCGTAAGTTGCCTTCTCCATTGAAAGAAGAAGCGCAAGCCGTGCGCGACACCCTCTGGGAAATGATGGAGCGCGGCTCCAAAGGCGAATTCTGATCATCTGAAACAACGAGGAGACAAGCATGAAGAAAATCAACACTTTGCGTGCCACCGTGGTGGCGGCTGTTTTGGCCACAGGCTCCGCAGCTTGGGCGACCGA
>JAGNVG010000095.1 GCA_017986605.1 Limnohabitans sp.
GGGGCATCCGCAAGGGTGCCCCTTGAGCTCTCATGAACCGTCGTTATTTCTCTCGCTTGTTGTCCTGGCCCTCTGTGGTGCTGGGCTACTCGGCCATGCAAACGTCCCAAGCGTCGGCCACGCCCGCTGCGGTGCAAGCGCCCTCGAAGCAAGCCGCTGACGAGCACCACTTGGCCACCATGGACCGTTACGCGCCGCTCATTGGCGGCCCCAAAATCACCATCGGCATGTTGGTTTATCCGGGCATGTTTTTGCAGGATTTGGTCGGACCCTTGACCGTGTTCGAGTCCTTGATGAACAAGGAAATCCACCTGCTCTGGAAAGACCTGGAGCCAGTGGGCAATGAAAGCCCGGGGCCTGCCGCGCTGATTCCGGTCAAGCCCACCACCACCTTCGCGCAATGCCCCGAGCAGCTGGACGTGTTGTTTGTGCCCGGCGGTGTGCCGGGTACCTTCACCATGATGGAAGACCCGGAAGTCCTGGCCTTTCTCAAGGCCAAAGGTCAAACCGCCCGCTATGTGACCAGCGTCTGCACCGGCTCCTTGATTCTGGGGGCGGCGGGTTTGCTCAAGGGCTACAAAGCCACCTCGTATTGGGACACCCGTGATGTGCTCAAGGAGCTCGGCGCGATTCCCACGCGGGGCCGCATTGTGGTGGACCGCAACCGCATCACAGGCGGCGGCGTGACGGCCGGGATCGACTTTGGCCTCAAGTTGGTGGCACTGCTGAAAAGCCGTGTCTATGCCGAGGCGGTGCAGTTGTACCTGGAGTACGACCCGCAGCCCCCCTTCAATGCCGGTTCGCCCGAAAAAGCGCAGCCACTGGCCAGACAGTTCCTAAAAGACATGTTTGCCGGGATGCGGGCCAATGCGTTGGCGACGGCCAAGCGGGCGATGCAGAGACTGCTGAGTGGGCCAACCTGAGGTGGTCACCCCACGTAAACTGTTGGCAAAGGAAAAGTCATGGTCCATTCGATCCAATTGCCGCATGTTTACGAGTCATTTGTTGCCACGCCCTTCACCCCCAACATCGGGGCCACGCTCCATGGTTTGGACTTGTCGCAGCCACTGAGTGATCTCGCTCAAAGCGAGTTGAAGGCCGCTTTGGCCCGGTACGAGGTGATCTTTTTTCGGGATCAAGTGCTCACCCCTGTTCAGCAGGTGGCCTTCACCCGCAGTTTTGGCCAAGTCAACGAAGTCAAAGCCTTCTTTCCCCGAGTGGAGAGCCAGCCCGAGATTGAAATTGTGGAAAGCACCGCCGAGCGCCCGGCTGCCAACAACAACTGGCATTCCGACATCACTTGGCAGGCCAATCCACCCATCGGCACCAGCTTGTATGCGCAAGTCATTCCGGCCAGCGGTGGCGACACCGTCTGGGCCAGCATGACCACCGCCTACGAGGCTTTGCCTGCTGACTTCAAAGCCTATCTGGAAACCCTGAGCGCCATGCATACCTGGGAGGTGACCGGCTGGACCGAATACTTGCTGCGCCAAGATGCCACGGGCGAACAGCTGCAGGCTGCTCGCGCCAAATACCCGCCCGTGACGCACCCGGTGGTGCGTGTGCACCCCGTCACAGGCAAAAAGATTTTGTACGTCAACCCGACCTTCACCACCCACATCCACGGCCTGCCGCGCACGCAAAGCGACGCCTTGTTGGCGCAGTTGTTTGGGCTGATCACAGCGCCCGAAGTGCAAGCCCGATTTCGCTGGCAGCCTCATTCATTGGCAGTGTGGGATAACCGCTCGACCCAGCACTACGCCGTGGCCGACTTTTATCCGCAGCACCGCAAGCTGCACCGCATCACGTTCACGGCAGACCATGCGTTTTGAGTGCGTCAGATTGTTTGAAAGCGTCTTCGGGTAAGCTTTGCTCAGTCCTTCTTCAGGAGACACCATGAGCGACTCATCCGCCTTCGGCTTTGGCAAATTCGTACCAGGCTTTGACTTCTTGCAAAACCTGTCCAAGACGGCAGCGCAAGCCACACCTGGCGCCAGTGTGGGCGCTGTGCCTGGCATGGCCAGCTGGGTGGCGCCCACGCTCAGCATCGAAGAAATCGACAAGCGCATTCAGGAGCTCAAGTCGGTGCTGTTCTGGTTGGAGCAAAACACCACGGCGCTCAAGGCCACCATCCAGGCGATGGAGGTGCAAAAGATGACCCTGTCCACGCTGCAAAGCATGAACGTGAGCATGGCCGATTTGGCCAAGGCCTTCACGGCAAAAGCACCTGCTGCTGGGCCACAAGCTGCTGCGCCCCAGCAGACCGCAACGCAGCCCGAACCCGTTCAGCCAGAGCCTGATGTGGAGAAAGAGGCGACTGAAGCGCCTTCGACGGTGGCCGCCTCAGCCAAGCCTGCTGTGGACCCGATGCAGTGGTGGGGGGCATTGACCCAACAGTTCCAAAATATTGCAGCGGCTGCTGTCAAAGACGTGGCCGCTGAAGCCATGAAGACGGGCATGACGGCCAAAGGGGCCCGCACGTCAGCTGCTGGCAAAAAACCGACCCCTGCCAAAAAGGCAGCAGCCAAGAAGACTGCCGCTGCCAAACGCAAACCGACTGCCAAATCTGCGCCGCGTCAGGCGGCCTCCAAGCGCAAAACGTCATGAAACTTTTTCCCTACGGCCACGCCACCCATCCGCAGTGGCGCATGGCCGCAGGATTGGTGCTGGCGCAGTTGCGAGCGCAGATGACCTTGCCCGACTATGCGGCGGAGCCCCGTTTGGCGCTGGTCTACATCACCGACCACTATGCCCACGAGGCACAAGCGCTGCTGGACCATTTGCGCCAGGAGTTGCCCGAAGTCACCGATTGGACGGGCACGGTGGGCGTGGGCATCGCGGTGAACAACGCCGAATACTTTGACGAACCGGCCTTGGCTGTCATGCTGTGCAATGTGCCTCCAGCGCATTACCGTGTGTTTTCGGGGGTGTCCCCATTGCCTGCCCACTGGGCCGACGCTGCTCTGGTGCATGCCGATCCGGCCACGCCCGATTTGGCAGAGTTGATTGATGAGATGGCCGCACGCACGCGGCAAGGGTATTTGTTTGGCGGCTTGACTTCCAGCCGCACCCGCAGCGTGCAGTTCGCCATCAGCGCCGACCAACCCCAAAGCTTGGTGGCGGGCGGCGTATTTGAAGGGGGCCTCAGCGGTGTGGCTTTTTCATCGCAGGTGAATTTGCTGTCTCGTGTGACGCAAGGCTGTCAGCCCATAGCCCCCGAGCGCGAGATCACAGAAGTCGACCAGCACCTGGTGCTCAAGCTCAATGGCGAGGCTGCACTGGGTGTGCTGCTGGATGAATTGAACATCAACTTGAGTGAGCCGCAAAAAGCGATTCCGGTGGTGCGTTCAACATTGGTGGGGCTCAGCCCCTCTGGTCAGTCGGGCGTGGGCCAAACAGGTAATTTGGGCAACGATGTGTTGGTGCGTCACATTGTGGGTCTGGACCCCACGCGCCAAGGGGTCGCTGTGGCCGAACATTTGGAATTGGGCATGCGCTTGACGTTTTGCCGACGTGATGTGCACGCTGCCCGTGCCGATCTGGTGCGCGTGTGTGCCGAAATTCGCGAAGAACTTGAACCGGAAATGTTGTCGATACAGGCCATCAGCGCGCTCAGTGATGACCCTGTGCCCACCTTGCCGCAGGGGGGCCAACGCATTGCAGGAGCGGTTTATGTGAGCTGTACCGGAAGGGGCGGCCTTCACTTTGGTGGCCCCAGCGCCGAGCTGCAGATCATCCGCCACGCCTTGGGCGATGTGCCTTTGGTGGGGTTTTTTGCTGCAGGAGAGATTGCCCGCAACCATCTTTATGGTTACACGGGGGTGTTGACGGTATTCACCCAGACCTCAACCTCTTTGTAAGTCCGAAGAGTCTGCCGTGGATGCGTTCAGCGCCTCAGCGACTGAAAGGCTTCAAATTCCCAGCGGCGCATGGCCAGCAGCAGCGTGTAGCCTTCTCGGTGTTCGGCTGCCAATTTCTGGTCGGACTGGTGTTGCATGGCAAAGTCCTGTGCCACCCTTTGCAGGCGTTCCAAAAATGAGGGCGCTAAGGCCCGGCTGATCGTGCCGTGCACCAGCAAAAGTCCTTCACCTTGTGCATCAAAACCCCCTGAAAAATAGTCCAGCAAAGCGTGCTCGCGGAAATACTCCATCACTGGCCCATGGGGGCGCCAGCGAAAGGTCTTGGCCAATTGCAGGCGGTAACGGTTGAGCGGGCGCAGCTCAATGATGCCGATCCGGTCCAGTTGCGCCAAACAGCGGATGCAGTCGGCTTCGCTCAGTTGGTAGTAGGCGGTGATTTGCTCAACGGACCACTGGCTGAGCACGCAAATGGCCACCAGCATCAGCTTTTTGTCGGCCACCACGGCCCGCTCTTGCTCTTGGCTCAGTTGGCTCAGCAGGGGCTGCGCGTCCGCCACGCGCCGGGCCAGTTCAGCAAAGTCCAGTTTCAAGGCCCTGCAAACTTCATCTACGCGCGAAAGCGACATGTCCGCTTTGGCCAACATGCGTTTGACGCTGGACTCGGCCATGCCCAGGGCGTTGGCGAGGTCGGCATAGGTCATGCCCGTGGCTTTAAGTTCTTGCTTGATGGCTTTGACCAGATCGACGGTGGTGCTCATGGGTACTGAAATTTGATACGGGATGAACTTGGAGTTTGCACTTTAATCAATAAATCACCACTTTCGGGGCTTGCACACCTGAAACTTCCGCACATGTTTGTTGTGCCCGGAGGCCTTGCGATGTCCTGTTCTACTTTTCCAACCCCTGCGACAGTCTGGTCGGGTTCGTCTGACGAGGCGACCGTCGGTGTCGGCATCAAAGTGCTCATGCTTTGGGTGCTGCTGTGGTGCTTGAGCCTGCTCATTGACCCGCAGTGGTTAGCCTCGCTGGGCGTGTCCTTGAACGCCCACGGTCACACCCATCTGCATGTCCATGGACACCCGTTTGTCGATGCGCGCAGCTGGTGCGGTATACCCAACACCCTGGATGTGCTGAGCAACCTGCCTTTTTTGCTGGTGGGGCTCTGGGGCGGCTGGCGCGTTTGCCGCATATTGCCTCGTTTATCGCCAACCAGAAAACCCGCCCTGCTGTGTTTTGCGGGGCTGGTGCTGACTTGGGCGGGGTCTTCGGTGTACCACTGGCATCCAGTCCCTGAGACCTTGGTGCTGGACCGCCTGGGCATGGCCGTGACCTTTGCCGGGGTTTTGGGCTGGGCCGTGGCCGAGCGTTTGCAAGTGCTTTGGGCGACTCGGTTTGCCCTGGGCGTCATGTTGGCCGGTGGGGTATCTGCCGCCTTGCCTGTGTGGGGCGGCCAAGTCATGCCTTGGGCGGTTTTGCAGTTTGGCGGCTTGGCGCTGCTGGTGGCGCATGCGGTCTTCACGCTGCGTGAGGGATCTGGCGCGTGGACGTTCAAGTCACCTTGGCTGGCGCTGGTGGGGTTTTATGTGTTGGCCAAGTGGCTTGAGATGCAGGATGAGCAGTTTTTCGTGTGGACCCATCAGCTGGTTGCAGGTCACACACTCAAACACTTGGCGGCAGCCTGTGCCTTGATCCCTTTGGCGCTGTCCATCACAGGCTACGGCAAAATGCCGAGCCAGCAGGCGTTCAGCAGAAACGCCATCTGAATATCCAGGGAGAACACACATGACCATTTCGAATGCGCTTACCGCTGGGGCCCTCCATGAGCACCCCAGCCAGTTCGCCCTGCTGAGTCAAAAACGCTTTGCGCCGTTTTTCTGGGTGCAGTTTTTGGGGGCGGGCAACGACAACGTCTTCAAGTTTGCATTTACGGTGCTGGTGACTTATCAATTGCAGGTGCAGTGGCTGCCTGCGTCCATGGCCGGTTTGGTCATTGGGGCGCTGTTCATCTTGCCGTTTTTGTTGTTTTCTGCGACCAGTGGCCAGTTGGCAGACAAGTACCCCAAAGAGGTGCTGATCCGATTTGTCAAAAACCTGGAGATCGGCATCATGCTGCTGGCCGGGTGGGGTTTTGTGCATCAAAACGTCCCCATGCTGCTGACCTGTGTGTTTTTGATGGGCTTGCACAGCACGCTGTTTGGCCCGGTCAAATTTGCCTATTTGCCCCAGCACTTGACTGAGCGTGAACTCACCGGGGGCAATGGCATGGTCGAGATGGGCACCTTCGTGGCCATCTTGTTGGGCAATGTGGCGGGCGGTTTGCTGATCGCGCTGCCTTTGGTCGGGCCCATGGTGGTGGGCGTGGCGTGTGTGGCGCTGGCCTTGCTTGGACGTGTCCTGGCGCAGGCCGTGCCGGTCTCTCCCGCTACCGATCCTGCCTTGACGATCAACTGGAACCCCTTCACCGAAACCTGGCGCAACCTGCAATTGGCGCACACCAATGTGGTGGTCTTCCGCTCGCTGCTGGGCATCAGCTGGATGTGGTTTTTTGGCGCTGTGTTTCTTAGCCAGTTTCCAGCGTTTGCGCGTGATGTGTTGCATGGCAACGAGCAAGTGGCTTCCTTGTTGCTGGTGGTTTTTTCGGTGGGCATTGGCGCGGGCGCCTTGCTGTGCGAAATTTTGAGCCGCCGACATGTCGAAATTGGTTTGGTGCCGCTGGGAGCCATTGGCATGACCGTGTTCGCGGTGGATTTGTATTTCGCCTCTCGCGGCTTGCCGCCTGCCTCTGCGACGCTCACACTGGGCCAATTTGTTGGCCAGCTGGCGCATTGGCGTGTGCTGGCCGATCTGGCTTTGCTGTCGCTGTTTGCGGGCATCTACAGCGTGCCCATGTATGCCCTCATTCAGATGCGCAGCCAGCCCACGCACCGTGCTCGCATCATTGCCGCCAACAACATCCTGAATGCGCTGTTCATGATCGCCAGCTCGGTGCTGGCCGGGGCTTTGCTGGGCGCGGGTTTTTCCATCAGCGAGTTGTTCCTGTGCATCGGGCTGCTCAATGCGGTGGTGGCGTTTTACATCTTCATGCTGGTGCCCGAATACCTGCTGCGCTTTGTGGCCTGGATGCTCACCCATGTGGTGTACCGCTTTCGGGTGCAAGGTGAAGCGCACATCCCCACCGAAGGTGCGGCCGTGCTGGCTTGTAACCATGTGAGCTTTGTCGATGCGGTGCTGCTCATGGCGGCCAGTCCGCGCCCGATCCGATTTGTGATGGACCACCGCATCTTCAAAGTGCCGGTGTTCGGGTGGCTGTTCAAACTGGCCAAGGCCATACCGATTGCGCCACGCAGTGAAGACCCGGTGGCTTACGAAGCGGCCTTTCACGAAGCCGCGCAGGTGTTGCGCGAAGGCGATGTGCTTGGCATCTTCCCCGAAGGCGGTATCACACGTGATGGCACCTTGCAGCCCTTCAAAGGCGGCATCATCAAAATCTTGGAGCAAGCCCAGGCCGATGGTCTGCAAGATGTGCGCGTCATTCCCATGGCTCTGACCAACTTGTGGGGTTCGTATTTCAGCCGCATCGAGTTGCGCAACGACGAACCCACCGCCATGGTGAAAATTTTCAGGCGTGGGTTGTTCAACCGTGTGGGTCTGAATGTAGGCACGTCGCTCTCATGCACCGAAGCGAGCCTACCTGTTTTGAGTGCCCAAGTGCAGGCCCTATTGAATGCAGAGGCTCCAATCCCAGCATTGGCTCACACAGGGCGCTGACCAAGCATGTCAGCCTTGGATGTGTGGCGTATCAAAATACGGTACTTGAAGTCTCTAGATAAGATTATTTTGTTTTTATGCCAACTTTAGCTTGATTTTTGACATCAAATACGTGACACCAGTATGTGCTGGTGCATCAAGGATGACTATGAAAAATACAAAATTTGTTGGCGCTGGGCGCCTGAGCCGCGTGTCTGCTTGGGTGGGGGTGGCTTGTTTCGCTGCTTCGCTGACTGGGTGTTATGTGGTGCCTTTGGATGCCCGCACGGGCCAAGCAGCAGTACCGCAACCGGGCACCAGTGCCGTGGTGGTGAGTCCCAATTTGCCAACCAGTTTTCCCGCCAGGTTGTACCCGGCCAATGACTTGGCCAGCGGCTTGGGCGTGGTCAATGCCACCGTGACCAGCGACTTGCATGGACGCGGCACGTTCAACGCCATCATCAATGGCGAAAGCTTTGCTGGAGAAGCCACTCGCAAAGCGGGTTCGAGCCGCGAAGGCGTAGCCAATGGCGCGGGTAACCGCGGTGGTTACTTGGGCTGCTTGTACACCATGAATTCGAGCACGATGGGTACCGGAACTTGCCGCCTTCACACGGGTGCTGTGTTCACCATGCATGTCGGAAATTGATGGATGCAAACTGGCATGCAAACTGGCATGTCATGCGTCGTAGAAACTGAAGATGATGCAGGGTTTTAATGCTCGGTTTTATCTTCAGATGCATGAGCGATCACTGTATTTTGAAAGGGTAGGAAATGAACGCAGAGATGAACATTCGAGCACAACAGCCGACTTCGGCGTTTGTATTTGCATCTTGGGTGGCTTTGTTGGCGGGAGCCTTGGCCTATGTGGTGGGGTTATGGAATGCGGCCATGCCGCTCAATGAAAAGGGCTACTACTTCACTTTGCTTTTGTATGGCTTGTTTGCAGCCGTGTCGCTGCAAAAAAGTGTTCGAGACAAAACCGAAGGCATCGCCGTGACCGGGCTTTATATGGGCCTGTGTTGGTTGTCTGTAGGCCTGGCCATTTTGTTGTTGGGCATTGGCTTGTGGAATGCAACTTTGGCCATGAGTGAAAAGGGTTTTTACGGCATGGCTTTTTGCCTGGCCCTGTTCAGTGCCATTGCGGTGCAAAAGAACATCCGTGATTTAGCGCCCTATAAAAAGGCAGAAGCGCTGTCCAAACTGGATGACGCAGGCGCTGAGGCCTGAGCGATCGGGCGATCTCTCCGGGCCACCGACCTGCACCCGTAAACAGCCTTGCAAATATGGAGTTTTATTCCATGATTTGCAAGGATGGATCCCTTACACCCCGCGTGCTCTATCTGTCTTGAACTGCGCCCGGAACTGCGCGAACTGGCCCACGTCCAGCGACTCGCGCACTTCGCGCATCAGGTTCAGGTAGTAGTGCAGGTTGTGGATGGTGGTCAGCATGGGGCCGAGCATTTCGCCGCAGCGGTCCAGGTGGTGCATGTAAGCGCGGCTGAAACCCTCGCGGCCACCGTTGTCCCACGACACGCCGGACGCTCCCGCACAGGCATGACAGGTGCAGCTGGTGTCCAGCGGTTGCGGGTCGTTTTTGTGGCGGGCGTTGCGCAGCTTCAGGTCGCCAAAGCGGGTGAACACCGTGCCGTTGCGGGCGTTGCGGGTGGGCATCACGCAGTCGAACATGTCCACGCCATCGGCCACGCCTTGCACCA
>JAGNVG010000182.1 GCA_017986605.1 Limnohabitans sp.
TACGTTTCCATGAAGGATCTCCAACCAGCTCACCACCGCGGGCCCTGTGAGCGGTCATTCGGTCGCGAACATGAACCCGGAGGTTCTTGCGCCGCTGCGACCAGTGCACCGAAGTGTATACAGTTTATGTCTCTGAATCCAGTCTCCACCCAAGCTCAAGCCTAGGGAAAACCAGAATCACACCTCAAAGCGTTTGCAAGAGCTGTGCGGCCACGGCCACCGCAATGACTTCGGGCTCCTTGCCTGCGATCCCCGCTACGCCAATCGGGCAGGTGATGTGTGCGATTTCTGGGGCACTGAACCCACGGTCCTCCAGGCGATGCCGGAAGGTGGCCCATTTGGTTTTGCTGCCAATCAGGCCAACAAAAGGCAAATCGCCACGCTCTCGCTGGCGTTTGAGGCAGGCGATCACGATGTCGAGGTCTTCGGCGTGGCTGAAACTCATGATCAACACGCGGCTGCCGGGGAGCAGATCGGCTACAGCGGCCTGCACTGGATTGGAGTGTTCACATTCCACGACCACAGGCACATCGGACGGAAAAATTTCGTCGCGACTGTCGATCCAGCGCACAGCAAATGGCAAAGGGGCCAAGGTGTTGACCAAGGCCTTACCGACATGCCCACCGCCAAACAAGGCCAGCGGCGTGCGGGGTGGCACCAAGATCGCACGCAGTCGCGGCAGGTCAGCAGCGGTCACGGGCTCAAACGTCAGCTCGACCGCACCGCCGCAGCACTGCCCCAAACTGGGGCCCAGCACTTGGCGCAGTGTGGCTTCACGGGTCTGGCCTGCCAGCCACTGGTGGGCATGGGCAATGGCCTGAAACTCCAGATGACCGCCACCAATGGTGCCGCACTCGCCTTGCGCAAAAACGACCATGTGGGTGCCTGGCCCCCTGGGCACCGAACCCTGCGTCGACAACACGGTCACGATGACCGCGTTTTCTGCCGCCAAGCGCAGCATGGCTTGCTCAATCCAGTTCACTTTGGCATTCCATTCAATGGTTTATCTCTCAGTTGATTGCCCACTGGGCTTTGTCGGTGCCACAATCACGGCCACCACAGAGTATGCCAAGGACAAAGGCTTGTCATGAACCCACGTTTACAACAGTTTCAGTCTGCACTTCACCACACCGTCTTGTGTGTGGGGGCGGCCGCTTTGGGTTTCCTGAGCGGATGCAGCACACCGCCGCCCTTGGTCAAGCCTGTTGCCCCACCACCGCCCGTGGCCAAACCGCCTGAGGTCGTCAAAACGCCCGTGGGCCCGACTTCATTGGCGCGCAGCAGCAAAGAATACCGACGAGATGCTGCAGGCCATTTGTATGGCACGCATGCCCACCGCATTTACAAGGGCAGAATGCCCCCTTTGCTGGAAGCTGTGGGCGTGTTGAATGTGGACATCGACCAAAAAGGGGCTGTGAAATCCATCAACTGGATGCGCGCCCCCAAGCATGTGCCTCAGGTCATGGCGGAGATTGAGCGCATGGTCAAGGCTGCTGCCCCTTACCCCGTGCCCAAACACCTCAGCCAAGTCACCTACACCGATGTGTGGCTGTGGCACAAGAGCGGCAAATTTCAGCTCGACACGCTGACCGAAGGCCAAGACTGAGTTGTCAGCTCAGTTGTCTTGCGGCTTCACAGGCAAGCGACCAGGCTGAGAAAGCTCGGTCTGCTGCACTGAGTCAAATGAGTTGTGGCTGCCGGATGGCGCTGGAAAACACATCTTCTCACCGTCCCACTGTTGACCACACCAGCACAAGCCCTCGGCATTGATGATGCATGTGCCGGTGCCGCAGCACCTGAGATCGTCTGACATGGGCTCACTCCTGAAACGTGTTGTGTGATGCACTGCAGGATGCCCGAAAACGCGTCAGGCATCCCCCACGGCGCTTCACATCCCTGCAGTGGCCTTGGCTTTTTCGCACGCCATCAAGATGCGCTCAGGCGTGGCGGGTGCGTCCATGTGCACGACAGCTTTGTGGTCGGCGCTGGCGGCCACTGCATCGCGCAAAGCGAAGAAGGCAGACAGGCCCAACATCAAAGGCGGCTCACCGGTGGCCTTGCTGTTGAAAGGCGTGGGCTTCAAGTTGGCGTTGTCGAACAAGGACACATTGAAGTGCTCAGGAATGTCGCCAGCCACTGGAATCTTGTAGGTGCTTGGGCCGTGCGTGAGCAGCTTGCCCTTCTTGTCCCAAATGCACTCTTCCATGGTGAGCCAGCCCATGCCTTGCACATAAGCGCCTTCGATCTGGCCTTTGTCCAATGCGGGGTTGATGCTGCGGCCCACGTCGTGCACGATGTCCACAGCCTTGAGCCACCACTCGCCGGTACGGGTGTCGATCTCTACTTCGCTCACGGCAGCGCCGTAGCAGTAGTAATAGAAAGCACGGCCGTTCAGGGTGGTGAAGTCATATTTGATTTCGGGCGTCATGTAGAAGCCGGTCACGCTAAGGCCCACGCGGTCGAGCCACGCTTGCTTGGTCACGTCAGCCCACTTGACGGACTTGCCGCCGCCATGCACTTCGTTATTTGCAAAGGTCACGTCGGCTTCGGCGCAACCCAACATGCGGGCAGCCACAGGCTTCAAGCGCTCACGCATTTGCATCGTGGCGTTCATGATGGCTGCGCCGTTGATGTCTGCACCGCTTGAAGCGGAAGTGGCAGATGCGTTCGGCACTTTTTGCGAGTCGGTGGCGGTGATGCGCAC
>JAGNVG010000008.1:0-27226 GCA_017986605.1 Limnohabitans sp.
GCGCTGACCCACACATCGGTTTGTTGCACCGTGCCACCGAAAAGCTGGCGGAAAGCAAAACCTATATCCAGTCGCTGCCTTACATGGACCGCTTGGATTACGTGTCGATGATGTGCAACGAGCACGCCTACTGCCTCGCGATCGAGAAGATGCTGGGCCTGGAAGTGCCGATGCGCGCCCAGTACATCCGCGTGATGTTCTCGGAAATCACCCGCATCCTGAACCACCTCATGTGGCTGGGCTCGCACGGCAACGACTGCGGCAGCTCCACCATCCTGATCTACACCTTCCGCGAGCGTGAAGACCTGTTTGACATGTACGAGGCTGTGTCGGGTGCCCGCATGCACGCGGCCTACTTCCGGCCCGGCGGTGTGTACCGCGACCTGCCGGACAGCATGCCCCAGTACAAGGTCAGCAAGATCAAGAACGCCAAGGCGATTGAGCAGCTCAACAGCAACCGTAACGGCTCCTTGCTCGATTTCATCGACGACTTCACCCAGCGCTTCCCCAAGTGCGTGGACGAGTACGAAACCCTGCTGACCGACAACCGCATCTGGAAGCAGCGCACCGTTGGCATCGGCGTGGTGGCCCCCGAGCGTGCCCTGAATTTGGGCATGACGGGCCCCATGTTGCGTGGCTCTGGCTTTGCTTGGGACTTGCGCAAAAAGCAGCCTTACGATGCCTACGACCAAGTCGAGTTCGACGTGCCTGTGGGCAAGACCGGTGACAGCTACGACCGTTACCTGGTGCGCGTGCAGGAGATGCGTGAATCCAACCGCATCATCCAGCAATGCGTGAAGTGGTTGCGTGCCAACCCCGGCCCCGTCATCACCGACAACCACAAGGTGGCGCCGCCTTCTCGCGAAGGCATGAAATCCAATATGGAAGACTTGATTCACCATTTCAAGCTTTTCACCGAAGGTTTCCGCGTGCCCGAAGGCGAGGCCTACGCAGCGGTCGAACACCCGAAAGGCGAGTTCGGCATTTACATGGTGAGCGATGGTGCCAACAAGCCCTATCGCCTCAAAATTCGCGCCCCGGGCTTTGCCCATTTGGCCACCCTCGATGAAATGGCCCGAGGCCACATGCTGGCCGATGCGGTCGCGATCATCGGGACCATGGACATCGTTTTTGGAGAGATTGACCGATGATCTCTGAGTCAACCAAAGCACGCTTTGCGCGTGAAGTCGCCAAGTTCCCTGCAGACCAAAAGCAGTCGGCCGTGATGGCTTGCCTGTCGATCGTGCAGCAGGAGCAAGGCTGGGTCAGCCCTGACAGTGAGCAAGTCGTGGCCGAAGTCTTGGGTATGCCCGTGATGGCCGTGCACGAAGTGACGACCTTCTACAACATGTACAACCAAAAGCCGGTGGGCAAGTTCAAGCTGAACGTTTGCACCAACCTGCCTTGTCAGCTGCGTGGCGGCGCGCAGGCGCTGGCGCATCTGGAGCACAAATTGGGTGTGCACGCCGGTGAAACCACCGCAGATGGCTTGTTCACGTTGCAGCCTAGCGAGTGCCAAGGCGCTTGTGCCGATGCACCCGTGTTGTTGGTCAATGACCGCCACATGTGCAGCTTCATGAGCCACGAAAAATTGGACCAACTCGTCGACAGCCTGAAGAAAGCCGAGGCCGCCTGATGAACGTCGAACAAATTCTGAGCCAGTTCCAGGCCACGGGCGTGGAAACCTGCTTCCATGACCGCCACATCAACCCGCAAATTTATGCGGGCCTGAATGGCCGCAACTGGGGCATCAAAGACTATGAAGCACGCGGCGGCTATGCAGCCTTGCGCAAAATTTTGGGCAAAGATGGCGGCGAAGGCCTGACCCAAGACCAAGTGATCGCCACCGTCAAAGAGTCTGGCCTGCGTGGTCGCGGCGGTGCGGGCTTCCCCACGGGCCTGAAGTGGAGCTTCATGCCCCGCCAGTTCCCCGGTCAAAAGTATTTGGTGTGTAACTCGGACGAAGGCGAGCCGGGCACTTGCAAAGACCGCGACATCATGGAGTACAACCCGCACACCGTGATCGAGGGCATGGCCATCGCGGCTTATGCCATGGGCATCAGCGTGGGTTACAACTACATCCATGGCGAAATCTTCCACACCTACGAGCGTTTTGAAGCGGCTTTGGAAGAAGCCCGTTCTGCAGGCTACTTGGGTGACAACATCTTGGGCAGCACCTTCAGCTTCCAGCTGCACGCCTCACACGGTTTTGGCGCTTACATCTGCGGTGAAGAAACCGCTTTGCTCGAATCGCTCGAGGGCAAAAAAGGCCAACCTCGCTTCAAGCCACCGTTTCCGGCCAGCTTTGGTTTGTACGGCAAGCCCACCACGATCAACAACACCGAAACCTTCGCGGCGGTGCCTTGGATCATCCGCAACGGTGGCCAGGCTTACCTCGAATGCGGCAAGCCCAACAACGGCGGCACCAAAATCTTCTCGGTCAGCGGTGACGTGGAGCGCCCCGGCAACTACGAAGTGCCCATGGGCACACCGTTTGCCAAGCTGCTTGAGCTCGCCGGTGGTGTGCGTGGTGGTCGCAAGCTCAAAGCCGTGATTCCCGGCGGTTCTTCATCGCCCGTGATTCCGGCCGATTTGATGATGAAGCTCACCATGGACTACGACAGCATCGCCAAAGAAGGCGGTTCGATGTTGGGTTCGGGCGCGGTGATCGTCATGGACGAGACGCGCTGCATGGTCAAGGCCTTGGCGCGTTTGTCTTACTTTTATTCGCACGAGTCTTGTGGCCAATGCACGCCTTGCCGTGAAGGCACAGGCTGGCTCTGGCGAATGGTCGACCGCATTGAACACGGCCAGGGCCGTGCCAGCGACATCGACATGCTCGACAGCGTTGCCGGCAACATCATGGGCCGCACGATTTGCGCCTTAGGTGATGCAGCGGCCATGCCGGTGCGCGGCATGCTCAAGCATTTCCGTCACGAATTTGTACACCTCATCGAGCACAAGACCTCCATGGTCAACGCCGATGCAACAGCGGTGAAGACCCATGGTTGAAATAGAACTCGACGGTCAGAAAGTGGAAGTTGCCGAAGGCAGCATGGTCATGCATGCCGCTGAAAAAGCAGGCACCTACATTCCCCATTTCTGCTACCACAAGAAACTCTCGATCGCGGCCAATTGCCGCATGTGCCTGGTCGAGGTCGAAAAAGCCCCCAAGCCCATGCCTGCCTGCGCCACGCCCGTGACACAAGGCATGATCGTGCGCACCAAGAGCGACAAGGCCATTGCGGCCCAAAAGTCGGTCATGGAATTCTTGCTGATCAACCACCCGCTGGATTGCCCCATTTGCGACCAGGGTGGTGAGTGCCAGTTGCAAGACTTGGCCGTGGGTTACGGTGGCAGCACCTCGCGCTATGAAGAAGAAAAGCGTGTGGTGTTTCACAAGGAAGTCGGCCCATTGATCTCGATGGAAGAGATGAGCCGCTGCATCCACTGCACACGCTGCGTGCGCTTCGGTCAAGAAGTGGCCGGTGCCATGGAGCTGGGCATGTCCCACCGTGGCGAGCATGCCGAGATAGAAACCTTCTTGGGTCAGACCATCGATTCCGAACTGTCGGGCAACATGATCGACATCTGCCCCGTGGGCGCCTTGACCAGCAAGCCTTTCCGTTACCACGCCCGTACATGGGAGTTGTCGCGCCGCAAGTCGGTAGCAGCGCACGATTCATCCGGTGCCAATCTGATCGTGCAGGTCAAGAACAACCAGGTCATGCGCGTCGTGCCTTTGGAAAACGAAGACATCAACGAATGCTGGATTGCTGACCGTGACCGCTTTTCGTATGAAGCCCTGAACGGGACTGACCGCTTGACTCAGCCCATGCTCAAGCAGGGCGGCGAGTGGAAAGAAGTGGATTGGCAGACCGCCCTCGAATATGTGGCCAATGGCTTGCGCAATATCCAGCGTGACCACGGTGCCAACAGCATTGGCGCATTGGTCAGCCCGCACAGCACGGTGGAAGAGTTGTATCTTGCTGGCGTTTTGATGCGTGGTCTGGGTTCTGACAACATCGATCACCGTTTGCGCAATGCCGAGTTTGGCGCTGCCGAAGGTGTGCGCACGCTGGGTACATCGATCGCATCGCTGTCTTCAATGCAGCGCGTGCTGGTCGTGGGCTCCAATCTGCGCAAGGATCATCCGCTGTTTGCATTGCGCGTGCGCCACGCCGTGCGCCACGGTGCTCAGCTCCATGTCATCACATCACCCGCAGCTTTCAGCCACGCCGACGCTTGGGCCATGCCTGTAGCGCAGGCCGTGTTGTCGGATGCTTCGGGCTGGGCCCAAGCCTTGGCCGATGTGGCCGCTGCCATCGCCGCAGAAAAGGGCGTGAGTGCTCCTGCTGCTGGCAATGTGACAGCGCAGGCGCAAGCCATCGCCAAGTCCTTGCTGGGCGGCGAACGCAAAGCGGTGCTGCTCGGTAACGCCGCCGCGCACCATGCCCATGCTGCCTCCTTGTTGGCTTTGGCCAACTGGATCGCCGAGCAAACGGGCGCCTCCGTCGGTTACCTGACTGAAGCGGCCAACACCGTGGGCGCGCAGTGGGTCGGTGCACAGCCTCAGACCGGTGGCAAGCACGCAGGTCAAATGTTGGCAGGCGGTCTGAAGGCCGCTGTGCTCCTGAACACCGAGCCTGAGTTTGACAGCGCTGCAGGCGCTGCTGCTGCCCAAACTTTGGGGCAGGCCGAGATGGTCGTCACGCTCAGTCCTTTCAAGGCCAATATGGCATTCAGCGATGTGCTTTTGCCCATTGCGCCATTCACCGAAACATCGGGCTCTTTTGTCAATGCTGAAGGACGTCTGCAGAGTTTTCATGCAGTCGTCAAGCCTTTGGCTGAGACCCGTCCCGCTTGGAAAGTCTTGCGCGTGCTGGCCAATTTGTTGGACATTCCCGGTGCAGCTTTTGAAACATCGCAAGAAGTGTTGGCCCGTGCAACGGCCCAGCCTCTGGCCGCATCGAATGCGGTACGCGCTGATATTCGTTTGGCCGCTTCAGAGCACGCGCCAGTGGTGGCGTCCATTTATCAGCTCGATGGCATTGTTCGCCGCGCACCGTCCTTGCAATTGACTGCAGACGCACGTCAGGAGGTGACAGCATGATTGACGCTCTGTACAACGGTGGACTGAACCTGATCGCCGCCACTTGGTGGGCCACGATGGTCTGGCCTGTGCTTTGGATCTTGCTCAAAATCGTCGCCATCCTTGCGCCGCTGATGGGCGCAGTGGCTTACCTGACGCTCTGGGAGCGCAAGCTGCTGGGCTTTATGCAAGTGCGCCACGGCCCCAACCGTGTGGGTCCCATGGGGCTGTTGCAACCGATCGCCGATGCGCTCAAACTCCTGACCAAGGAATTGATCAACCCATCTGCTGCCAGCTTGGGCTTGTTCCGCCTGGGGCCGATCATGGCCATCATGCCGGCCTTGGCCGCATGGGTGGCGATTCCTTTCGGACCGGAAGTCGCATTGACCAACATCAACGCCGGCTTGATGCTGGTGATGGCCATCACCTCGATCGAGGTGTACGGTGTGATCATTGCGGGTTGGGCATCCAACTCAAAATATGCCTTTTTGGGTGCGCTGCGTGCATCGGCCCAGATGGTGAGCTACGAAATTGCCATGGGCTTTTGCTTCTTGGTGGTCTTAATGGTTTCGGGCAGCATGAACTTGACCGACATCGTTTTGGCGCAAGGCAAAGGTCAAATGGCCCACATGGGTCTGGGCTTCCTGTCTTGGAACTGGCTGCCATTGCTGCCTATCTTCGTTGTCTACCTGATCTCTGGTGTGGCCGAGACCAACCGTCACCCGTTTGACGTGGTCGAAGGCGAAGCCGAAATCGTGGCCGGCCACATGGTCGAGTACTCGGGTATGGGCTTTGCCATCTTCTTCTTGGCCGAATACGCCAGCATGTGGTTGGTGTCCATTCTGGCGGTGATCATGTTCCTGGGCGGCTGGTTGTCGCCCATCGACAGCACTTTGTTCAACATGATTCCCGGATGGATCTGGTTGGGCCTGAAAACTTTCTTGGTCGTGTCCATGTTCATCTGGATTCGTGCCACTTTCCCGCGCTTCCGCTATGACCAGATCATGCGTCTGGGCTGGAAGATTTTCATTCCGGTCACCTTGGTGTGGCTGCTGGTGGTGGGCGCTTGGTTGTTCTCACCCTGGAACATCTGGAAATAAGCGGTTCACGACCATGACAACAATGACTGCTTCCTCCTTTTCGATCAAGGACTTCTTCAAGAGCTTCATGCTCGTGGAGTTGCTCAAGGGCATGGCCCTGACCGGACGTTATGCATTTGCCCGCAAGGTCACAGTGCAGTTTCCGGAAGAGAAAACGCCGCTGTCGCCGCGTTTTCGTGGCCTGCACGCCTTGCGCCGTTATGACAACGGTGAAGAGCGTTGCATTGCCTGCAAACTCTGCGAGGCTGTTTGCCCTGCAATGGCCATCACCATCGAAGCTGGCCAGCGTGAAGACGGCTCACGCCGCACCACGCGTTATGACATCGATCTGACCAAGTGCATCTTCTGCGGCTTCTGCGAAGAAAGCTGCCCGGTGGACTCGATCGTCGAGACCCATATTTTTGAATACCACGGTGAAAAACGCGGTGACCTGTACTTCACCAAAGACATGTTGCTGGCCGTGGGCGACCGTTACGAAAAAGAGATCGCAGCCAACAAAGCTGCCGATGCTCCTTACCGTTGAACGCCGCCAAGTCCTGAACATTTAAAAAGACAGACCTATGGACGTCAAGACCGGTTTCTTCTACCTCTTCTCGGTGGTGCTGCTGTTTGCAGCCTTCCGGGTGGTGACTGCGCGCAACCCTGTGCACGCTGTGCTGTACCTCATGTTGGCTTTTTCGCAAGCCTCAGCGGTGTGGTTCCTACTCAATGCCGAATTCCTGGCCATCGTGCTGGTCTTGGTGTATCTGGGTGCCGTGATGGTGCTCTTCTTGTTCGTGGTGATGATGCTGGACATCAACATCGACACCATGCGCAAGGGCTTCTGGAAAAACTTCCCCTTGGCTGCGACTTTAGGGGCCATCGTGGCGCTTGAAATGGCTGCCGTGTTGTTGTCGGGTTTCCGCTTGTCTCAAGCCCCTGCCATGTTGGCTGGCGCTGTGCCGGTTGACAACGGCAAGGCTCTGGGCATCTTGCTGTACACCGAGTACCTGATGCCGATCCAGATTGCGGCTTGCATCTTGTTGGTGGCCATGATTGCGGCGATTGCCTTGACCTTGCGTGAGCGCAAGGACAGCAAGGCGATTGACCCGTCCATTCAGGTCAAGGTGCGCGCAGCAGATCGCATGCACGTGGTCAAGATGGCCCCCACTCAAGCAGCGCCAGCGCCTGTCGCGGCACCTGCGGAGGAAAGCAAATGATGACACTGACTTTGGGACATTTCCTGTCGCTCGGCGCCATGCTGTTCGCATTGGCCGTGATCGGCATCTTCCTGAACCGCAAGAACCTGATCGTTTTGCTCATGGCCATCGAATTGATGTTGCTGGCTGTGAACATGAACTTTGTGGCGTTCTCTCACTATTTGGGTGACATGCACGGTCAAGTGTTCGTGTTTTTCATCCTGACGGTGGCAGCGGCCGAATCGGCCATTGGCCTGGCCATCCTCGTGCTGTTGTTCCGCAACAAGAACAACATCAACGTGGACGAACTCAATTCGCTGAAGGGTTAATAAGAATATGAGTCAAACCCTCAACGCAAGCACGCTGCTGGCTGTGCCTCTGGCCCCTCTGGTGGGCTCGGTACTGGCTGGTGTACTGGGCACCCAATTCGGTGGTAACTGGATGGGTCGCCGCCTGTCTCATACCCTGACCATTTTGGGTGTTTTGGTGGCCTTCATCCTGTCGGCCATGACACTCAAGAGCGTCATCGATGGCGCCCGCTTCAACGAGACGCTCTACACCTGGATGGTGGTGGGTGGCCTCAAGATGGAAGTGGGTTTTCTGGTCGACGGCATCACCGCGATGATGATGTGTGTGGTGACTTTTGTCTCCTTGATGGTCCACATCTACACCATTGGCTACATGGAAGAAGACGAAGGCTACAACCGCTTCTTCGCCTACATCTCGCTGTTCACCTTCTCCATGTTGATGCTCGTCATGAGCAACAACCTGTTGCAGCTGTTCTTTGGCTGGGAAGCCGTGGGTCTGGTGTCGTATTTGCTGATCGGCTTTTGGTACAACAAACCGACCGCCATCTTCGCCAACATGAAGGCCTTTTTGGTCAACCGTGTGGGTGATTTCGGCTTCATTTTGGGCATTGGTCTGATCGTGGCTTACACCGGCACGCTCAACTACACCGAGTTGTTTGCCAAGGCGGGCGAGTTGGCTGCGATCAACTTCCCTTGGTATGTGTTTGGTTTGGATGGCATGCTGATCACTGTGATCTGCATTTGCCTGTTCATTGGCGCCATGGGCAAGTCGGCCCAGTTCCCACTGCATGTGTGGTTGCCTGACTCCATGGAAGGCCCCACACCCATCTCCGCGCTGATCCACGCTGCGACCATGGTGACGGCCGGTATCTTCATGGTGGCCCGCATGTCGCCGCTGTTTGAATTGTCCGATGCGGCCTTGAACTTCATCATGGTGATCGGGTCGATCACGGCCTTGTTCATGGGCTTTTTGGGCATCATCCAGAACGACATCAAGCGCGTGGTGGCTTACTCCACCTTGTCTCAGCTCGGTTACATGACGGTGGCGCTGGGCGCATCGGCTTACTCGGTGGCGGTGTTCCACCTGATGACACACGCTTTCTTCAAGGCTTTGCTGTTCTTGGGCGCCGGCTCCGTCATCATGGGCATGCACCACAACCAGGACATCCGCTGGATGGGGGGCGTGCGCAAGTACATGCCCATCACTTGGATCACCTCGCTGCTGGGCTCACTCGCTCTGATCGGCACACCGTTTTTCTCGGGTTTTTACTCGAAGGACAGCATCATTGAAGCGGTGCACGAAAGCCACTTGGCTGCTGCCGGTTTTGCCAACTTCGCCGTGTTGGCGGGGGTGTTTGTCACGGCTTTCTATTCGTTCCGAATGTATTTCTTGGTCTTCCACGGCAAAGAGCGTTATGACCAGAATCCGGATGCCCACCACGATGACCACCACGGTCACGATGACCATGGCCACGACAGCCATCCGCACGAGTCGCCATGGGTGGTGACGGTCCCCTTGATTCTGTTGGCCATTCCATCGGTGTTGATTGGCTACATGACCATTGAGCCGATGCTGTACGGTGACTTTTTCAAAGACGTGATCTTTGTGAATGCCGACAAACACCCAGTCATGGTTGAAATGGCTGCGGCTTTCCATGGCCCTGTGGCCATGGCCAAGCACGCTCTCACAACAGCCCCTTTCTGGCTGGCTTTGGCAGGTGTCGTCACGGCTTGGTACATGTACTTGGTCAATCCCAAAGTGCCCGCGTTTTTTGCGCGCACGCTGCGTCCGCTGATTGTGCTCATGGAGAACAAGTACTTCATGGACTGGATCAACGAAAACATTCTGGCCAGAGGTGCGCGTGCTTTGGGTACCGGCCTTTGGAAGGTGGGCGATCGCGCCATCATCGACGGCTTCTTCGTCAATGGTTCCTGGAAAGTGGTGGGCATGGTGTCTGGCGTGGTGCGCTGGTTCCAGTCGGGTTTCCTGTACCACTATGCCTTGGTGATGATCCTGGGTGTGTTTGTGCTGATGACGTATTTCGTCTGGCTCGCTTAACGATTTTGAGGACGATATAAAAATGGGATTGTTAAGCCTTGCCATCTGGACACCGATTGCTTTCGGTGTCATCTTGCTGGCCATTGGTCGTGACAGCCAAGCCCGCGCTGTGCGCTGGCTGGCCCTCGTCGGCTCCATCGTCAGTTTCCTGATCACATTGCCGTTGTATTCGGGCTTTCAGCTCGGCACCTCGGCCATGCAGTTTGTCGAAAAAGCTTCATGGATCGAGCGCTTCAATGTGCATTACCACGTGGGCGTGGACGGCATCTCGCTGTGGCTCGTGCTGTTGACGGCTTTCATCAACGTCATCGTGGTCATTGCAGGCTGGGAAGTCATCACCCGCAAAGTCAACCAGTACATGGCTGCTTTTCTGATCCTGTCGGGTCTGATGATTGGCGTGTTCAGTGCGCTGGACGGCATTTTGTTCTACGTGTTCTTTGAAGCCACACTGATTCCGATGTACCTGATCATCGGTATCTGGGGCGGTCCGAACAAGATTTACGCGGCGTTCAAGTTCTTCCTGTACACCCTGATGGGGTCCTTGCTGACACTGATTGCGCTGATTTACCTTTACACCGCATCGAACGGCAGTTTTGACATCCTGACCTGGCACAAGTTGCCGCTGTCGGGCACGGTGCAAACCTTGTTGTTCTTTGCTTTCTTTGCAGCTTTTGCTGTGAAGGTGCCCATGTGGCCAGTGCACACTTGGCTGCCTGATGTTCACGTTGAAGCGCCTACAGGTGGCTCCGCAGTGCTGGCAGCCATCATGCTCAAGCTCGGTGCTTATGGTTTCTTGCGGTTCTCAATGCCCATCGCACCCGATGCGGCACGTGAGTGGGGCATGTTCATCATCGTGTTGTCTCTGGTCGCCGTGGTCTATGTGGGCTTGGTGGCCATGGTTCAACAAGACATGAAAAAGCTGGTGGCCTACTCATCGGTCGCGCACATGGGTTTTGTCACTCTGGGCTTTTTCATCTTCAACCCACTGGGCGTGTCCGGCGGTATTGTCCAGATGATTGCTCATGGCTTTGTGTCGGCGGCGATGTTCTTGTCCATCGGCGTTTTGTACGACCGCGTGCATTCCCGTGAAATTGCCAGCTACGGTGGTGTGGTCAACACCATGCCCAAGTTTGCCGCTTTCGCCTTGTTCTTTGCCATGGCCAACTGCGGCTTGCCAGGCACAGCTGGGTTTGTGGGTGAGTGGATGGTCATTTTGGGGGCCGTGAAGTTCAACTTCTGGGTGGGCTTGTTGGCTGCATCGGCGTTGATCTTTGGCGCTGCGTACACATTGTGGATGTTCAAACGCGTCTACCTTGGCCCCGTCGCCAATGATGACGTCAAGGAATTGACCGACATTGGTGGCCGTGAGTTCTTGGTGATGGCCTTGTTGGCCGCTGCCGTGCTCTACATGGGTGTGTACCCCAAACCTTTCACCGACGTGATGGACACTTCGGTGGCCGACTTGCTCAAGCACGTTGCCATGTCCAAGTTGCCTTGAGCAACGGGCACTGAACGTATAGCCTGATTAGAAGAATTGAGAGAACACAGATGATGGACAACTCCAGCTGGATGACCGTTTATCCGGAGATCGTGTTGCTGGTCATGGCCTGCGTGATTGCGCTGGCTGACCTCTTCGTGAAAAGCCCCAAACGCACGGCCACTTATGCCTTGACCTTGCTGTCATTGGGTGGCGTCGCTTGGTTGCACGCCATGTATGCCGATGCCGGTCAGACGCTGTACGGCTTTGGCCGTCTGGTCGTCAGTGACCCGATGGGGCATTGGCTCAAGTGTTTTGCCACTCTGGCCGTCATGGTCACGCTGGTTTACGCACGCCCCTATGCCGCAGACCGGGACATGTTGCGTGGTGGTGAGATCTTCAGCTTGAGCATGTTTGCCTTGTTGGGCATGAGCTTCATGATCTCTGGACAAAACTTCATCGTGATCTACCTGGGCCTCGAGCTGTTGACCTTGTCGAGCTATGCATTGGTCGCGCTGCGCCGTGACCACACGCAAGCGACAGAAGCGGCCATGAAGTATTTTGTGCTGGGTGCCATGGCCTCGGGTTTCTTGTTGTACGGCATGTCCATGATGTACGGTGCGACAGGCAGTTTGGAACTGTCGGCAGTTTTCAAAGCGGTGGCCTCTGGTCATGTGAATCACCAGGTGTTGGTGTTTGGTCTGGTTTTCATCGTCGCAGGCTTGGCCTTCAAAATCGGAGCTGTGCCTTTCCACATGTGGATTCCCGACGTGTACCAAGGCGCACCAACAGCTGCCACCCTCATGATTGGTGGTGCCCCCAAGTTGGCGGCTTTCGCCATCATGGTTCGTTTGTTGGTCGAAGGCTTGTTGCCTCTGGCCTTCGATTGGCAGCAAATGTTGTCTTTCCTGGCTATCGGTTCGTTGGTGGTGGGTAACCTGGCGGCGATCGCTCAGACCAACCTCAAGCGCATGTTGGCTTATTCGACCATCGCACAAATGGGCTTTGTGTTGCTGGGTTTTGTCGCGGGTGTCATCAACGGTCAAACCACCTTGGCTGCCAATGCCTACAGCTCGGCCATGTTCTACATCGTGTCGTATGTTTTGACGACATTGGCCAGCTTTGGTGTGATCATGTTGCTGGCCCGTCAAGGCTTTGAGAGTGAAGAGATCACCGACTTGGCTGGTTTGAATCAGCGCAGCCCGCTTTATGCTGGTGTGATGGCGATTTGCCTGTTCTCCATGGCCGGTATCCCGCCCATGGTGGGCTTCTATGCCAAGTTGTCTGTGCTGCAGTCACTGGTGGCTTCGGGCCAGGGTTTCTACATTGGCTTGGCGATCTTTGCGGTCATCATGTCCTTGATCGGTGCTTTCTATTACCTGCGTGTGGTCAAGGTCATGTACTTTGATGAGCCTGTCACGGCCACCACGGTATCGGCCACCACCGACGTGCGCGTGGTCTTGTCGATCAACGGCTTGTTGGTGCTGGTTCTGGGCATTGTGCCCGGGGCTTTGATGGCGTTGTGTGCAGACGCCATTGCCCGCATGCTGGCGGTTTGATCGGACACACATGATTGCTTTTTGGCAAATTGGCTTGTTGATTGCATTGGCTTTGTTGGCGGCTAACTTGCCGTTCGCCAATCAGCGCATTTTGCTGCTTGGGCCTACCCGCATCAGTAAATCACTGGCCATTCGATTGGTGGAATTGGTGCTGCTGTATTTTGTAGTGGGTGCCGTGGGTTTGGCTCTTGAAAATCATGCCGGTCAGATTGCACCGCAAGGCTGGGAGTTTTATGCCATCACAGGCACCATGTTTGTGACTTTGGCTTTCCCCGGTTTTGTTTACCGCTACCTCATGCATCGCCAGCATTGATCACCCATTCGTGCGCTGTTTGGCATGTCTGACGATCATCTGATCGAACACCGTGTGGGTCAGGAAGAATTGCTGAAAGGCAACTTCCTGCACGCTTTTCGAGACACGGTTCGCCTGCCCGACCAAAGTCTGGCCACACGTGAATACGTGGTTCATCCGGGGGCGGTCATGGTCATTCCCTTGCTGGACACCGCCGATAGCTTGCGCTTGGTGCTCGAGCGTCAATACCGTTATCCGGTCGGCCAGGTGATGATCGAATTTCCGGCAGGCAAACTCGATCCGGGAGAAGACCCGTTCTTGTGCGCCCAGCGCGAACTGATGGAAGAAACCGGTTACACCGCGCGCCACTGGGCCAGAGCAGGCGTATTGCATCCGGTGATTGCCTATTCCACCGAAGTGATTGACATCTGGTTTGCCAAAGACTTGACGCAAGGCGAACGTCAACTCGATGCTGAAGAGTTTCTGGATGTCTTCACCGCCACACCGGCACAGCTGATGGCTTGGTGCCGCGATGGCCTGGTGACGGATGCCAAAACCCTCACTGGAGCGCTGTGGTTGCAGAACTTTCTGACGGGTGATTGGCCTCTCAATTGGACAAGCGTGTCCTGACGCCTTTTGCACATGAAAGTCCTGGACCTTCAATGTTCACAGGGTCACAGCTTTGAAGGCTGGTTTGGCTCTCAAGACGATTACGATAACCAGCGTGCGCGGGGCTTGGTCACCTGCCCGGTGTGTCATGACAGCGACATCCTCAAAAAGCTCTCAGCACCGCGCCTGAACTTGGGTCATGGTGTGTCACCGCTTGAGTCTGGCTCGGCCCCTGTGGGTCATGGTGCGGCATTGGTTGGGACTGACTCAAACGCGAACATGTCGCCCGCTCAGTCCAGTCTTGAAGCGTCAGCTCCCCATCCAGGCTTGAACCCTGACACGTTGCAGCACATGCAAGAGGCCTTGGTGAAGATGGTGCAGCACGTCATCGCCAACACCGAAGACGTCGGCCCCCAATTTGCGGAAGAAGCCCGAAAAATCCATTACGGTGAACGGGAGGAGCGCAATATCCGGGGTCAAGCCACGCCAGAAGAAACCGAGGCTTTGCGCGATGAGGGCATTGACGTGATGGTGTTGCCCGTGCCTGAACACCTCAAGCGCCCGCTGCAATAGTTGCACGGACTTGGCCTGCGTAATTCTGTAAGTGCGAGTCTTTGTTCGCGAATGATGAAAGAGCCCGAGGCCAATGCAACACGCCCTGCACATCGACGACAGTGAGGTGGAGCTGACCGCCATCCGGGCGCAAGGCCCAGGCGGTCAAAACGTGAACAAAGTCTCCAGCGCCATCCAGCTGCGTTTTGACGTGGCCAACGCTTCATTGCCCGATGATGTCAAGCAGCGCTGGCTGCAATCAGGTGACAGTCGTTTGACGCAAGAAGGCGAATTCATCCTCAAGGCTCAGCGCCACCGCACCCAAGAAGCGAACCGGGTGGACGCGTGGGCGAGGCTGTACGAAACGCTGGATCTCTACGCCAAGCCACCCAAGCTGCGCAAAGCCACCAAGCCCACCTATGGTTCGGTGCAAAGGCGCTTGCAGGGCAAGGCCATGCAGTCGAAGATCAAAAGCGGCCGCCGCAAGGATGCGGCCGATTAGCGCAGGCTTTCCAGGGCGATGCGCTGAACTTGCGCCAGCGGCTGATGCCCATCGGCCTGCACCACATGCCGATCGGGCATGCTGCGCAGCCAGGTGATTTGGCGCTTGGCCAATTGGCGCGTGGCAAAGATGCCGCGCTCGTGGATATCGCTCTCTGTCCAAGCGCCATCGAGCCCTTCCCAAGCTTGCCTGTAACCCACGCAGCGCATGGAGGGCAAATCGGGGTGCAAGTCACCGCGTGCCTTGAGCTGCCTGACCTCGTCCAAAAAGCCTTGCGCCATCATTTGGGTAAAGCGTTGTGCAATGCGCTGGTGCAGCCAGGCTCGATCTGCCGGCTCAAGGCTGATCACAGGGATACGCCAGTTGGGCGCAGCGGCTTTGGCGCTTTGGTGGAAGGACGACAGGGTTTTGCCGGTCGAAGTCCACACTTCCAAAGCGCGTCCAATGCGCTGGCTGTCGCCAGGGGCCAAGCGAGTGGCGGTGATCGGGTCCACTTGGGCCAGGAGGGCGTGCATGGCAGGCCAGCCCAGGCTTTCGGCTTGTTGCTGGATGTGGGCACGAACCTCGGGGTTCGCTGCGGGAATGTCGTTCAAGCCTTCGAGCAAGGCCTTGAGGTAAAGCATGGTGCCGCCCACCAGCAGCGGGGTTTTGCCGCGCGCACGGATGTCCCGTATCAAACGCGTTGCATCCTTGGAAAATTCGGCGGCGCTGTAGCTGTCCAGCGGGTCCAATGTGTCAATCAGGTGGTGCGGCACGGCGGCCAACTCTGAGCGGCTGGGCTTGGCAGTGCCAATGTCCATGCCCCGATAGACCAAGGCCGAATCGACGCTGATGATTTCCACGCCCCCCCGGTCTTGGAGACTTTCGGCCAACGCCAGTGCCGCTGCGGTTTTGCCACTGGCGGTGGGGCCTACGATGGCCATGGCATCGATGGGTTGGGCTGTCGGTGCCTGGGTTGGTTGGGCGCCGAGGACGGGGGTGTTCATGTTGTTTGACCCGCTGCAAGCGCCGGACGGCCATGCCGCTGTACAGCGGTCCAGGCCACGATGGTGATCACGCACGCCCAGAGCAAAATGCCGTGAACCAAGGCGAAAACAGCTTGGTCCATGTGCGCACCCAGCCAGCCGCCCATGAAGAATGCACCCAGCATCATCAAAAAGCCATTGAGTGCTGAGGCCGTACCGGCTCGGTGCGGAAAGGGCGCGACAGCACCGCTTTGGCCGCAAGGTTGATGCACACCGTGACCCAGCATGAAAATGTACATCGGCACCATCACGGCCCAAGCCCCATACCAGTCCTGGCCTTGGCCAGCATAGGCCAGTGCCGTCATGCTGACACCGCCTGTGAGGGTCAACACGGCTGCGATGCCCACTGTGCGGTGCACACTGGTGCGGCGCAGCATCCATCGGCACCAGAAAGTGCCCACGATGTAGGACAGCGACATGCTGAGCATGAGAAAGCCATACGCCGTTTTGCTGTAGCCCATGAAGGTCACGAAGACAAAAGACGAGCTGGCCAAAAACGTGAACAAGCCCAAGTATGAACCTGCCGACAGGGCGCACCAAGTGAGAAACACCGGGTTGCGAAGGATGTCGAAGTTGGCGCGAAGCCATGGCTTGGCGCTCAAGGCGTACGGATCCGGACGTGCCAGTGTCTCTTCAAACCGCCATGCCAACAGCGACAGTGTGGCGACGCCAAACAAGGCCAGTGCCAGCAGGGCGTAGCGCCATCCCAAGGTGTCGGTCAGCATGCCGCCCAGCGGCGCGCAGGCACAGGCGATGATGCCCAGTCCTGTGAGGCCTTGTGACATCACGGTGGCCCCTTGGGCGGGTGGGTACAAATCCCGGACCACCGCGCGTGCGGCCATGACCCCTGCGCCCATGGCAATGCCTTGCATGGTGCGACCTGCAATCAGCCAAGCCATGTCGGGTGCGAACGCGCAGGCGACTGAGGCGAGGGTGTAGGCACCCATGCCCCACAGCAAAATCGGGCGTCGGCCAAAGCGGTCCGACAAGGGCCCCCAGACGAGTTGTGACAGCCCAAAGGCCAGCAGCAGGGCGGTGAGCGTGAGTTGGGCTTGCCCCATGCTTGCCCCAAAGCCTTGGGTGATGGCGGGCAGGGCGGGCAGATACAGGTCGGTGGTGACGGGTTGCAGGCCAAGCAGCAGCGCGAGCAGGAGGACGATGAGTTGGGGGGACATGGTCAAAGTGTTTTCTGGTGGGCGATGGACGGTGCCGGTGCCCGACGGCCCTCATACTCGCCTCGCGCGGAAAATCGGTCAATTCGCACACCGCCCCCGTCCATCGCTGAGTGGTGCATTACCGGCCTCGCAAGAACAGCGCATCCAGGTCGCGCATCGACATCTGTCGCCAAGTGGGGCGGCCGTGGTTGCATTGGTCGGAGCGCTCGGTCTCTTCCATTTGACGCAGCAAAGCGTTCATCTCGTCCAGCGTCAAGCGGCGGTTGGCGCGCACTGCGCCGTGGCAGGCCATGGTGGCCAAAATCTCGTTTTGAGCGCGTTGCACCACGGTGCTGGCATCGTGTTGCGCCAACTCGGCCAGCACACTGCGGGCCAGCTCGACCGCGTCGCCTTGCGCGAGGCTGGTGGGCACGGCGCGGACGGCCAGGGTTTTGGCCGACAGCGGTGAGATTTCCAGTCCCAGTTGTTCCAAGGCTTCGGCGCAAGTCTCGGCCGTGGCCACCTCGGTGGGGGTGGCGGCAAAAGTGGCCGGGATCAGCAGCGGCTGGCTGGCGATGCGCGGGCCTTCGCCGTCAGCGGCGTTGAGTTGATTTTTCAGTCGCTCGTAGACGATGCGTTCGTGCGCGGCATGCATGTCCACCACCACCAGACCTTGTTTGTTCTCAGCCAGGATGTAGACGCCGTGCAGCTGCGCCACGGCGCGACCCAGTGGCCAGTCGCCTTCCGGCAAGGGCTGAGGCTGGGGGGCGGATTCGATGCTTGGGGGTGCGAAAGCGGGGGCACTTTCTGTGGGTGACCGTGAAGTTCCCGATTCAGCCCCAACCGTCGGTAGCCAACGGGGTGGTGTGGGCTCATGGGCTTCGGCGCCATCGCTGCGCTCAGACGGGTTCCACAGGGCCTTGAGGTCGGCCATGGCTTGCTCGCCATCGATGCGGGGCCGCGCAAAGTCCGCGGGTTTGTAGCTGGGCGCTGAAAAAGTGGATGGGCTGGGGCGCGTTTCAAAGGCGATGCCACCTTGCTGCCATGTTGCCGATTCGGGCAGGGCTTGGGCGGTGGGCGCTTTCAGGTCAAAGTGGCTCGCCGACTCGGTGGCTTCATCATTCAGATTTTGCGAGCGTGGCGCAGCCAGCGCGTTTTCCAGCGCATGGCGCACCGCCTGGTGCACGGCGCGGCTGTCGCGAAAACGCACCTCAATCTTGGTCGGGTGCACGTTCACATCGACCAGCGTGGGGTCGATTTCCATGAACAGCGCATAGGCGGGTTGTTTGTGGCCGTGCAGCACGTCTTCGTAGGCGCTGCGTGCGCCGTGCATGACCACTTTGTCCCGCACAAATCGGCCATTGACATAGGCGAATTGGTGGTCAGGGCGTGAGCGGGCGGCATCGGGCAGACCGGCGCGGCCAATCACCTTGAGAGGACCTGCGCTGTATTCGACCGGGATGGACTGCGCCACGAACTCTTCGCCCAGCACATCGGCCAGTCGCTGCTCCAGTCCCGCAGCGCCGGGGTGCACGCGCCACTGCTCGACCAGTTTGCCCTCGTGCCAGATGGCAAAGCCCACATCCGGGCGGGCCAGCGCGTGGCGGCGCACCGCCTCGATGCAGTGGGCCAGCTCGGTGCTGTCACTTTTCAGGAATTTACGGCGGGCGGGTGTGGAAAAAAACAGCTCCTTCACTTCCACGGTGGTCCCCACAGCCCGTGCGGCTGGGCGAATCTCACCCGTGCGCCCATCCAGCGCAAAGGCGGTGGCTTGACTGTCCATGCGTGAGAGCAGGGTGAGTTCGGACACCGAGTTGATGGCCGCCAACGCTTCGCCCCGAAAACCCATGGTCATGACCGATTCGAGTTCATCGAGGTTACCGATCTTGCTGGTGGCGTGGCGTTTGAGGGCCGTGGCCAATTCGTCTGGGGCAATGCCGCCGCCGTCGTCTTCCACCGAAATCAGCCGGGTGCCCCCGCCCATCAGGCGCAGTGTGATGCTGCGTGCCCCTGCATCCATGGCGTTGTCCACCAGCTCGCGTACGACAGAGGCGGGGCGTTCGACCACCTCGCCTGCGGCGATCTGGCTGATCAGTTCATCGGGGAGTTCGCGGATGGGGCGGCGCGCGGAAGCCGGGGTCTGTTGGGAAGTCACCATCTGATTTTAGGTTGTCCAGGCATCCGGTTCGGGCGGGGATAATCCATCCATGGACATCTTGCTGCAACTCGTCGATTTCATCCTTCATGTAGACCGATACTTGGAGGCCTTTGTGGGGCAATACGGAGCTTGGGTGTATGCCCTGTTGTTCTTGATCATCTTTGTCGAAACCGGGCTGGTGGTGATGCCATTTTTGCCCGGCGACTCTTTGCTGTTCATTGTGGGGGCCATGTGTGGGGCCGACTTGATGAGTTTGCCCTTGGCCATGGGTTTGCTGCTGGTGGCCGCCATTTTGGGTGACCAAACCAACTACAGCATTGGGCGTTACTTTGGCCCCAAGGTCTTTCAGTGGGAAAACTCCCGGTTTTTCAACCGACAGGCCTTCGACCAGGCTCATGCCTTTTATGAAAAATACGGCGGCATCACCATCGTGTTGGCCCGTTTCATGCCCTTTATCCGCACTTTTGTGCCCTTTGTGGCCGGTGTGGCCGAGATGACCCGCAGCAAATTCACCCTGTTCAATGTGCTCGGTGGTGTGATTTGGGTGGTGGGCCTGACCTTGGCTGGATACCTGTTTGGCAACCTGCCTTTTGTGCAGACGCACTTGAGCAAAATCATCTGGGCCTTGATTTTGGTGCCGGGATTGATCGCGATTTGGGGCGCTTGGCGGGCACGCCGATCGGCCTGATGGCCGACGTGTACCTCCGGTCTCAGGGCCTTTCGCCAGCACCAGAGCTGGGTGCTTAAAACGCCTGGACTTCGGCTCTGCTTGGCGGTTGACAGCCTGGCCGTGTGCAGTTGATGGCTGCCGCTTTCATCGCATACCCCAGCGTGACCGCCACGCGGTCGGCTGCACCATCGGCTTGCAAGGCCCAGTCGGCCAAGGTATTGCCCCAAAAGGTGTCGCCTGCACCCACGGTGTCGGCCACAGTGACGCTGGGGGCGGGCAAGCTGTGGTGCTGGCCTGCGATGTCGAGATAGGCCCCGTCACTGCCAAAGGTCAGGGCTACGCGGCTCAAAGTGCCCGCTGGCGTACCCGCGCGCAGCTCGCGTACCGATCGCGCCGATTCGGCGATGCCGACCTGCGTCAAACCCAGGGTCAGCAGATCTTCGTCGCTGGCTTTGAGCCAGTCGGTCAGGGCGATGATGTCGCGCAGGGCCAGCACGTATGGCGCCAGATCCTTGGCCACTTTGGGGCGCAGGTTGATGTCCACGCTGATCGTCCAACCCAGGTCACGGGCAGCTTTGAGGATCTTCGCGATTTTGGTGTGCTCGGGCGGGATCAGCAGCAAGGAGCCGGTGTGCAAAATTCCCGGTTTGGCTTGCTGGCGTAACAACGCCAAGATGCTGTCCACGCTGTAGTCTCGGTCGGCAATGCCTTCGCGGTAAAAGCTGTATTGGGGTTGTCCATCCGTCACCTGCACCAGGGCGAGAGAGGTGGGCAAAACCGTGCTGCCTCCGGCCAATTGCACGCCGTCTTTGTGCAACTGCTGAGCCATGCCTTGGCCAAACAGGTCGGTGGACAAAGGGTTCAGATATGACACCGATGCGCCGTGCAAAGCGGCCGCGCGGGCCATGTTGAAAGGGCTGCCGCCCATGTGGGGCAAAAGTCGCCCGTCGGGCTGGGCGATGCAGTCCATCAGGGCTTCACCCAACACAAAAATCGGAGTGCTCATGTTGGCGTGTGCGCTTATTTTTTCAGCAAGTGCTTGCGCCGCACCACGTCGATCCACACCGCCACGATCACCACCGCGCCAATCGCCATCATTTGTTTGAATTGCGAGACTTCCATCAGGTTCATGCCGTTGCGGATCATGGTGATCAGCACCGCGCCCAGCAAGCTACCCCAGATGCTGCCGCGACCGCCAAACAAGGATGTGCCTCCCAAAATGACGGCTGCAATCGCGTCCAGCTCAAACATTTGCGCCATCTTGCCGCTTGAAGAATCCATGCGGGCCATCAACACGACGGCGGCCAAGGCGCAGCAAAGGCCCGAAATCACATACACGCCCAGCTTGTACGCGCGGATGTTGATGCCCACTTGGCGTGCGCCCATTTCGTTGGAGCCCATGGCATAGACATAGCGGCCAATTTTGGTGCTCGACAAGACAAAGGCCATCACCACAAAAAAGACGCCGGTGATCAGCGTGGGCATGGGCACGCCCAGCACATCGCCGTAGCCGATGAAGGGCAGGGGGTCGGGCAAGCCTGCGTTGTCAAAGCCGCCTGTGAGGTCAAAAGCCAAACCGCGCCACAGGGTCAGGCCACCCAGTGTGACGATGAAGGCCGGGATGCCGACGAAGGCGACCAAGTAACCGTTGAACAAACCCACCGCAGCACCTATGGCCAAGGCCGCAGCCATGGCCAAGTAGGGGTCGATGCCCATCTTGATCATCATGTGTCCAGCCACGGCACCGGCCAATGCCGTGAGCGCACCCACAGCCAGGTCTACCCCACCGGTCAGGATCACAAATGTTTGGCCACCCGCGAGCAAGGCAATGACCGAGGCCTGAACCAGGATGTTGGACAGGTTGCCGGTGGTCAAGAAGTAAGGCGAGGCAAACGTGAGCAAAACGCCCAAAACAAGCACTGCCACCAGTGCGCCGTACCACTCTTGTCGGGTGATGGATTTCATGAGTTTTCCAGATAGTGAATGCGTGTCTTTTGCGGACGCTCACCCCTGTGGACGAAGGCTTGCAAGTCAAGCGACCTGCCTATGCCCACAGGGGTGTGTTCCGTCAGAGCAAGAAAGCCCGGACCGGCTGGTCCGGGCAAGTGCTTACTTGGCCTTGACTTTCATGAACTGACCCACACCGGAGTCGGTCGCGAACTTGTCCACGTTGGCGGGCAGCACCAAGAAAGAGCCGGTGTCGATGCGGGCTTCGACTTTTTTGCCTTGTGCGGCAGCGATGGCGGTTTCCACACCCACTTGGCCGATTTTGGCCAGCATTTGAGCGGCGTTGGCTTGTTGCCAGCCTTGCTTCATCATGTCCAGGCCGCCGGGCGAGCCGTCAAAGCCTGCGATCTTCACGTCACCAGGCTTCTTGCCCGCAGCCATCAGCGCGGCCTTGGCACCCAGTGCGCCGCCATCCCAAGCGCAGGCAATGACCTTGGCGTTGGGGTTGGCACGCAAAGCCGCTTCCACACCGTTTTGGGCCATGGTCTGGTCCCAAGTGGTGGCCACTTCAACGATCTTGATGTTCTTGCGGCCCGCGTTCAACGCGTCCACGAAGCCTTTTTTGCGTTCTTGGCCTGTCGATTGGCCTTGATCGCCGGTCACATAGATCACGGTGTCGCCGTCTTTGATCTGCTCAGCGGCCCATTTGCCCTGCACGTTGGCGGCCTTGATGTTGTCGGTGGCGACATACGAAGTGATTTTGGCGCCGGTGATGCCGGTGTCCACTGCGACCACGGCAATGCCCGCAGCCAAGGCTTTGTTGATGGCGGGCGCGATGCCGGCGGAGTCGACAGGAGCGATGGCAATCGCATTGACCTTGCGTGTGATCATGTCTTCCACAATGGCCAATTGGCGTGACAACTCACCTTTGTCAGCGGCCAATTCGATGAACTTGACGCCTTTGGCTTGACCGGCTTTCTTGGCGCCGCCATTGATCAAGGTCCAGCCTTCGTTGGTGTTGCCGTTGGTGATGTAAGCCACGGTCACGTCAGCCGCCAGGGCCGATGTGAACAGGGTGGCCGCAGCTGCAGCGATGGCCAGGCGGCCGAATGTGCGTTTGGTGATCATGGTTTTATCTCCGTTGTTGAGGTTCGATTCGTTCAGGCAAGCGTTTTTCCTGACCGCGAACGGATTGGAATCGAAAAAACCGACTAAGTAAACCTAGTAGTTTTACTAATGCAAAAACAAGGCAAATGCGCGATGCTTGCCCCATTCCATGTGAAAGAGTTGCCATGTTGTCCATCCCATCTGTCCTCGAAATCCAGAAACTGACCAAGCATTACGGCGGTGTCAAAGCCCTGACCGATGCGAATTTCCGCCTGTTGCCCGGTGAGCACGCCGCCATCGTGGGCGACAACGGTGCGGGCAAAAGCACCTTTGTGCGCCTGATCACCGGGGCCGAGCAGCCCAATTCGGGCGACATCTTGTTGGACGGTCAAAAGGTCAGTTTCGAGTCGCCACTTGACGCACGTGAGCAGGGCATGGAGACCGTGTACCAGACGCTGGCGCTGGCCGAGGACCTGGATGTGCCGGCCAACATCTTTCTGGGACGCGAGATCACACGGCTGAATTTGGGCCCACTGTCCATCCTCAACCACACCGCCATGCGTGAGAAATCGGCCAGCATGCTGTCCACCACGGGCGTGAAGATTCAAGACATGTCGGAGAGCCTGCGTGGGATGTCAGGCGGTCAGCGCCAGTGCGTGGCCATTGCACGCGCAGCAGGGTTTGCCAAAAAACTCATCATCCTGGACGAGCCCACCGCTGCACTGGGCGTGCAAGAAACCGCACGGGTGGAAGAGATCATCAAGGGGCTCAAAAAGCAGGGCATTCCCTTGATCATCATCAGCCACAACCTTCGCCAGGTGTTTGACTTGGTGGACCGCATCTGGGTGTTCCGCCAAGGCCGCATCATTTGCAGCCGCCTGACCGGTGAGACCAGCCCCGAAGAGATTGTGGGCCTGATCACCGGCGCGATTGACCCTGCCAGCCTGCGCTCTTCAGCAGTTCAAGAGTCTGTCACATGCTGAAAGGGATTGACCCACTGCTCACGCCCGAGTTGCTGATGCACCTGTGCGCCATGGGCCACGGTGAATGGGTGGCGGTGGTGGATGCAAACTTCACCGCCGACTTTCTGAGCCAGGGCAAGCCTGTGGTGCGCATTCCGGGCCACAGCCTGGAGCGGGTGAGTCAGGCGGTGTTGTCGGTCTTTCCGCTGGCCACCGATGTGGCGCAGCCTGCCGCCTACATGCGGGTGTGCCACAGCGCAGACGGGCACCGAACGGCCGCCCAGCAAGCGGTGGTCGATCGGGTCGTGGCAGAAGGCTTCAAGCCCGAACACGTGGAGGCGGTGGAGCGCTACGCGTTTTACGAGAAAATCAAGGGGGCCAGCCTGATCGTGCAAAGCGGCGAGGGCACGGCCTACGGCAACGCCTTGTTCTGCAAAGGCGTTATCTTGCTTTAACCCTTGATCCGAATCGCCCCACACGCCTCACCATGAACAGCGCCACCCCCACTTCTGCCATGCGTGGCTCCAACCATGTGGGGATGCGTCAGTTCAACGAACGCATCGTGCTGCAGGCCATTCGTCACCACGGCGCTATCCCGAAGGCCGATCTGGCCCGCTTGACCCAGCTGTCCACCCAAACGGTGGCCATCATCGTGGGCCGTTTGCTCGACGACGGTTTGCTCGTCAAGCAAGACCGGGTTCGCGGCAAGATCGGCCAGCCCTCGGTGCCGCTGTCGCTCAACCCGCAAGGGGCTTTTAGTGTGGGCATTCAGGTGGGGCGGCGCAATCTGGAGCTGTTGGTGGCTGATTTCACGGGCCAGCCGGTGGAACGTGTCGAAGTCCTCTACGACTACCCAGACCCTGACCAGTTGCTGGCCTCGATGGCCGAGGGCCTTCAAACCTTGCAAACGCGCATGGGCGATTTGTGGCCCCGCACCGTGGGTGTGGGCCTCACCGCACCTTTGTCGCTACACAAATGGGCTGACCTGATGGGCGGGCAAGCCGCCACCGCATTGGCCCGCTGGGAGCACATCGAACTGCCGGCCCAAGTGCAGCGCCTGACCGATTTGCCCGTGGTGTTTGCCAAAGACACCACCGCCGCTTGTGTGGCCGAGTTGCTGCAAGGCCATGGTCGCAGTGTTCGCAGTTTTTTGTATGTGTTTGTTGGCACCTTCATCGGTGGTGGACTGGTGCTCTCGGGCCACATCATGAACGGCGAGCGTGGCAACGCCGGTGCCATCGGCTCTTTGCCGGTGGGGCTGGCCAACGGAGATTCGGGCATGCCGCCGCAGCTCTTGCAAAAAGCCTCGGGCTGGCAATTGGAGCAGGCCTTGCTGGCCGCAGGCCATAACCCTTTGCTGATCCATCAAAACGCCATCATGGACGCAGCCTATGCTGAATTCACCGCCCCGTGGTTGGTCCAGGCCAGCCAGGCGCTGGCCATGACGGTGGCCAGTTCCGCGGCTTTTTTGGACTTGGATGCGGTGGTCATGGATGGCTCCTTGGGCGCACCGCTGATGAACGCCTTGATGCGCGCCACACAAGACGCGCTCTCGGGCTACCGCTTTGACGGCATGCACCAGCCGCAACTGCTGGCAGGACAGGTGGGCGCACATGCCCGCGCTTTGGGTGGGGCCTTGCTGCCGCTGCACAGCCAGTTTTTCCCCGACAAAGACATCTTCCTCAAGCAGGACGCCGCATGAAGTTCTACCTCGATTCGGCCGATGCCCGCCAATGGGCGCTGCCCGCAGGCTGCCCCCCCGTGCAGGGTGTGACGACCAACCCCACGTTGGTCATGCAAGCCGGGTTGCCAGTCAGCCTGCCCGGCTACTTGCAACTGGTGGCGCAAGCGGGCGAGGCCCGCATGCCTGAGTTGATGCTGCAACTGCCCCGCGCCGATGTGGGCGAAGCCGCGCAGTGGCTGGAAGTGCTCTTGCCTGCTGCCGTGCAGGCCCGTGTGCGCCTGACCATCAAGCTGCCGTGCCACCCCGATTGGCTGCCGGTACTGCGCGAGGTGCAGGCCTGGGGCGTGCCCACCTTGCTGACGGGCTTGTCCAACCCGGTGCAACTGCTTTGGGCGCGTGCGCAAGGGGCGAACTACGTGGCGCCGTATGTGGGCCGATTGCAGGCCGATGGCCGTGACGTGTGGTCGCTGATTGAGGCCTGTGTGGCCGTGCAAGCCGATGGCCTGCAATTGCTGGCCGCGAGCATCAAATCGGCCGATGTGCTCTCGCGTCTGATCGCTGGCGGTGCCCACGCGGTCACGGTGCGCCCGGAGTTTGCCGCTGAGCTGGCCACCGACCCCCTTACGCTGGCGGCGATGGCGCAGTTCGACCGGGATGCCCGGGCCAGCCAGCCGACTTAAAGGCTGCGGTTGCGCGCCAGTGGCGGGTTGCGAGAAAAATAGTTCAGGATGCCCCGCATCAGCGCATCCGTGAGGTGCTTTTGGTAGGCATCACTGCGCAGTTTTTCTTCTTCTTCCGGGTTGCTGATGAAGGCCGTTTCGACCAGCACGCTGGGGATGTCGGGTGCTTTGAGGACCGCAAAGCCCGCTTGCTCCACCCGAGGTTTGTGCAACTTGCCGACACCACCGATCTCGCGCAGCAAGCTGCCGCCCAGCTGCAAGCTGTCCTTGATTTGGGCTGCGGTGCTCATGTCGAGCAAGGCGCGCTGCACCTGCGCATCTTGGCTGCCCAAGTTGATGCCGCCAATCAAGTCGGCCTTGTTTTCTTTCTGGGCCATCCAGCGGGCTGCACTGCTGGATGCGGCGCCTTGGCTGAGCGCGAACACACTGGCCCCGCTGGCCTGTGGTGTGAAAAACGCATCGGCGTGGATGCTGACGAACAGGTCGGCTTGCACGCGCCGAGCTTTTTGCACCCGCACGTGCAGGGGGACAAAAAAGTCGGCATCACGGGTCAGGTAAGCCCGCATGGGGCTGCCGTTCACGCTGCTGGCGTTGATGCGATCGCGCAGCAGTTTGGCGATTTTCAGCACCACATCTTTTTCGCGTGTCCCGCTGGGGCCGATGGCCCCCGGGTCTTCGCCGCCATGGCCCGGGTCCAGCGCGATCACGATCAGCCGGTCGGTGGCTTGGCTGCTGGCCTGGCGTGGTGGGTGATTCGGGTTGTCCATCGCCGCGGTCGGCGCAGGTTCAAAGTCTTGTTTGCGGGTCGGGGGGGGGGCAGGCTTGCTGGCCGCTTGGCCTTGCTTGGAGATCAATTCGCCCAAAGGGTCGTTTGTCGATTCCACATGGGGTGTGGCACTGGTGTGTGGTGTTGCTTTGGCCGAAGCCCGCTCCTGGATCAATTGCTCCAGAGGGTCCGCTGCTTGAGACGGATACAGGTCGAGTACGAGCCGGTGGGCGTAGGCGGCAACGGGTTGCAAGGTGAAGACTTGGGGCGCGATGGGGCGTTTGAGGTCGATCACCAGTCGCACGGTGCTGGCATTGAACTGGCCCACACGGATACCGGCGATGT
>JAGNVG010000008.1:27326-32937 GCA_017986605.1 Limnohabitans sp.
ACGAGCCGGTGGGCGTAGGCGGCAACGGGTTGCAAGGTGAAGACTTGGGGCGCGATGGGGCGTTTGAGGTCGATCACCAGTCGCACGGTGCTGGCATTGAACTGGCCCACACGGATACCGGCGATGTTGGGGTCAGAGGCTTGTACTTTGCCCACCAGTTCACGCAAGGCGGCGTTGAGTTCCATGCCTTCAATGTCCACGGCCAGCCGGGGCGGCGAGTCGATGAAGGTTTGCCGGGTTTTGAGCGCCGTGTCCGATTCGAGCGTGACCCGGCTGTAGTCGGGGGCGGGCCAGATGCGCACGGCCAGCATGTTGGCACCCCGGGCCAGCTGCGCTGCGCCCAAGCTGAGCACCAGCAGGCCGGTTTTGATCAGGCGGCGGCGGTCAGCCTGCATGGTCCGCCTCCGGAGGGATTTTTGCCCATGTTTGCAGCCAATTCAGGCCTCTTGGTGTGCCTGCGCTGATGTGTACGCTGCGCTGGGCCTCATCGATCGCGTCCAGTGCGATCACCCAGTCGGGCGGCGGCAGTTGCCCCGCCACTTTGTCTGGCCATTCCATGAGCTTGAGGCCAGGCCCGGCAAAGATGTCGCGAAAGCCCGCGTCTTCCCATTCCTGCGGGTCATTGAAGCGGTAAAAATCAAAATGCCAGATCGGCCAGGCGCTGTCGCCATCGCCTGCTTGGTGCGGCTCGACCACGGCATAGGTTGGGCTTTTGATGCGTCCTTGCACCCCGGCAGCGCGCAGCAAGTGACGCACCAAGGTGGTTTTGCCCGCCCCCAAGTTGCCACGTAACTCGATGCAGGCATCCTGCCCACCTGGCCAGCTTGTCAGGGCTTGCGCCAGCTGCATTGCAAAGGCTTGTGTGGCGGACTCGTCGGGCCACATACCCTCCCAAACCAAAGGCTGGGGCAGGGTTGTTGCGGGGCTTCCTACAATCGGCGGGTGACTGCTCAATGTACTCAAATCGACCTTCTTGAACTGTGGCCCCAGATCCAGACCTGGGCGCGTGAGTTGGGATTGTCCCAAATTGGCGTGGCGGGTATTGATTTGTCCTCGGCCGAGCCCGGATTACAGGCCTGGCTGGCCGCCGGGTTTCACGGCAGTATGGGCTATATGCAAAGCCATGGCATGAAGCGAGCACGCCCGGCTGAGCTGCAACCGGGCACCGTGAGCGTGATCACGGCCCGCATGGATTATTTGCCTCAAGACACCTCGCCCGACTGGGTCGCCCACGAAACGGCCCGCAGCTTGCTGCCGGGTGAAGCCGTGGTGTCAGTCTATGCCCGAGGGCGCGATTACCACAAGGTGCTGCGCAGCCGCCTGCAAAAGCTGCAAGAGCGGATCGCTGGCGCCATCGGCCCCTTTGGGCACCGTGTGTTCACTGATTCGGCTCCGGTCCTCGAAGCCGAGCTGGCCACCCGCAGTGGTTTGGGCTGGCGCGGTAAACACACCTTGGTCCTCAGCCGCGAGGCGGGATCGATGTTTTTTTTGGGCGAGTTGTTTGTGGACTTCGCTTTGCCCGAAACGCCTGCGGTGTCGGCGCATTGCGGCCAGTGCACCGCCTGCATGGACTTGTGCCCGACACAGGCCATTGTGGGGCCCTATCAGTTGGATGCCCGGCGCTGCATTTCTTATCTGACGATCGAACATGCCGGGCCGATCGATGAGGCGCTGCGCCCGCTGATCGGCAACCGCATTTACGGTTGCGACGACTGCCAGTTGGCCTGCCCGTGGAACAAGTTTGCACAGGTCAGCACTTTGCCCGATTGGCAGCCACGTGACGGGCTGAGGGCGGGCAGCATTGTGGAATTGATGGCCTGGAGCGAGGCTGAATTTTTGCACCGCACCGAAGGCAGTGCGATCCGCCGCATCGGGCACGCGCGCTGGCTGCGTAACCTGGCCTTGGCCGCGGGCAATGCGCTGGCGTCGGATTCGCTCAGTGTCGTTGAACGTCAAGGTTTGCAGCAAGCCCTGATGGTGCATGTGCGGCATTCCGACCCTGTGGTGCAAGAGCAGGTGGCTTGGTCTCTCAGCCGCGCTCAGCGCAAAATACCCAATGCAAATGGCAAACTCCACATCCCGGACAGCGTGGACAGCGTGACCAGCCCGGCTACGTAAGGACCGTTGTAGCCCATGCGGGCCGCCAACACGTAGCAAGTCGATGCCGTGGGCAAAGCCGAAAAGGCCAGAAGTACGGTGGTTTGTATCGGATCAAGAGCAAAGAGTCGTGACATTCCCAGTGCCACCAAGGGCAGCAGCAGATGTTTGACCGTCAGCACGCTCAGGCCCAGCAGTTTGCCTTGCCGCAAGGTGCCCAGTTGCATGCCAGCGCCAGCGGCCATCAAACCCAAAGCCAAAGAGGCTGCACCGATACGGCTGACGCTCGGCTCCAGCCATGGCGGCATGCGAAAGCCCAACAAGTTGGCGATCAGGCCAGAGCCGGTCGCAATGATGAGTGGGTTGCGGATCAATTCACGCAAGAAGCCCGTATTCGCATGCCGGGCCATGGGCCACACCGCGCCAATGTTGAACAGGGGCACACACACGCCAATGAGCATCGAGATCAGCAGCAAGCCTTGTGGCCCTGCCAGTCTTTCGGCCAGTGCCAAAGCGATGAATGAGTTGAAGCGAAAACCCACCTGCGCGCTGGCCGCGTGATCGCGTTTATCCAAGCGTTTACCCAAGATGGGCCAGTAAGGCAGGCTGTATGACAGCGCGATGGCGCACACCCCCAAGCTCAGACCCGCAGCGATCAGGCTGGAAGCGGCGTTGAGGTCAATGGGGCTTTTCACAATGGAGTGGAAAAGCAGCACCGGAAACAGAAAAAAATACACCAGACTTTCAACCGATTGCCATACGGGGCGATCAAGAGCGGTGTACCGGCAAATCAGATAGCCGCACAAAATCAGGGAGAAATCGGGGAAGAGCAGTTGAGCGAAGTTCACGCAGCTAGGATAACTGCCCGCGGCCACTTTGCTGGAGGCGTCTGTCACCTTGGGGCGCAACCCTAAAGATTTTGATATTTTTATGGTTTTCCCTCGCAGTGAATTGCCATCATTTGCCTATCATGGTTGATCTTTACAGGAGTTTTGAATGAAGCGTCGTGAATGGATTTCTGTGGCCGGTTTGGCTGCAACTGTTTTGGCCAGTGGTTCGGTATGGGCGCAGGCTTACCCCAATAAGCCCATCAAGTTGCAAGTGCCTTTTGCTCCGGGTGGTACCACTGATATCGTGGCGCGCGTCATCTCTGAATCATTGGGCAAGGCTTTGGGCCAAAATGTGATCGTGGAGAACAAGGCGGGCGGCGGCGGAGTCGTCGGTGCGACCGAAACTGCGCGCGCACTTCCCGATGGCTACAACTTGGGCATGGCCACAGTGTCCACCACAGCAGCCAACCCTGCGATCAACACCAAAATTCCTTACAACCCGACCACCGACTTCACCCCCATCATCAACATTGCGGCTACTCCCAATGTGATTGCGGTGCATCCGAGCTTTCCGGCCAAGGATTACAAAGGCTTCATTGCAGAGTTGAAGAAAAATCCTGGCAAATACTCCTATTCTTCTTCCGGTACAGGTGGCATTGGTCACCTGCAAACAGAGTTGTGGAAGAGCTTGGCAGGCGTGTTCATCACCCACATCCCTTATCGTGGTGCAGGTCCAGCCCTCAATGACACGGTGGCAGGTCAAGTGCCCATTATTTTTGACAACATGCCCTCTGCCATTCCGTTTATTCAAACAGGCAAGTTGATCCCGATTGTGGTGGCTGCTCCACAGCGCCTCCCCCAACTGCCCAACGTACCGACCTTCAAAGAAGTCGGGCTGGAGCCGGTCAACCGCATGGCTTATTACGGTATTTATGGCCCCAAGAACTTGCCAAAAGAAGTGGTCGAAAAAGTCAGTGCGGGTGTCAAAAAAGCATTGCAAGACCCGGTGGTGGTCAAACGCATTCAGGACACAGGTTCTTTGATTGTGGCCAACACGCCAGAAGAATTCGCCGCTCAGATGAAGGCCGAGTTCGAGGTCTACAAAAAAGTGGTGGATCAGCAAAAACTCAAGCTCGACTGATGCACGCGGCCAGCCAGACGTCTGTCGACCGTTTTGTCGAGGCCCTCTGGCTGGAAGACGGTTTGTCCGCCAACACCTTGGCAGCCTACCGCCGGGATCTGAGCTTGTTGGCCACTTGGCTGTTTTTGACGCATCGGCTGGCGCTGGATGCCGCGCAGGAACATCACCTGCAGGCTTATTTCGCCGATCGCCACGCCCAGACCAAGGCCACTTCGGCGAATCGGCGACTCACGGTCTTCAAACGCTACTTTCGCTGGGCCTTGCGCGAGCGTTGGGTGCAGGCTGACCCCACGCTGCGCATGCTGGCGGCTAAACAGGCTTCGCGTGTACCCAAGACCTTGGGCGAGGCGCAGGTCGATGCGCTTTTGTCGGCACCCGACGCAGACACTGACCTGGGTTTGCGCGACCGTGCGATGCTGGAGTTGATGTATGCCAGTGGTTTGCGGGTCAGTGAGCTGGTGCAACTTAAAACGCTGCACGTCTCACTCAATGAAGGCGTGCTGCGCATCATGGGCAAAGGCAGCAAAGAACGCCTGGTGCCTTTCGGCGAAGAAGCCCGTGAATGGTTGCAGCGCTACTTGAGCCGTGCTCGGCCTGCTTTGTTGGGGCAGCGTCAGACCGAAGACCTGTTTGTCACCAGCAGCGGCCCGAAACCCGGCACCGGCATGTCCCGCGTGATGTTCTGGAATTTGGTCAAGCGGTACGCCATGGCGTCAGGCATCACCTCGCCCTTGTCCCCGCACACCTTGCGCCACGCCTTTGCCACGCATTTGCTCAACCACGGGGCCGATTTGAGGGCTGTACAAATGCTGCTCGGTCATGCGGACATTTCGACCACCACCATCTACACCCATGTGGCCCGAGAGCGCCTCAAGTCGCTGCACGCGCAGCACCACCCACGGGGTTAGCGCAGCGCTGCCAGCTCTGCCTCTTCAAACCCCGCCAGCCGCCGTGCCACCATGTTGAACGGCGGGCGCAGTTTGGGGGCATCGTATTGGGCGATCAAGTCGGCGTAGGTGTGGACCGGGTCCAGGCCGCGCTGGGTGCACAAATAGCGGTACCAGCGGTTGCCCGCAGCCACATGGCCAATTTCCTCCTCTAGGATGATGTCCAAAATCTCGCCCGCTCGGTGGTCGCCCACGCTGACCAGCTTGTTTTTGACCCCGGGTGAAGCATCCAGACCCCGAGCCTCCATGGTGCGCGGCACGATGCCGATGCGTGCCAGTAAATCGCCCTGGGTGCGTTCGGCCATGTCCCACAGCGTGTTGTGGGCTGGAAAGTCGCCATAGTCAAAGCCCATGTCCACCAGGTGCTCGCGCAACAAGGTGAAGTGTTTGGCTTCTTCCTGCGCAATGCGCACCCAGTCGGTGTAAAAAGCCTCAGGCATGCCCGCAAAGCGCCAGACCACGTCAAGCGCCAGGTCGATGGCGTTCAGCTCGATGTGCGCAATCGAATGCACCAACATGGCCCGGCCTTCAGGGGTGGCCATGGACTTGGCCTTGAGTTGGGTGTGTGGGACCAAAGCGGGCTTGGCCGAGCGGCC
>JAGNVG010000008.1:33037-35764 GCA_017986605.1 Limnohabitans sp.
CCGAGCAGATCGAAGGCTTGCGCCAAAGCGCCAAGCATTACGTCGAAAACGCCCGCCGCTTCAAGACGGGTCTGAAAAAAATCAGCTGATATTTCGGCTGCAACGAACGTGTTTTAACTTTTGAGGGTCGGCCCTTTAGGGCTGTAGATTGAACTTTGTCTGAACTCCATAAATTCATTTTCGAAGGCCTGCCGGTGCGCGGCATGCTGGTGCGCCTGACCGATGCCTGGCAAGACATTCTGGCGCGTCGCGCTGCCAACTCCGAAACAGGTGCTTACCCCGCACCCGTGCGCCAGTTGCTGGGCGAAATGGCCGCTGCAGGCGTGCTGATGCAGGGCAACATCAAGTTCAACGGCGCTTTGGTGCTGCAGATATTTGGCGACGGCCCGGTCAAACTGGGCGTGGTTGAGGTGCAACCGGATTTGAGTCTGCGCGCCACCTGCACCCAGGTGGGCGAAGTGGTGGACAGCGCGACATTGAGCCAGATGGTCAACGTGAACAACGAAGGCCGCTGCGCGATCACGCTCGATCCGCAAGACCGCTTGCCTGGCCAGCAGCCTTACCAAGGCGTGGTGCCGCTGTTTGGTGACCGTGGCGAAAAGCTGGAAAACATCAGCGAGGTGCTGGAGCACTACATGCTGCAGTCCGAGCAGCTTGACACCGTGTTGGTCCTGGCGGCCGACGACAAGGTGGCCGCCGGTTTGCTGATTCAGCGACTGCCCATCGAAGGCGAGGGCAATCTGGCGGGTCAAACCGATTCACTGATGCGCGAGTCGGTGTTGGGCCAGAGCGAAGACTTCAGCCGCATCTCGATTTTGACCAAGAGTCTCAAGCGCGAGGAGTTGCTGGGCTTGGACGCTGAAACCATCTTGCATCGCCTGTATTGGGAAGAGCCTTTGGCCCGGTTTGAGCCCTTCATCGGTGAGACCGGTCCGCGCTTTGCTTGCCGCTGCAACCGTGAGCGTGTGGGCAACATGATCCGCAGCCTGGGCACCGAAGAGGTGGAGGGCATCATCGCCGAGCAAGGCCAAGTGGAAGTGGGCTGTGATTTTTGCGGTGCGCAATACCGTTTTGATCCGGTCGATGCCGCGGGCTTGTTCACGGGCTTGCCCGCAGACGCAGCGGGTGGTTCGGTGCACTGAAGGCTGCCAAGTCGGTTGTTTTGACCCCGTTTTGTGGGGTCATGTTGACCGTCTGGCCAGCAGGCCTGTAAAGAGCTTGTGCTCGCAATCGGGATCGCTGCACTCGTTGCATTGCCACGCGGTACGCCCTTCGTTGATAGCGAACTGGGCATGTTCTCGGATCATGCGGGCTTTTTCGTCTTCGCCAGGCAGGCCCATGGCCAACAGCGCATTGTTCAATCTCTGATGGCCTTGTCCGTACACGACACGGTAGGGCAGGCCCGCGCGATCAAGGGCTTGGCGTATCAGCGTGTCGACCGGTCCGCGTACATGCGGACCGTCGCGTTGCAGACCATCTGCGACCCAAGGTAAATCGAGGCCTGTGATCAAAGTGGTGTCGTACAGCGCTTGGTGCGCCAAAGCCATGGGGTAGAGGCTTTCATCGGCAAACAAGAGATGACTGTAGACCGCCGTCATGAGCGGGGTGGTGTCTGAAATCACCGTGCCTTGCGTGATGTGAATCACCTGCTGGGCTTGCGCTTGCGCAATGCCGATTTGTTCGTGCACTTGGGGTGTTCGGCCTTCACGCGCGCACCAACTGCGCAGCACTTCGTCAACGGTGTGGATGGTGTGGCCACGCGATCGCATCACTCCCGCCAAGGCGCAGGCCAACCAGGATTTACCGGTGCTTTCCGCGCCCAGGATGGCCATGCGATGCACGCATTTCATGCGGTTTATCCGAGTTGGGTGCGCAAGCTCTGACGCCAAGTGCGCCATCCCCAAAAGCTCAGGCCGGTGAAAAGGGCGTAGAGCACGCAGGTCAGCCACAGATCTTTGTGTGCAAACAAGGCCACGCTGATGGCATTGACCACCAACCAAACGAGCCAGTTTTCGATGTATTTCCGACCCAGCAAGACTTGTCCGACCAAGCTGAGGGTTGTGGGCAAAGCATCCCACCAAGCCACATCACTGTCGGTGAAATGTTGCAACAGCAAGGCCAGTGCAGGCCAAAGAACGGCGCTGGAGATCAGCACCAAGATCCAACCGCGCACGGACAAGCGTTGGATGACAAGGGCAGGCTGCTCATCATCTCCTTTGCGCAACCATTGCCACCAGCCCCAAAAAGCCAGAGCAGCAAAAACCAATTGCAAACCCGCCTCACCATAAAGCAGGCTGTCTTTAAACACAAAAAAATAAAGCACTGAACTGACGATGGCCAGAGGCCAGCTCCAGTGCAATTCTTTGATGCTGCAGATCACCATCACCAAGGCCAACGCAAAGCCAGTGATCTCCATGGGTGACATCATTTGGCGATCTGGACGTAGATTTCGTTGGGTTTGACCATGCCCAACTCATGGCGGGCCCGTTCTTCGACCATGTTCAGGCCTTCTTTAAGGTCGCTGACTTCGGCACTGAGCTGTTCAATTTTGCGGCGAGCCTCTTCATTGGCCACTTTTTGCTGCTGCAGCTCACGCTCCAGCTCCGCAACACTGGGCACACCGCCACGACCAAACCACAATTGGGCCTGCATGATCGCCAGCAAGGCGATCAGCACGATGGGTACGAGGCGGTTGCCCATGGCTGTCCCGGCTTAGCGCAGGTTGTA
>JAGNVG010000096.1 GCA_017986605.1 Limnohabitans sp.
GGGGCCAGATCGGCCACGATGTCGTTGAAGCCTTTCCAGAACTGGTCTTTGTCCACGCCCGTGGCGGGCAGCATCTGGTCGTTGATGAAAGTCAGCAGCGGGTTGGCCACTTGCAGGTTGTGGATGGTGGTGCGTGCAGTCATGGAAGCCTCGAAAGGATGTTGAAAAACAGGGGAATACCGTCATGAAATGGAGGTCAGAAGGCAAGGCCAACGACTCCACAGAGCGTTAAAGGACTTTATTCTAAGTTTGGATGCAGATAAACACGATCAAAAGCCATAAACCCATGACTTTTGCGCACAAATGCACTGTTGTCTAATCTGGTCATGACACGCATTCATGCCCCTGACGTCCTGATCAGCGAAGTTGGCCCGCGAGATGGCCTGCAATCGGTCAAGGCCACGATGCCCACTGCCGACAAGTTGCGCTGGATCGATGCACTCGCGGCGGCGGGCCTGCGCGAAATTGAAGTCGCCTCGTTCGTGCCTGCCCAGCTGCTGCCGCAAATGGCCGATGCAGCGGCAGTGGTGCAGCATGCACTGCGCCACACCAGCGTGCGCATCATGGCCCTGGCGCCCAACCTGCGTGGCGCGCAAGCCGCGCTGCAAGCTGGGGCACAAAAGCTCACCTTGCCGGTATCGGCCAGCCCGGCGCACTCCATGGCCAATGTGCGCAAAACACCCGAAGCCATGGTCGAAGAGGTCAAGGCGGTCTTGCGTCTGCGCGACGAGATCGCGCCCGGCGTGCCCGTCGAAGTCGGCATGTCCACCGCTTTTGGATGCACGCTGCAAGGGGCCGTGCCCGAAGACGATGTGCTGCGCCTGGCACACCGCTTGGCCGAGGCGGGTGTGGACGAAATCGGCCTGTCCGACACCACCGGCATGGCCAACCCCGCACAGGTCAGCCGACTGTTCAAGCGCATGTTTCAGGAAATCGGCCCCCTCACGGGCTCGGCCCACCTGCACAACACCCGGGGCCTGGGTCTGGCCAATGCGCTGGCGGCTTACGAGGCGGGCGTGCGCACCTTTGACAGCTCTCTGGGTGGATTGGGTGGCTGCCCTTACGCCCCAGGAGCGTCGGGCAATGTAGTGACCGAAGACCTGGTTTTCATGCTGGAGGCCATGGGCGTGTCCACCGGCATAGACCTGGACAAACTCATGGCCGCACGCGCCCCTCTGAAAGCCGGTCTGCCCGGCGAGCCGCTGTACGGCATGACGCCCGAGGCAGGGCTACCCAAAGGCTGGCGCAACTGACTCAAACAAGTCAATTCACCCCCATGCGGCCCGTATTCCAAACTTAAAGCCGCATAATCGGTCCGCATGGACAAGCTCAAAGCCTTTGAAACCTTCGTCTCGGTTGCCACCAAAGGCAGCCTGACCGCGGCAGCCCGTAGCGAAGGTGTGGCCCCGGCCATCATCGGGCGCAGGCTCGACGCGCTGGAAGAAAACTTGGGCGTGAAGCTGCTGGTCCGCACCACCCGACGCATCACCCTCACCCACGAAGGCAGCGCCTTCCTGGAAGATTGTCAGCGCTTGCTCTCCGATGTGGCCAATGCCGAGGCCAGTGTCTCGGCCGGTGGCGTCAAGGCCAGTGGGCATTTGCGCATCACGGCTCCAGCCGGGTTTGGCCGGCGCCATGTGGCCCCACTGGTGCCGCGCTTTCGCGAGCTGCACCCCGATGTGTCGATTTCCTTGAATTTGAGCGACCGGGTCGTGGACTTGGCTGCCGAGGGGTTTGACTGCGCGGTACGCGTGGGCGACCTGCCCGACTCCTCGTTGGTGAGCGTGCGCATGGCCGACAACCGCCGCCTGTGCGTGGCCACGCCCGCCTATCTGGCACGACGCGGCACGCCGACGCAGCCATCTGACCTGCTGCAGCACGACTGCCTGACCCTGTCGAGCGATGCCTCACAAACGCGAGGTTGGGCCTTTCGCAGCGCCAGCGATAACGGGCATGAAGTGGTTCACCTGCGCCCCGGCGGCCCACTCGACTGCTCGGATGGCCAAGTGCTGCACGACTGGTGCCTCGCAGGCTATGGGATTGCGTGGCGCAGCACCTGGGAAGTTGAAAGCGAAATCCAGTCCGGCCAACTGGTCGCCGTGCTGGAGGACTTTGCTGCGCCGCCCAACGGCATCTTTGTGGTTTTCCCGCAGCGCAAACATTTACCTTTGCGTGTGCGGCTGTGGATTGACTACTTGAAGCTGCACTACGCCAAGCCCGGTTACTGGCAAACAGCCATCCCCTGATCTGCTGCGGACGCAAAAAAGCCCGGGCATGCCGGGCCGTCTCAGCCAAGTCTGGAAAGGTGAACGCTTTCCAGACCGCCCAATCACTTTTTCAGGCATTCAGACATGAAGGCCTTGCGCTCGTCGCCTTTTTTACCAGTGGCTTCGGCGTTGCAAGTTTTCATCTTGCTTTGCTGTGTTGCTTGTTTGTTGGCACTCAGGCAGTCCTTCATGAAGGCTTTGCGTTCATCGCCCTTTTTGCCTTCGGCAGACTTATTGCAAGTGGCCATTTTGTTTTGTTGAGGTGTTTTTTCTGCGGCGGGGGCCGATGCTGCAGCCGCTGGCGCTGCTGCGGGAGCCGCCGTGGCAGCGGGGCCTGCAGCGAAAGCCGCACCAGAAACCAAGGCAAAACCCAAAGCGGCCACAGAGATGAAATGACGCATGATTGAACTCCCAAAAAATTGAACATTGCCGCACGGATGTGCTGACCCTTGATTAACGCATCCCCACCACCGTGGGACGACATCAGTTGTGACCAACTGTAATTGCCGTTCAGAAAAACCACCCCACACCCAGCCTCACGGCCATGGGTCACCCCAGCCCCGTAAAATCGCCCTCTATGCTTTCTGCCAAACAACATTTGCTCGCGGCCCTGGCCTCCGAGCTCGACAAACTTCAACCCGGCGCCGGTGCGCGTGCGGCCTTCGAATCTCCCAAAGTGGCCGCCCATGGCGACCTGGCTTGCACCGCCGCGATGCAGCTGGCCAAAGCCCTCAAACAAAACCCCCGCCAATTGGGTGAAGCCTTGCGCGAAGCACTGCTGGCCACCCCGGCTTTTAGCCAGTGGGTGGACGCCATCGAGTTGGCGGGCCCGGGCTTCATCAACATCCGCCTGAAAGACGCGGCCAAACAGGCCGTGGTGCACGAGGTGCTGCAAGCCGGTGGTGACTTTGGCAGCCAAGCCGCGCAGGCCAACAAGGTGCTGGTCGAGTTCGTCTCGGCCAACCCCACCGGCCCGCTGCACGTGGGCCATGGCCGCCAAGCCGCTTTGGGCGACGCGATTTGCAATTTGCTGTCCACTCAAGGCCAGCAGGTCTACCGCGAGTTCTATTACAACGACGCAGGCGTGCAGATCGGCACCTTGGCCAACTCCACCCAGCTGCGCGCCAAAGGTTTCAAGCCCGGTGACGCCGAGTGGCCAGAGGCCGCCTACAACGGCGACTACATCCAAGACATCGCCAACGACTTTTTGGCGAAGAAAACCGTCAAGTCCGACGACCGCGAGTTCACCGCCAGTGGCGATGTGAATGATCTGGACGGCATGCGCCAGTTTGCTGTGGCCTACCTGCGCCACGAGCAGGATCTGGACCTCAAAGCCTTCGATGTGAAGTTCGACAACTACTACCTGGAGTCGAGCCTGTACACCAGTGGCAAGGTCGACGCCGCCGTGCAAAAGCTCAAGGATGCAGGCAAGACCTACGAGCAAGACGGCGCGCTGTGGCTCAAATCCACCGACTACGGTGACGACAAAGACCGCGTCATGCGCAAGGGCGACGGCACCTACACCTACTTTGTGCCCGATGTGGCGTACCACATCACCAAATGGGAGCGCGGCTTTTCGCGCGTGGTCAACATCCAAGGTACCGACCACCACGGCACGATTGCACGGGTACGGGCAGGCTTGCAAGCGGCCAACGTGGGTATCCCCGAGGGCTACCCCGACTACGTGCTGCACACCATGGTGCGCGTCATGCGCGGCGGCGAAGAGGTCAAGATCTCCAAGCGTGCAGGCAGTTACGTCACCCTGCGCGACCTGATCGAGTGGACGAGCAAGGACGCAGTGCGCTTCTTCCTGCTGTCGCGCAAGCCCGACACCGAATACATCTTCGACATCGACCTGGCGCTGGCGCAAAACAACGACAACCCGGTGTACTACGTTCAGTACGCCCACGCCCGCATCTGCTCAGTGCTGGCGGCCTGGGGTGGCGATGTGGCCACCTTGGCCAAAGTCGACCTGTCGCCGCTGCAAAGCCCGCAGGCCCATGCGCTGATGTTGGCCCTGGCCAAGTACCCGGAAATGCTGACCTCTGCCGCTGCCGACTTTGCACCGCACGATGTGACGTTTTATCTGCGCGACTTGGCTTCGCTGTACCACAGCTACTACGACGCCGAACGCATCTTGGTGGACGACGAGACCGTCAAAACAGCCCGACTGGCCTTGGTGGCGGCCACAGCGCAAGTGCTGTGCAACGGCTTGAAAGTGCTCGGCGTGTCAGCGCCCCAAAAAATGTGAACGGATCCAACAGCATGAAACTCCACCCCCAACGCGGCGGCACTTTTCTGGGCTTCATCATCGGGCTGGTGATCGGCCTGGGCATGGCTTTGGCCGTGGCCGTTTATGTGACCAAGGTGCCCACGCCTTTTTCAAACAAAAACCAGCCCCGCACCAGCGACCAAGACGTGCAGGAAAGCCAAAAGAACAAGGACTGGAACCCGAATGGCGTGTTCCAGCCAAAACCGCCCGCGGAAGTTCCGGCTACACCCGGTACGGCCACCGCACCCGGCACCTCAACCGACAAGACACCCATTGCGACGCCCACCAAAAACGCCGCCGACGTCAGCAAAACCGAGCCCCGTCCTGCCGTCACGGCCGACCCCTTGGGCGATCTGGCCAAATCCAAAGCGGGCCTGTCCACCCCTGCCACAAACTCGGCCAGTAGCGATCCCTTTGATTACGTCATCCAGGTGGGCGCTTACCGCACCAGCACCGATGCCGATGCCCAAAAGGCCAAACTGGCCTTAATGGGTTTGGATGCCAAGGTTTCTGAGCGCGACCAAGCCGGGCGCACGGTCTTCCGTGTACGCTTGGGGCCCTTTGCAGACAAAGCCGCCGCTGAAAAAATTCGCACTCGCTTAGAGGGCAGCGGCATTGAAAACACTTTGGTGCGTGTTCAACGCTGAACGCACGCGCCACACCGCTTGGAGTCACCCATGAAACGCCGCTTTTTCACGACCGTCCTGGCCACCACTGCCGCGTGGCTCAAAACTTCCACCGCGTGGGCACAAGCCGCGATGTTCAAGTCCGGCAAGGACTTCCTGACACTCGATCGCCCTGTGGCCACTGAAGCGGGCGCAGGCAAGGTCGAGGTCATCGAATTCTTCTGGTACAGCTGCCCGCACTGCAGTGCGTTTGAACCCACTTTTGCCCAATGGGTCAAAAATGCGCCCAAAGACGTGGTGGTGCGGCGCATTCCCGTGTCGTTCCGCGACGACTTTGCCCCGCAGCAGCGCCTGTTCTTCACGCTCGAGGCCATGAATTTGCTGGACAGCCTGCATGCCAAGGTCTTCACCGCCGTGCATGTGGAAAAACTGCCCCTGAACACCGACGCCAGTGTGCTGGCCTGGGCCGAAAAGCAGCCCTTAAACAAAACCAAATTCAACGAAATCTACAAATCATTTGGCGTGGCCAGCAAACTCAAACGCGCGGTCCAGCTGCAAAACGACTTCAAAGTCGAAGGCGTGCCGTCCTTGGGCGTGGCGGGCCGCTATTACGTGGACGGCAGTCTGGCCGGCAGCATGGAACAAGCCCTGAGAGTGGCCGAAGCACTGATTGCACAGTCTCGCCCGGCCCCCAACAACAAAGCCAACAAGAAGAAAAGCTGAGCCTGCGCAGCAGACACCACACCAGCCCGCGGGTGATTCACCTTGGCGGGCTTTTTTTATGCCCTGTCACGTGCAGCCAGGCCGATCTGCCCGCTCTTGCCCCTACAATCAAAAATCGTCACCAGCAAGATTCATGCCCCCAATGACCATTCTCCGGACCATCAGCATCCTTGCCGCAGGGCTGGGCTTGTTGTGCCCCCCTGCCTGGGCCGAAAAAGCCGACCGCGACAAGCCCATGCTCATTGAGGCGGACACGATGCGCCACGACGAAAACAAATTACTCACCCACTTTGTCGGCAATGTGGTCGCGTTCAAAGGCACCATGGTGCTGCGCGGTGCCCGCATGGAAGTGCAGCAAGACAAACAGGGCCAACAAGTGGTCCACATCTGGGCGGCACCCAAAGAGCGTGTATTTTTCCGCCAGAAACGCGAAGGGCTGGCCGAGTTCACAGAGGGTGAAAGTGAAATCGCCATCTACGACAGCCAAGCCGATCAGTTGACGCTGATGCAACGGGCGGAATTGCGCATCTTGCGCGGCACGGAATTGGCCGATCAACTCAATGGCGAAAAAATCGTCTTCAACAACAACACCGAAGTGATGACCATTGACGGGCGGACCCCAGGCAGCCCCACGGCCACGGGCCGCGATCAACGCGTCAGGGCCATTCTCACGCCCCGCAAAAATGCACCGCCCCCAGCGGCGTCCACCCCACCCGGCCCCACGCTGCGCAGCAGCCCCAGCACGGGCGAAAGCAAAAAACCATGAGCGAGCCCATCGCGAACAGCCGCTTGGAGGCACACCACCTGAAGAAAGCCTATGGCAGCCGCAAAGTGGTGCACGATGTGTCGGTCGAAGTCGGCAAGGGTGAAGTGGTCGGCCTGCTGGGCCCTAACGGCGCGGGCAAGACGACCTCGTTTTACATGATCGTGGGCTTGGTGCGCGGCGATGGGGGGCAGATCCTGATCGACGGCGAAGACGTCACACGCATGCCCATCCACAAGCGTTCGCGCATGGGCCTGTCTTACCTGCCACAAGAAGCCTCCATCTTTCGTAAGCTGAGCGTGGCCGATAACGTGCGCGCTATTTTGGAGCTGCAAACCGATGCGCAAGGCCAAGCACTGTCGTCGGCCAACATCGAAAAACGCCTGAGTGAATTGCTGGCCGATCTGCGCGTAGACCATTTGCGTGACTCCCCCGCCATTGCCCTGTCAGGCGGTGAACGACGCCGCGTAGAGATTGCCCGCGCCTTGGCCACTGACCCACGCTTTATCTTGCTGGACGAGCCTTTTGCGGGCATTGACCCGATCGCCGTGATCGAAATCCAGCGCATCATCGCCTTCCTCAAGCAACGCGGCATCGGTGTGCTCATCACCGACCACAACGTGCGCGAAACGCTGGGCATTTGCGACCACGCGTACATCATCAGTGAAGGCCGTGTGCTGGCCGCGGGCACCCCCGACGAAATCGTGTCCAACACCGAGGTGCGACGCGTGTACCTGGGCGAACACTTCCGAATGTGATGAAACACATACCGTCCGCTCACCACAAGAAAGCACAGCCATGAAACCCGGTCTGTCGCTTCGCATGTCCCAGCACCTGGCGCTCACGCCCCAGTTGCAACAATCGATTCGCCTGCTGCAACTGTCCACGCTGGAGTTGTCGCAAGAAGTCGACCAGATGCTGGACGACAACCCGTTTTTGGAGCGCAGCGAAGAAGAAGCGCCCATGGAGGCCTTTGGCCTGGACCAGACCGACACCCGCGTAAGTCTGGGTGACCGCGTCAGTGAAACCGCCAGTACCGCCAGCAGCAGCGATGACAGCCCCAGCGAAACCCGCGACGAAGCCGTCACCGATGTGGCCGAAAGCTGGGAAGGCGACGGCAGCGTGGACATGCGCCCCGACGACAGCGAATGGGGCGGCGACGCCGGACCGCGCCAAAACAACGGCGAAGAAACCGCCGACGCCATCGACCTGGCCCGCAGCAGCGGCTCACTGACCGACTTCTTGCATCGCCAAGCCTTGTCGCTGCGCCTGTCCGACATCGACCGCGCCGCGCTGCGCTTTTTGATCGAGTCGCTCAACGACGACGGCTACCTGACCGACACCCTGCCCGATCTGGCCGCCAGTCTGGCCGGAAGCGAAGACTACGAACAGCTCGACGAGCTGGTACACCGCTTCACCGTGGCGCTGGGTTTGCTGCAGTCGCTCGAACCTGTGGGCGTGGGCGCACGCGACTTGGCCGAGTGCCTGCGCATCCAAATCAAGGCCTGGCTCAAAGATGCGCCCGACGACGAGGTGGCACAAGCCGCGCTGGCCGTTTGCGCTCAGCCGCTCGAGATGTTGGCCAAACGCGACTTCAAACGCCTGGCCGTGTCGTGCGGCCTGGACGAAGCCGTGGTCAAAGCCGCCATCCCCTTCATTGCCCGGCTCGAACCCAAGCCCGGCCGCCCCTTTGTGCAGGCCGAGCAAAACATCATCATCCCCGACGTGCTGGTGGTGAACACCAGCAAGACCGCCACGCCCAAATTCCGCATCCAGCTGAACCCAGACGTGATGCCCAAACTGCGCGTGCACGACATTTATGCCAACGCCCTGCGTGGCAGCAAAGGTTCGTCGCACGCGGGTTTGCAGCAGCGCTTGCAAGAAGCCCGCTGGTTCATCAAGAACATCCAGCAGCGCTTTGACACCATCTTGCGCGTGTCCACCGCCATCGTGGAGCGGCAAAAGAACTTCTTGACGCACGGCGAGCTGGCCATGCGCCCGCTGGTGCTGCGCGAGATCGCCGACGAGCTGGGCATGCACGAGTCCACCATCAGCCGCGTGACCACGGCCAAATACATGTCCACGCCGCAAGGCACGTTTGAGCTGAAGTATTTCTTTGGCTCGGGCCTGGGCACCGACAGCGGCAGCGCCGCATCGAGCACCGCCGTGCGGGCGCTCATCAAGCAGTTTGTCGCCGCTGAAAAACCCGCCAAACCCCTGTCTGACAACCAGATTTCCGAGATGCTGAAAGAGCAAGGCATCGACTGCGCACGTCGCACGGTAGCCAAGTACCGCGAAGCCCTGAAGATCGCCCCTGCGAACCTGCGCAAAACCCTTTGAGAGTATTTGAGTGAATTCATTGAACCTGTTCATGCCTTGCGCCGCTGGCGTTGAGGGCTTCTTGGCCGACGAGGTCCACGCCATCACGGGCCTCACAGGCCACGACCTGATGACCGGGCGCGGCGGCGTGATGGCCCGCGCCTCTTGGCGCGACGCCATGCGCATCAACCTGCACAGCCGCCTGACCCAGCG